>NZ_CP070977.1:902686-1203582 GCF_018417535.1 Burkholderia pyrrocinia | reverse complement strand
GCAATCCGCTCGCGGGCCCCGAAGTGCTCGGCGTCACGCAGGGCGCGGGGCTCGTTACGCTATTCGCATTGTCGACGTGGCCGCTGATGGGCCACGTGACGCTCGCGGCGGCCGCGCTGATCGGCGGCGGACTGTCGCTCGCGATCACGCTCGCATTGAATCACCGGCATCGTTATGCGCCGCTCGCGGTGGCGCTGACAGGCATCGCGATCGGTGCGCTGTGGACCACGCTCGCGCAATGGCTCATCACGCAGCAAAGCGTACAACCCGCGCGCTTCGTCGTGTGGCTCGTCGGCGGCACCTATGGCCGGAGCTGGGGCGAGGTGTCGATGCTGCTGCCGTGGTGCGTGCTCGCGGTGCCCGTGTTCGCATGGCTTGCGCGACCGCTCGACATGCTCGCGCTCGGCGACGACCAGGCGGCCGCGCTCGGCCTGCCGGTGGCCGCGCTGCGGCCGCTCGCGCTGACGATCGCGACGCTCGCCGCGTGCGCGGCCGTCGCGGCGGTCGGGCCGGTCGGCTTCATCGGGTTGATGGCGCCGCATGTCGCGACGATGCTCGGCGCGCGCCGGCATCGCACGCGGCTGTGGCTCGCGGCCGCGTGCGGCGCGCTGATCCTCGGCGTCGCGGATCTCGCGGCCCGCACGGTCGTCGCGCCGCGCGAAGTGCCGGCCGGCGTGCTGACCGCGCTGATCGGTGCGCCGTACCTGCTCGGACTGCTGATCCTCGAGGGGCGCCGCGCCCGGCGCGCAGGGCGATGACGCCGTCGTTCGACGGCGCGCGCGCCACGCGCTTCTCGGCGTTCGCGCCCGAACCGTTCGCCGACCATCTCGACGTCGTCTGGCTCGGCACGCCCGACGACGCACACGCGCCGGGCCGCATCGTCGTGCCTGTCAGCGCGTTGCCCGAGCACCGCGACGCTGTGCTCGACGCGATGGTCCGTCATTACGGCGGCGATCCGGCGCAGCATGCACGCGCGCTGATGTCGCAATGGAGCAAGTACTACTTCGGCCGCGCGGCGCCGGCCGGCGTCGTCGCGGCGCTGACGCTCGGCCGGCCGCTCGACATGGCGCCCGAGCGCACATTCGTCGCGCTCGACGACGGGATGCCCGCCGCGCTGTATTTCGCGCCGGACGCGCTCGGCGCGCCGTGCGACGATCCCGCGCCGCGCTATGCGGGGCTCGTCGCGCATCTCGGCACGGTGATCGACCTGCTTGCGGCGATGGGCCGCGTGACGCCGCGCGTGCTGTGGAACAACGCGGGCAACCTGCTCGACTATCTGCTCGACACCTGTCGTTCGCTGCCGTGCGCGGCCGATCCCGTTCGGGACGCGGACTGGTTGTTCGGTCCGGCATGCGTGCACGGCGAGCCGAATCCGCTGCGCGTGCCGGTGCGCGACGCCGTGCCGCGCTCGCCGCTGCTGCCGACGCCGTTTCGCGCGCGCCGCGTGTGCTGCCTGCGCTACGAAATTCCTGGAGAAACGCAACTGTGTGGAAGCTGCCCCCTGCTACTGACGATGGACGACGCGGCGCTGGCCGGGCAGGACGCGATCCGGTGACGCATGCCGGCCGCCGGCACGCGTTGGGCGCACTCGCCGCGCTCGGTGCCGCGTGCTGCGGTGTGTTTTCCGCGTCGGCCGGCGCGGGTGCCGTTGCCGGCGACTTACACCGCACGCCGGGCGCCGTGTCGCTGGCCGGCAACCCGGTCGTGTCGCAGGCGAGCGCGAAGATGCCGGTGCGGCCGCAGCGCGTGGTCGCGCTCGACTTCATGTTCGCGGAGAGCGTGATCGCGCTCGACATCGTGCCGGTCGGGATGGCCGATACCGCGTTCTATCCGGGCTGGCTCGGCTACCGGAGCGACCGGCTCGCGCACGTGACCGATATCGGCTCGCGGCAGGAGCCGGGGCTCGAGGCGATCGCGGCAGTCGAGCCCGACCTGATCATCGGCGTCGGCTTCCGGCATGCGCCGATCTTCGACGCACTCGACCGGATCGCACCGACGATCCTGTTCCAGTTCAGCCCGAATGTTTCCGACGGCGGCGTGCCCGTCACGCAGCTCGACTGGATGCGGCAGATCTTCCGGACGATTGGCGCGGTCACGGGGCGCGCCGCGCGTGCGCAGGCAGTCGATGCGAAACTCGACGCGGGGATCGCGCGCAATGCGGCGCGGCTCGCGGCCGCGGGCCGACAGGGCGAGCGCATTGCGCTGCTGCAGGATCTCGGCTTGCCCGACCGTTACTGGGCCTATACGGGCAACAGCACGTCGGCGGGTCTCGCGCGTGCGCTCGGGCTCGATCCGTGGCCGCAGAAGCCGACGCGGGAAGGTACGCTGTACGTGACGTCGGCCGATCTGCTCACGCAACGCAATCTGGCCGTGATGTTCGTGACCGCGTCGGGGCTGGACGTGCCGCTGTCGGCGAAACTCGATTCGCCGGTGTGGCGTTTCGTGCCCGCGCTGCGCGATCGCCGGATCGCGCTCATCGAGCGCAATATCTGGGGGTTCGGCGGGCCGATGTCGGCGCTGAAGCTGGCCGACGTGATGACCGATACGATGCTGAAGCTGCCGGCCGCGCGTTGAGCGCGCGGCGGTTTGTCTGCGGATCGTGCCGCTTCGACGGGCAGGGCGTTGTCTTCGGCTTGACGGTGGAAGGCCTCGGCCGTTCCTTTCCGCCAGTCGTCAGCAACATTCCCTTCTGAACCGAACATCGCCGGCGCGCTGCCATTGCGGCGCGTCGGCGATCGATCCATGAATGGCTTACGCGCTCAGCGCATCGACGCCGTCCCGCGCACGCAGACCCGCGGGCATCGTGTCGCTGACGATGCGCCCGTTGTCGAGCTTCAGGAGCCGGTCGGCAAGATCGAAATAGCGGTCGTCGTGCGTGATCACGATCACGGCCTTGCCGCGTGCGCGCAGCTCGGGCAGCAACTGCTCGTAGAACACGGCCTTGAACGACGGATCCTGGTCGGCCGCCCATTCGTCGAACAGGTAGAACGGCCGGTCTTCCAGATACGCGACGACGAGCGCGAGCCGCTTGCGCTGCCCGGTCGACAGCGCGCGGGTCGAGAACGCACCGTCGACGACCTTCACCTTGTGGTCGAGCGCCAGCTTCGCGACGAGCGCGTTCGCCCGCGCATCGGCCTGCGCGCGGGCCGGATCGTCGGGATCGACGATGCCGAGCAGTGCATCGAACAGGTGGAAATCGTTGAACACCGCGCTGAAGCGCTGCCGGTACGCGGCGCGCTCGCGCCAGCCGATCGTGCGGCCGTCGACCTCGATCGTGCCTTCCTCGGGCTCGTAGAGCCCCGTCAGCACCTTCGCGAGCGTCGTCTTGCCGCTGCCGTTGCCGCCGACGATGAACACGAGCTCGCCCGGCTTGATCGTCAGGTCGATCGGCCCGATGCTGAACATCCGTTCGTCGCGTTCGTGGAAATACGCGTGCGTGACGCCGCGCAATGTGACGGCACCGGCCGGCGGCACGTCGGGCGCGTCGGCCGCGGGCGGCACCGTGCGCAGCGCACCGAATTCGGCCATCACGCCTTCGATCCGCGTGAGCGACACGCGTGCCGCGTTGACGGTCGGCAGGTTGTTCAGGAGCCCGTCGAGCGGCACGAGCATGAACAGGAACACGACGACGTAGCCGGCGGCCACGCCCGGCCCGGCATGCACGCCAAGCTGCGGCCAGAACGATGCGACGCCGAGGAACACGTAGAACAGGAAGATGATCCAGCCGACCCCGACCGCGTACGCGCTGAACGCGCGGCGGCGGTGGTCGCGCACTTCGCCGATCGCCGCGCCGAGCTGGCCGTCGACGAACTGGCGTGCGCGCGCATCGTGCAGCTTCAGTTCCTTCGCACCGGAAAACAGCGAGCCGAGATAACCGAACAGGCGATCCTGCGCCTGGCCGGCCGCTTCGAGCGACGCGATCGCGCGGCGGTCGCCGGTGTGATAGCCGAGCGAGCCGGCGACGATCGCGGCCAGTGCGAGCACGCACACGGGCCACGACAGCCACGCGAGATAGCCGAGGCAGCCGAACACGATCGAGCCGTGCATGACCAGGTTCGGCAGCGCGAAGAACAGCATCGACACGTTGGTCGCGTCGTCGGTCAGCACCGACTGCACGGGTGCCGCGCCGATCCGCTCGATGTCGCGCAGCTCGGCCGCGCCGACGCGTCGCGCGAGATGCACGCGCAGCCGCGCCATCGTGTCCTGCGACAGGCGCGCGAACAGCGTGCCCGACACGATCCGCGTGACGAGCGCGATCACCGCGCACAGCGCGAAGCGCCACGCGAGCGACGCATCGGCCGCGCCAGGCTGCGAGAGCGCACGGTTCAGCGTCGCGACGAGCAGCACGCTCGCGACGCCGTTCAGCACGCACGCGGAGAGCGCCAGCGCGAGCGACACGCGGCTTTCGCGCAACAGCGCGAGGATCAGGCGCGCCGCGGGGCGGGCGGGCGAGGCGTCGAGGGACGGCGGGGAAGAAGGCTCGTGGGCGGCTGTCATCGGCAACGTCGGTAAAGGGAAGGCAGGCGAATACGCGGAAACGGAAAGGTAAAGCGAAAGCGGCGGGCGGGGCGAGCCCCGTTCCGGCTTTCCTCCCTGATAGACGAACGGGCGGCGCAAATATTTAGCCGCGCCTGCAAAAAAAGACGGCTGCGCGCGCTTCGAGCGCAAAACGGTAAAAAATCGGCTGCGCCGTTCGTCACACCAGTGAAGCCGCCCCAAGCGGCCCCGAGACTTGGCCGAAGCGGCCGGACCGAAGGATTTCACGCACATGACGAGTTTCCCGACTGCGCTGCATCACCGAATTCGCGAACTGGCGCGCATTGCGCCCGACGCACCCGCGATCGCCGTACCTTTCCAGAACGACTTGCGCCTGTCGCGCGGCGCGCTCGACGCGCGTGCGTCGCGGCTGGCCCGGCAACTGCGCGCGGCCGGCGTCGGCGCGGAAGTGCGGGTCGGCGTCTGCGTCGAGCGCTCGTGCGAGCTGTTCGTCGCGCTGCTGGCCGTGCTGAAGGCGGGCGGCGTGTTCGTGCCGCTCGATCCGCGTCATCCGGCCGCGCGCCTCGACTGGATCGTCCAGGACGCGCAACTGCGGCACGGCATCGTCGACGAAGCCGGCCGCGCGGCGCTCGGCGCGCCGTTCGAACACGCGTTCGACGCGGCTGCCGAAGCGGCGGGCGAGCAGGACCTCGCTGCCGATGACGAAGATGTGTTGGTGCACCCCCGTTCGGCGGCCTACATGATCTATACGTCGGGCTCGACTGGCACGCCGAAGGCGGTGGTCGTCGAGCACGGACCGCTCGCCGCGCACTGCGACGCGCTCGCGGCCGCGCTGCCGATCGAAGCCGGCGACCGTCTGCTGCATTTCGCGTCGGTCAACTTCGACGCCGCTCACGAGTGCTGGCTCGCGCCGCTCGCCATCGGCGCCGGTATCGTCGTGGCGCCGCCGCAGCCGTTTGCACCGGACGCCGCGCATGCGCTGATGGTGCGCGAAGCGGTCAACGTCGCCGCGTTCCCGCCCGCGTACCTGCGCGAATTCGCGACCGTCGCCGCGCGCGATGCCGTGCCGCCGGCACTGCGCGTGCTCGCGTTCGGCGGCGAAGCGCTGCCGCAGCAGGCGTTCGAATTCGTGCGCCGCACCTTCCCGTCGGTACGCCTGATCAACGGCTACGGGCCGACCGAGGCCGTGATCTCGCCGATGCTGTGGCCGGTCGAGCCGGGCGAGACGCCCGCGCTGGCCGCCGACGACGCGTATGCGTCGCTGCCGATCGGCCGCGTGATCGGCCCGCGCGTCGCGCGCGTTGACGGCGAGTCGAGCGAAGGCGGCGAACTGCTGCTCGGCGGCGTCTGTATCGCGCGCGGTTATCACGGCCGCCCGGCGCTGACGGCCGAACGTTTCATTCCCGATCCGGACGGCGAGCCCGGCGCGCGCGTCTACCGCACGGGCGATCTCGCGCGCCTGCGTGACGACGGTGCATTCGACTATCTCGGCCGCCTCGACGACCAGGTCCAGGTGCGCGGCGTGCGCGTGGAGCCCGCGGAAATCGCCGCGTGCCTGCGCTCGCATCCGGCCGTGGCCGACGCGGCCGTGGTCGCCGAAACCGGCAACGGGCCGACGCGATTGATCGCGTGTGTCGCGCTGCGCGCGGCGGCCGACGATGCGGCGCTGAAGGCGCACGTGGCCGCGCAATTGCCGGCGGCATGGCAGCCGCACCGGTTCGTGCGCTGCGATGCACTGCCGTATACGCTGAACGGCAAGATCGACCGCGCCGTGCTGCGCGAACGGATTGCCGCCGCGCGCGACACGACGCAAGGCGCCGGCGACGCGCCGCGCACGCCGACCGGGCAGCAGCTCGCCGGCCTGTGGCAGACGCTGCTCGGCCTCGATGCCGCGCCGTCGCGCGACGACCGTTTCTTCGCGCTGGGCGCCGATTCGCTCGCCGCGATGCAATTGCAGGCCGCGATTCGCGCTGCTTGGCGCGTGAACCTGCGGCTCGATACGCTGTTCGCCGATCCGGCACTCGCCGAACTGGCCGAAACGGTCGATCGTGCGGAACGCGAAACGGGCGAGCCGCTGGCCGCCATTATTTCTGCGCGCCACGTGGCGGCCGACGCAGCCGCATCGGGTAAGCCGCACGTCGACCGTGCGGCGTCGCTCGCGCAGCAACGTTTCTGGGTGCTCGCGCAAACGCGCGACGCTAGCGCCGCGTATCACATCGCCGCGCACTGGACGATCGACGGCACGCTCGAACGCGACGCGCTGCAGCGCGCACTCGATCACGTGATCGGGCGTCATGACGCGTGGCGCACGACGCTCGTCGACAACGACGACGGCGTCGTGATGCAGCGGATTCATGCGCATCTGCCGGTGTCGATCGCCGACATCGACCTGCGCGACCTGCCGCCGGCCGCGCGCGACGCGCAAGCCGCGCGACTCGCCGAGCGCGATGCGGCCGAGCCGTTCGACCTCGCACGCGGCCCGCTGCTGCGCGCGACGCTCGTCGTGCTTGCCGACGACCGTCACCGCCTGCTGCTGACCGCGCATCACGCGATCACCGACGGCTGGACCTCGCGCTGTGCGTTCGACGAACTGTCGGCCGCGTACCGCGCGTATGCGGAAGGCCGCGAACCGTCGTTGCCCGACCTGCCGATCCAGTACGCCGACTACGCGGACTGGCAGCGCGACATGCTGGCAGGCGGCGAGGGCGAACGTCAGCTCGACTACTGGCGCGGCGCATTGCGCGACGCGCCGGGCCCGATCGCGCTGCCGGTCGATCGTCAGCCGGGCGCCGCGCGCACGCTGCAGGGCGCACGCGTGTCGGTGCGCCTGCCGGACGCGGTCGCGGCCGACGTGCGGCAACTCGCGCGCGACGCGCAGGCCACCGTCTTCACGGTGCTGCTGGCCGCGCTCGATGCATGGCTGTCGCGCCTGACCGGCGAGACGGACGTCGTCGTCGCGGTGCCGGTCGCGCATCGCCAGCGCCCCGAAACGCGCGCGTTGCTCGGGCTGTTCCTGAATACGGTCGCGCTGCGTGTGCGCGTGGCGCCGATGTTGCCGTTCCGCGCGCTCGTCGACGCGGCACGCACGGCGGCGCTCGACGCGGTCGCGCACCAGGACGTGCCGTTCGAGCGCGTCGTCGATGCGGTGAAGCCGTCGGTCAAGCGCGGCGACGAATGGCTGCGCGTGAAATTCGCGCAGCAGTTCGACGCGCGGCACGACAGCGTGCTGCCGGGCGCAACGGCGGTCGCGACGCCGGGGCCCGATCTCGCTGCGCGCTTCGACTTCGCGCTGGATTTCACCGACGACGCGAACGGGATCGAACTGGTCGCGGCCCATGCGACCGACTGCATCGACGCCGACACCGCGCGCGCCTGGCTCGACAGCTATGCGGCGCTCGTCGGCGCGGCCGCGCACGATCCGCAACGCACGACGGCCGCGCTGCCGTGCGACGCATCGGCCGAATCGCGCCAGCCGCGCGACGGCCGCGCGCTGCGCGTCGAACATGCCGACATCGTCGCCGCGTTTGCGCGGCAGGCGGCCGCGTATCCGCATCGCGTCGCGCTCGCCGACGCGTCGGCGGCGCTGACGTTCGCCGAACTCGACGACGCGTCGAACCGAATCGCGCGCGCGCTGACTCAGCGCGGTGTGGCCGCCGAAGCGTCCGTCATCGTCTGCATCGAACGTTCGGCGCGCTTCGTCGTCGGCCTGCTTGGCGCGCTGAAAGCCGGCGCGCTTGCCGTGTTGCTCGATCCCGCGCAACCTGCCGCGCGACTGGCCGCGGCGGCCGCCGATTGCGGCGCACGCTGGGCGCTCGTCGCGGATACGGTCGCGTGGCCGGCCGGCATCGGCGCGCAGCCGCTCGACGTCGACACGCTCGCGCAGGACGCGACGCTCGCCCATGCGGCCGGCGTGCGCGTCGCGCCGCATCCGGAACAGGGCGCGTACCTGATCTATACGTCGGGCTCGACCGGCACGCCGAAGGGCGTCGTCGTGTCGCACGGCGCACTGGCCGACTACGTGCAGGGGATGCTCGACGAACTCGCGTTCGCACCGGACGCGTCGTTCGCGATGGTGTCGACCGTCGCGGCCGATCTCGGCCACACAACGCTGTTCGGCGCGCTGTGCGCGGGCCGCACGCTGCACCTGCTGCCGGCCGCATGCGCGTTCGATCCGGACCTGTTCGCGCACGAGATGCGCCGGCGCGACGTCGGCGTGCTGAAGATCGTGCCGAGCCATCTGCAGGCGCTGCTCGACGCGCGCGTGCCGGCCGACGTGCTGCCGCGCCACGCGCTCGTGACGGGCGGCGAAACGCTTACGTGGGCGCTCGTGGCGCGCCTGGCCGCGCTCGCGCCGGCCTGCCGCGTGATCAATCATTACGGGCCGACCGAAGCGACGGTCGGCGCGATCGCATGCGACACGGCGTCGATCGCCGCCGATGCGCGCGATCCCGCGAGCGGCGTGCCGCTCGGCCTGCCGCTGCCCAATGCGCGCGCGCTCGTGCTCGACGCGTTCGGCGCATGCGTGCCGGCCGGCGCGACGGGCGAGCTGTATCTGGGCGGGCCGGGCGTCGCGCGCGGCTACCTGGGTCGTCCGGCGCAGACCGCCGAACGCTTCGTGCCCGATCCGTTCACGCCCGGCGCGCGGCTGTACCGCACCGGCGACCGCGTGCGCTTGCGTGCGGATGGCCGTCTCGCGTTCCTCGGTCGCATCGACGACCAGGTGAAGATCCGCGGCTACCGTGTCGAACCGGGCGAGGTGAGTGCGGCCGTGCGCGCGGCCGGCCCGATTGCGCAGGCCGAAACGCTCGCGATCGAGCACGACGGCCGGCTGCGGCTTGCGACCTTCGTCGTGATGCGCGATGGCGCGGCGTTCGATGAGGCCGCCGTACGCGCGGCGCTCGCCGCGAAGCTGCCCGACTACATGGTGCCCGCGCAGTTCGTCGCGCTCGCGCGCCTGCCGGTGACCGCGAACGGCAAGATCGATCGTGCGGCGCTGCGCGAACTGGCGGCCGCGCCGGCCGCGATCGCGTCCGGCGATGCGCCGCAGGGCGCGATCGAATCGGTGCTCGCCGAAGTCTGGCAGGCCGTGCTGAAGGCGCCGCATGTGGGCCGCGACGACAACTTCTTCGAACTCGGCGGCGATTCGATCCTCGTGCTGCAGGTGATTGCCCGTGCACGCAGGCGCGGCGTGCGATTCACGCCGAAGCAACTGTTCGACGGCCCGACGGTGGCCGAGCTCGCGCGTATCGCGAAGACGGATGACGCGGCCGCCGCCGCCGCTCAGCCTGCGATCGCAGCCGCATCCGCAGTGGCAACGCCGGCTGCCGCGCCAATCCTGACGCCCGCGCAGCAACGCTTCTTCGCGCTCGACGTCCCGCAGCGCGGCCACTGGAACCAGTCGGTCGCGTTCGACGTGCGCGGGCCGTTCGACACGGACGCATTCGCGCGCGCATTCGATGCGTTGCTGACGCATCACGATGCATTCCGCCAGCGCTTCGCGCGCGGCACGGACGGCACGTGGCACGCCAGCGATGCCGCGAAGCCGTACGATGCGCTGCCGTTCGTCGAAGTCGCCGCACGCGACGAAGCCGACGCGCTCGCACGTTTCGACGCGCTGCAGCGCCGCCTCGACCTCGGCCGCGGGCCGCTCGCGTGCGCGTGCGCGGCACGGCTGCCGGACGGCTCGACACAGCTCTATCTCGCGATTCACCACGCGATCGTCGACGGCGTGTCGTGGCGCATCCTGCTCGACGACCTCGACTCGGCCTACCGCGCCGCGTGCGACCGCACGCCGTTCCGGCTGTCGCAGCCGGGCCTGCGCGCGGATGCATGGGCCGCGCGGCTCGCGCGCGCCGCGACGGAACCGGCGTCGCCGTTCGCTGCCGAGACCGCGTACTGGGCCGGCATGGCGCAGGGCGACGACCTCGTGCCCGATCATCCCGACGCAGCGGCGACGAATGCCGATGCGGTCGTCGTCGTGCAGACGATCGATGCGGCATTGACCCGCGCGGCGCTGACCGATGCGCATGCGGCCTATCGCACGCAGACGATCGAGCTTCTCGGTGCCGCACTCGCGCTGGCACTGTCCGGCGCACGCAGCGGCACCGCATCGTGCCGTGTCGAACTGGAAGGGCACGGCCGCGAGGCGCTGTTCGACGACGCGGACGCGAGCCGCACGATCGGCTGGCTGACGAGCCATTACCCGGTGACGTTGCCGGTCGAAGCGACCGCGCGCGACACGCTGTGTGCAGTCAAGGACACGTTGCGCGCGGTGCCGCACAAGGGGCTCGGCTTCGGCGTGCTTGCACACTACGGCGATGCGGCGACGCGCGCGGCGCTGGCCGCCGTGCCGCGCCCGCGCGTCACGTTCAACTATCTCGGCCAGTTCGACGCGCCGCGCGACGCAACGCTCGTGCCACGCTTCGGCGGCACCGGCGTCGAGCGCGATCCGCAGGGGCCGCTCGGCAACACGCTCGCGATCCACGCTTACCTCGATACGGACCGCGATGGCGCGCGCGCGCTGAAAATGCACTGGGTCTATGGTGCGCCGCAGTTCGAGCGCGCGACGATCGACGCGTTCGCCGAACGCTTCGCAGCCGCGCTGCGCGAGCTCGTCGACGCATGTGCATCGCGCGTCGCGCACCGCGGCGGTGGCGCGACGCCGGGCGATTTCCCGCTCGCGCAGGCCGCCGGCCTTACTCAGGCCGCGATCGAACGCACGCCGCTCGACTGGCGCGCGATCGACGACGTGTATCCGCTGTCGCCGATGCAGCAGGGCATCCTGTTCCATGCGCTGTTCGCGCCGGGCCACGCGAGCTACGTGAACCAGCTCGTCGCGACCGCGACCGCACTCGATGCCGACCGGCTTGCGGCTGCGTTCGACGCGTCCGTCGCGCGCCACGACATCCTGCGCACGAGCGTGATGCCCGACGAAGCCGCGCCGCTGCAGTGCGTGCATCGCCACGCGCAGATGCCGGTCGAACAGCTCGACTGGCGCACGCGCGGCGGCACGCTCGACGCGGATTTCAACGCATGGCTCGCGGCTGACCGCGCGCGCGGTTTCGACTGGCGCGAGCCGCCGCTGATGCGGCTCACGCTGATTCGCGTGTCGGACGACGCATGGCGCGTCGTGTGGACGCGTCACCACGTGCTGCTCGACGGCTGGAGTACCGCGCGCCTGCTCGCGGACGTGCTGCGCGACTATCGCGACCCGGACGCCGTGTCGCCGTTCGCAAGCCGTCCGGCGCTGCGCTACCGCGACTTCATCGCGTGGCTAGGCACGCGCGATCGCGATGCCGACGGACGCTTCTGGACCGACCGCCTCGCGCGGCTCGACGCGCCGACGCTGATCGCGGAACGCACCGCAGACCGCGCGGACGCCGACATGGTTACGTGGCGCGCGACGATCGACGCGGACGCGATGACGCGCGTCGCGCAGACGGCGCGCGCGCTGAAGCTGACCGTCAACACGCTGGTGCAGGGTGCGTGGGCGCTCGCGCTGCAGCGGATGACGCACCAGCCGGCCGTCGCGTTCGGCGCGACCGTCGCGGGCCGTCCCGATGCGCTCGCGGATGTCGACACGGTGCTCGGTCTCTTCATCAACACGCTGCCGGTGATTACGGCGCCCGCGCCGCAGCAACGCGCGGCCGACTGGCTGCAAACGCTGCAGCGCGAGAATGCGGCGGCCGCCGAGCATGCGCACACGCCGCTCGCCGACATCCAGCGCTGGGCACGCGGCGCGGGCGGCGCACTGTTCGACACGCTGGTCGTGTTCGAGAACTACCCGGTCGACGAGACGGCGCGCGACGCCGATCCGCGCGCGCTTGCGTTGAGCGGCGTGCGCAGCATCGAGGCGACGGATTTCGCGCTGACGCTGGTGATCGAGAGCGGCGCCGAACTGACGATCGACTACGGCTACGACACCGCCCGCGTCGATGCGCGGCAGGTCGAGACCTGGCACCGTGCGTTCGCGTGTGCGCTCGATGCGCTGGCCCGCACGCCGGACGCGCTGCTCGGCACGCTGTCGATCGCCGACGACGCAACCCGCGACGCACTGGTGCTTGCACAGGACACCGCGCAGTCATGGCCGGCTTCGCAACGGCAGCCGCTGCACCTGCAATTCGTCGATGCGGCGCACGCGACGCCCGACGCGATTGCGCTCGAATACGCGGACGTTCACGGCGGCGTGCATCGCGCGACCTATCGCGAACTCGACCTCGGCACGTCACGCATCGCGGGCGCACTGCGCCGGCGCGGCGTGCGGCCCGATACGCCGGTCGCGCTGTGCGTCGAGCGCTCGTTCGACATGGTGATGGCGCTCGTCGGCGTGCTGAAGGCCGGTGCGGCGTACCTGCCGGTCGATCCCGACTATCCGGCCGAGCGCATTGCATACCTGCTGCGCGACGCGCGGCCGGCCGTCGCGATCACGCAGGCCCACCTGCGCGAGCAGGTCGAGGCCGCGCTTGGAGACGATGCCGCGACGCAGTTGCTGACGGTTGCTGACCTGCTCGCCGATGACGCGGACGAACGTGACGCGGCGCCCGCAAGCGTCGCCGTCGACGACGCCCAACTCGCCTACCTGATCTACACGTCGGGCTCGACCGGCAAGCCGAAAGGCGCCGGCAACACGCACGGCGCGCTCGCGAACCGGATCGCGTGGATGCAGCACGCCTATCGTCTGACGCGCGACGACGTCGTGCTGCACAAGACGCCGTTCGGCTTCGACGTGTCGGTCTGGGAATTCGTGTGGCCGCTGGCGATCGGCGCGAAGCTCGCGATCGCCGCGCCCGGCGACCATCGCGATCCGGCGCGTCTCGCGGCCGCGATCCATGCGCACGGCGTGACGGTGCTGCACTTCGTGCCGTCGATGCTCGCCGCGTTCGCCGTGTATCTCGACGATTTCCCGGCCGCCGCGCAATGCGGCAGCGTGCGCCTGATCGTCGCGAGCGGCGAGGCGCTGGCGCCCGAACTCGTCGCGAAGATGGCGCGGCTGCTGCCGAACGCGACGCTCGTGAACCTGTACGGGCCGACCGAGGCCGCGATCGACGTGTCGCACTGGACCTGCGGCCCCGACGACGCGAATGCGGGCGCGGTACCGATCGGCCATCCGATCGCGAACCTGCAACTGCACGTGCTCGATGCCGCATGGCAGCCGGTGCCGGCCGGCGCGACCGGCGAACTGTACCTGGCAGGCGCGGGCCTGGCGCGCGGTTATCTCGGCCGCCCGGCGCTGACCGCCGAGCGCTTCGTACCCGATCCGTTCGTGCCGGGCGCACGCATGTACCGCACGGGCGACCTCGCGCGCCGGCGCGCCGACGGCGCGCTCGACTATCTCGGCCGTGTCGACACGCAGGTGAAGCTGCGCGGCCAGCGGATCGAGCCGGGCGAGATCGAGGCGCTGCTGCGCGCGGCGCCCGGCGTGAACGATGCGGTCGTGATCGTGCGCGACGAGCAATTGATCGGTTATGTCGCCCGCGGCGACGCGGGCCCGCTCGACCGCGTGGCGCTGCTCGATGCGTTGCGCGCGCAACTGCCGGCCTACATGGTGCCGTCGCAACTGATCGAACTCGATGCGCTGCCCGTCACGCCGAACGGCAAGTGCGACCGTCATGCGTTGCCCGCGCCGGTGCGCGAAGCAGCCGAAGCCGTCGAACTAGCGACCGATACCGAACGTGCGCTCGCGGACATCTGGCAACGCGTGCTGCATGTCGACGCGATCGGCCGCGACGGCGATTTCTTCCTGCTCGGCGGCCATTCGCTGCTCGCGACGCGGGCCCACGCGCAGGCGAACCTGCACTGGGGGCTCGCGCTGCCGCTGCGCACGCTGTTCGACACGCGCACGCTCGCGCGCTGCGCGGAAGCGATCGACGCGGCCTGTGCGGCACGCGGCGCGACCGATGCGGCGAGCGCGATCGACGCGCTGCTCGGCGAACTGGAAACCCAATAAGGACGACGGATGACGAAGGTTCAACCCGACTGGCTCGCGCTCGCGACGCGTTTCGCGCAACTGCCCGACGCGCAGCGCTCGGTCTTCATCGACAAGCTCGGTGCGGCCGGCATCGACTTTCGCGTGCTGCCGATCCCGCCGCGCACGCCGCGCAGCGACCGCGTGCCGGCGTCGTTCGCGCAGACGCGGTTGTGGCTGCATGCACGGCTGATCGATGCGCCCGATGCGTATCACATCACCGAGCGTCTGGCGCTGACGGGCCCGCTCGACACGCACGCACTGCGTCTCGCGTGCGATGCGCTGATCGCGCGCCACGAGGCGCTGCGTACCACCTTCGACGAGGCACAGGACGGCGTCGCGCAAACGATCCACGCGCCGCTGCGCTGCCCGTGGCGCGAAACCGGTCTCGAAGCGCTGCCGGACGCGCAGCGCGCCGCGCGCGCGGAGGCCGTCGCGACGGCCGACGAAGCCGAACCGTTCGATCTCGGCGCGGCGCCGCTCGTGCGTGCGCACCTGGTCCGCTTCGACGCGACGCATCACTGGCTCGCGCTGACCGTGCACCACATCGTGTCGGACGGCTGGTCGTCGGCGGTGATGCTCGAGGAACTCGCGGCGTTCTACCACGCGTATGCGTCCGATAAACCGGTGCCGCTCGCACCGCTGCCGATCCAGTACGCCGACTACGCGCTGTGGCAGCGCCGCTGGCTCGACGCCGGCGAACGCGATCGCCAGCTTGCGTTCTGGCGCGAACGGCTCGATCCGCAGCGCGGCGTGCTGACGCTGCCGGGCGCGACCGCACGGCCGGCGCGCCGCAGTGCGCGCGGCGCGCGCCATGTGTTTTCGCTCGACTCGCGCATCGGCGCGCAACTGCGTGCATTCGCGGCTGCGTCGGGCGCGACGCCGTTCGCGGTGCTGCTCGCCGCGCTCGATGCGCTGCTCGCGCGTGCGACCGGCGATGCGCGGATTTGCGTCGGCGTGCCGGCAGCGAACCGCGAACGTGCCGAGGTCGCCGGCCTGATCGGCTTCTTCGTCAATACGCTTGCCATCGATGTCGAGGTGCCCGCACACGGCGATTTCTCGTCGCTGGTCGCGCGCACGCAGCGCGCGCTCGTCGACGCGCAGATGCACCAGGACGTGCCGTTCGAGCAGGTGGTCGATGCGCTCGGCGTGCCACGCAGCGCGAGCCACCATCCGCTGTTCCAGGTGATGGCCGCGTATGGCGAGCGCCGCGCGCTGCCGGCGCTCGGTGCGGCATCGGCCGCGTTGCTGCCGTCCGGCACGCCTTCCGCGAAATTCGACCTGACGCTCGCCGTCGAGGCGACGCCCGACGGCACGTTCGACGCCGCGTTCATCTTCGCGCTCGACCTGTTCGACGCCGACGCGATCGCGCGGTTGGCCGCGCGCTTCGTCACGCTGCTCGCGGATGCGCTCGCGCGCCCCGACATGCCGGTCGGCGATCTCGACTGGCTGCCCGCCGACGAGCGCGCGCAGCTCTTTGCATGGAACGCGCCGGCAGGCGCGACCGACGCCGAACCGTTCGTACCCGTGCACGCGCGCATCGCCGCGCATGCACACGCGCGGCCCGACGCACGTGGCGTCGCCGATATCGATCGCGCGCTGACGCGCGGCGAAGTCGATGCACGCGCGGCGCGCCTGGCGCGGCATCTGGTTGCAGCCGGCGTGCGGCCGGAGATGCGCGTCGGCGTGGCACTGCAGCGCTCGGTCGACCTGCTCGTCGCGCTGATCGCGGTGCTGAAATCCGGTGCCGCGTTCGTGCCGCTCGATCCGGCCCATCCGCGCGAACGGCTCGCGCAGATCGTCGGCGACGCATGCATCGCGCACGTGCTGACCGACGGCGCGAGCGCCGTGTCGTTGCCCGATCTGCCGGAACTGCGCGTGTGGCGCGCCGACGAAATCGATGCACTCGACGAAGCCGCGGACGTCGCGCTGCCGGACGTGCTGCCCGGCCATGCCGCGTACGCGATCTACACGTCGGGCTCGACCGGCAAGCCGAAGGGCGTGATCGTCGATCATGCGTCGTTCGCGCTGCATTGCGCGGCGATTGCCGAACGCTACGGCGCGGGCGAGCAGGACGTGTTCCTGCTGTTCCAGTCGGTCAACTTCGACGGCGCGCACGAAGGCTGGTTTTCGCAATACATGTCGGGCGCCGCCGTATCGGTAACGGCCGACGTGCTGTGGCCGCCCGCACAGACCTGCGCGATGATGGTCCGCGACGGCGTGACGATGACCTACGTGCCGCCCGGCTGCGCCGCGCAGCTCGCCGAATGGGCGCTCGCGCACGGCGCGCCGCCGACGCTGCGGTCGCTGACCGTCGGCGGCGAGGCGACGTCGCGCGAGGCATTCGCGCTGCTGCGCCGCGCGCTGCCGAACGTGCGCGTGGTCAACGGCTACGGCCCGACCGAGACGGTCATCACGCCGACGCTGTGGATGTTCCGGCCCGGCGACGATCTCGCCAAGCTCGGCGACGCCGCGTATTTGCCGATCGGCACGCTGGTCGGCGCACGCACCGCGCACGTGCTCGACGAGCGGCTGCATCCGCTGCCGGTCGGCGTGATCGGCGAGCTGTATCTGGGCGGCGAGGGGATCGGCGTCGCGCGCGGTTATCTCGACCGCCCGGCGCTGACGGCCGAACGCTTCGTGCCCGATCCGTACGGCGCGCCGGGCGCACGCCTGTACCGCACGGGCGACCTCGTGCGGCGCCGCGCGGACGGCGTGTTCGACTTCATCGGCCGCGTCGATCACCAGGTGAAGCTGCGCGGGTTGCGCATCGAGCTCGGCGAGATCGAGGCACAGCTTGCCGCGCACGATGCGGTGCGCGAAGCGTGCGCGGTCGTGCACGGGCAGGGCGCGCTTGCGCAGCTCGTCGCGTATGTCGAACTGACCGCCGACGCACAGACGGCCGCGCAGCCCGTCGAAGCCGCGACGCTCGACGCACACCTGCGCCGCACGCTGCCCGATTACATGGTGCCCGCGCAACTGATCGTGCTCGACGCGCTGCCACGCAACGCGAACAGCAAGGTCGACCGAGCGCGGCTGCCGGCGCCCGTGCGCGTCGAACGCGCGTACGAGGCGCCGCACGACGGCGACGAAGCCGCGCTCGCGGCGATCTGGTGCGATGTGCTGAATCTCGAGCGCGTCGGCCGCGGCGATCACTTCTTCGATCTCGGCGGCCATTCGCTCGCTGCCGTGCGCGTCGCGACGCGCGTGGTCGAACGGCTCGGCCGCGACGTGCCGGTGCGCGCGCTGTTCGAGGCACCCGTGCTCGCGCAGTACGCGCTTCAGGTGGCCGATGCGCCGCGCGCTGCGCATGCCGCGCACGGCGGTACTGCGGCGCCGGGCGTCGCGGTCGCCAAACCCGACGCGCACGGCGTGTGGCCGCTGTCGCCCGCGCAGCTCGGCCTGTGGTTCCTGTGGCGCGCGCAGCCGGACAGTGCCGCGTACAACATTCCGGTCGCGCTGCGCGTGCGTGGCCCGCTCGACATCGATGCGCTGCGCGCGGCGTTCTCCGATGCGTCGGCCGTGCATCCGGCGCTGCGTGCGCGGCTCGTCGCCCGCGAGGGCGTGCTGCCGGGCCAGCGGATCGACGTGGCGGCGACGGTCGAATTGCCGGTCGTCGACCTGTCGGCGCAACCCGATGCGCTCGCCCGCGCGGCGGCGCTGACCGACGACGATGCACTCGCGCCGTTCGACCTCGCAGCCGATGCGCCGTTGTGGCGCGCGCGCGTGCTGCGGCTCGGCGCGAACGACCACGTGCTGTCGGTGACGATCCATCACATCGTGTCGGATGGCGAATCGATCGAGCTGTGGCTCGATGCGGTTCGCGCGCGCTATGTCGCTCGCGTGCGCGGCGACGCCGTGCCGGCTGGAGAGACCGTCCAACTGGCCGCCCAACCGGTCGTAGCGCTCGTGCTGCCCGCACCGTGTCATCCGGCCCGCGTCGCGTACTGGCGTGACGCGCTGGCCGATCTGCCGTCGTGTGTGCTGCCGCAGCGCGCGGGTGCGCCGGCCGTGCCGCAGTGGCGCGCGGCACGCATCGCGTTCGAATTCGACGCACCGCTGATCCGCGCCGCTCGCGATGCCGCATCGGCCGCGCATGCGACGCTGCCGATGCTGCTGCACGCGGCGCTCAACGCCGCGCTGTTCCGCACGACGGGCGCGGCCGACCAGCCGGTCGGCGTGCTCGCGTCGACACGCGAGCTGACGGGCGACGCGGCACGCGATGCGCTCGGCCTGTTCATCAATTCGGTCGTCGTGCGTACGCGGATCGACCTGGCCGCGCGTCGCGCGGACGTGCTCGCACAGGTGCGCGACACGGCGCTCGCCGCGTATGCGCATGCCGACGTGCCGTTCGCCGACGTCGTCGCGGCGCTGCGCGCGCCGCGTGCCGCGCAGGCCAATCCGCTGTTCCAGGTGATGTTCAACTACCTGCGCCCGACGGGCGCTGCCGCACGCGACTGGGCCGGCCTGTCGCTCGCGGAATTCGACGACGTGCGCCATCGCGTCGTGTTCACGCTGGAGCTGGACGTCGTCGAGCATCCGGACGGCCGCGTGAGCGCCGCATTCTCGTATGCGGACGAACTGCTCGACCGCGGTTTCGTCGATGCGCTCGTCGATGTCTATCACGACGAAGTCGCGCGCTTTGCCGGCGCATCGGAAGCAACGCTCGGCGCGCCCGACAGGCATGTGACCACGCAGGCGGCGTTCAGCGCGCAAGCAAGCCGGGAAGCACCGGCCGACGCGCCGTCGCACGCAGCGGCCGTGCTCGCGGCACTTTGGTCCGACACGTTCGCGACGGCCGCGCCCGAGCCTGGCGCGGACCTGTTCGAAGCCGGCGCGACGTCGTTCGACGTCGTGCGTTTCGTCGACACGGCCGGCCGTGCCGGTCATGCGCTGACGGTCGCCGACGTGTTCGCGTCGCCGACGCTCGCGGCCCTCGGCGCACGGCTCGATGCGCGGGCGGAAACAGGACAGGAGGAACGCCATGCTGGCTGAAGTGCGTCCGGACGGATTCACGATGCCCGATACGTGCCGCCTCGCGTTCGCGGACGGCCTGTTCGCCGCGCGCGACGGCACGGAGATCCGCGTCGCGCAGGGCGACGGCATCGGCGCGCAGTTGCTGCGTGCGCAACTCGCCGACGACGGCACGCTGCGCCTCGTCGCGTACAACCATCGCACGGCGCTGGCCGACCAGCGGCGCGCGCTGCTGGCCGCGCTGGCCGCGGCGTTTTCGGACGGCGCGCACCATGCGGCGATCCGGCTCGACCCGGCCGCGTGGCCGGCGGTCGCGCTCGATGCGCTGCGCGCGAGCGGCGTGCTCGCCGACGGCGGCCGCTGCATGCGCGACGGCTGGGCGCAGCAGGCCGATCTGTGGCTCGTCGGCACGCACCTGCCTTGCGCGACGCTGCCGATGCTCACCGACGGCCGGCGTCATCCGCGCCGGCCGCCCGCGCCGCGCGGCGAAGTCTACGCACGTGACCTGCCTGCGCTCGGCGTGCGCTTCACGCTGCGCGGCTGGCAGCCGGCGGAGGATGCCGGGCGGGTCGCGCGCTGGTTCGCTGAGCCTGAGCCGCGCGTGCGCGACGGCTGGCCGGGCGCGCAGCCCGGCGCGGACGGCACGCAAGGCGCCGCACCCGACGCCGATCCGCACGTGACGCCGCTGGTCGGCTGTTTCGACGGCGAGCCGTTCGCGTACTTCGAGGCGTACTGGCTGAAGGAAGACGCGCTCGCGCCGCACGTCGCGGCGCACGACTACGACCGTGGGCTGCGGATGCTGGTCGGCGAGTCGCGCTGGCGCGGCCCGCATTGCGTCGCGGGCTGGCTGCCGTCCGTCGTTCATTACCTGTTTCTCGACGACCCGCGTACCGAAGCGGTCGGCTGCGCCGTTCCGGCCGGCCACACGCGGGTTGCCGACCATCTCGCGCGGCATGGCTTCGCGCGGCAGCGCCGTCTCGCGCTGGCCGACGCGCAGCCGCTGTGGATGCGCACGCTGCGCGAGACGTTCTTCTCCGGCCGTCACGTCTGACGGGCCGGAATCACCGACAAGGGAGCTGAGACATGCAGAGAGAAACCGTATTCGACCTGATCGGCGTCGGCTTCGGGCCGTCGAATCTGGCGCTGGCCATTCGCCTCGCGGAGCGCAGCGGCGCACGCACGTTCGCCCATTGCTTCGTCGAGCGCCAGCCGGAATTCGGCTGGCATCGCGGGATGCTGCTCGACGACTGCCGGATGCAGATCTCGTTTCTGAAGGATCTCGTCACGATGCGCGATCCGAAAAGCCGCTACACGTTCATCAACTACCTGTTCGAACGCGGCCGGCTGAACGAATTCGTCAACCTGAAGAACTTCTATCCGACCCGCGTCGAATTCCACGACTACCTGAGCTGGGTCGCCGATGCGTTCGACGAACACGTTCATTACAGCGAGACCGTGCTGGCGATCGAGCCCGTGCGCGGCGACGGCGCCCGGATCGACGCGCTGCGCGTGCTGTCGCGCGATGCGTCCGGCCATGAGCGCCAGCGCGTTACGCGTGCACTGTCGGTCGGCGTCGGCGGCACGCCCGCGATTCCGGACGCGTTCGCCGCGCTCGGCCGCGACCGCGTGATCCATTCGTCGTCGTATCTGACCGACATCGACCGGCTCGTCGCGTCGCCGGACGGCGAGCGCCGCCGCGTCGCGGTGATCGGCGCGGGGCAGAGCGCGGCCGAGGTGTTCATCGACCTCGCGCGCCGCTTCCCGCATGTCGACGCGAGCCTCGTGATGCGCGCCGGTGCGCTGAAGCCGGCCGACGACAGCCCGTTCGTCAACGAGATCTTCAGCCCCGAGTTCACCGATGTCGTCTATGCGCAGCCGCACGACGCGCGCCGCGCGCTGCTCGAGCGCTATCGCGACACGAACTACGCGGTGGTCGACCGGCCGCTGATCGAGCAGATCTACGAAATGCTGTACCTGCAGCGCATCGACGGCACACCGCGTCATGCGCTGCTCGCGAACAGCGCGATCGAGGCGGCGGTGCGCACCGCCGACGGCCGCATCGAGCTGACGCTGCGCGACCGGATGAGCGGCGCCACGCGCGTCGAGCGCTTCGACGCGCTCGTGCTCGCGACCGGCTATCGCCGCGACACGCATTCGGCGCTGCTCGAAGGGCTCGCGCCGCACCTGGGCGACGCGCTCACGCACGGCGACGTGACGCGCGACTACCTGCTCGCGACGCCCGAGCAGTTCGCGCCGCGCATCTACCTGCAAGGCTGCTGCGAAGACAGCCACGGCTTGTCCGACACGCTGCTGTCGGTACTGGCGCGCCGCGCGGACGAAATCTGCGCGTCGCTCGAAGACGGGATCGCACCCGCCCATGACGATGGCGCGGCCCGGGCACCGCACGAAAAACGACAGGAAAACGGGGTGAGCGCGGGCCGGATGGCTTTCGCTCTTTGACAAAGGCGCGGTCGGAGACCGCATGAAAAAAGTGGAGCAGAGAAAGATGGAGTGGGCAACAGGCACGCGTTTGCGTGCGATCGCAGCCGCGGCGAGCGTCGCGTTCGGTGCGGCTGCGGCGGGGCAGGCTTACGCCCAGGCGGCGCCGGCCGTGAACGCAGGCGCCGCGGCGTCGGCCAGCAGTGCGCAGAACGGCGCGGCGGCGAGTGCGTCGACCGGCGCGCAAAATGGCACGACGAGCGGCTCGCCGAATGGCACGCTGCCGGCGATCACCGTCAACGCGGCCTCGGAAGGCGACGGCACGGTCGGGCTCGTCGCGAAGCGCAGCCGGACCGGCACGAAGACCGACACGCCGATCAACGAGATCCCGCAGACGATCAACGTCGTCACCGCACAGCAGATCGAGATGACCGGCGCGACCGACGTGAACGCGGCGCTGCGCTACGTGCCGGGCTTCTCGTCGTACGGTTCGGACAACCGGTCGGACTGGTACGCGGCGCTGCGCGGCTTCACGCCGACCGCCTTCGTGAACGGGCTGCAGGTGCCGAACACGATCAACCTCGCGAGCTGGCGTGTCGATCCGTACATGATCGACAGCATCACCGTGCTGCGCGGGCCGACGTCGGTGCTGTACGGCGCGGGCGACCCCGGCGCGATCATCGACGTGCAGACCAAGCTCGCCGACGGCGAGCGCGTGCGCGAAGCCGGGGTGCAGATCGGCAACTACGCGCGCAAGCAGTTCATGATCGATGTCGGCGACAAGCTCGATGCCGACGGCAAGTACGCATACCGGTTCGTCGGCGTCGCGCGCGACGGCAACGCGTTGACGGGCCCGAACAACGACCAGCGCGTCGCGCTCGCGCCGTCGTTCCGCTGGCGCCCGAACGCGGATACGTCGCTGACGCTTTCCGCGACTTACCTGCAGGACTGGGGCGACATCTCGTCGAACTTCCTGCCGGCGGTGGGCACGGTGCTGCCGAACCCGAACGGGCAGATCAACAAGGACGTGTACGAAGGCGACCCGAACTTCAACTACTACCGCAAGAAGCAGTGGTCGGTCGGCTATCAATTCGAGCAGAACCTGACGCCGATGTGGACGTTCCGGCAGAACGTCCGCCTGATGCACCTGTCGCTCGACAACGGCTCGGTGTTCGGCAACGGCTTCGTCGAAGGCAGCACGACCGACGTGTCGCGCTGGGCCGGCGTGTTCCAGATGAACTACAGCCGCTTCGACATCGACAACAACGTGGAAGGCCGCTTCGCGACGGGCCCGCTCCAGCACACGCTGCTGCTCGGCTTCCAGTACAACCGCCAGACCGCGACCGACAGCGAATGGCTCGCCGCGGCGCCGCCGCTGAACATCTACAACCCGGTCTACCTGCCGGTCACGACGGCGGTGTTCGATCCGGCGTCGACGTTCCGCACCAACACGTACACGACGATGAACACGTTCGGCCTGTACGCGCAGGACCAGATCAAGTGGAACCGCTGGACGCTGACGCTCGGCGGCCGCGAGGACTGGGTCAACATGCGGATGGACGACCGCGCGGGCGGCACGCAGACGAAGGCGGACGTCACGGCGTTCACTGGCCGCGTCGGCCTCACGTACCAGGGCGACTACGGGCTGTCGCCGTACATCAGCTACGCGACGTCGTTCAATCCGCTGATCGGCGTGAACCTGCTCGGCGGCGGGCTGCCGCAGCCGACTCGCGGCAAGCAGATCGAGGCCGGCCTGCGCTGGCAGCCGCCTGGCAAGAACCTGATGCTGAACGCGGCGATCTACCAGATCAACCAGACCAACGGGATCACGCCGGCGCTGCCGAGTCAGGACACGACCGGCACGAAGTCGGTGCAGGCGGGCGAGGTGCGTTCGCGCGGGATCGAGCTGAGCGCGACCGGCAAGCTCACGCGGAACCTGTCGCTGATCGCGTCGTACGTGTACCAGGACGTGAAGAACGTGAAGGCGAACGACGTGTCGCTGAACAACTGGCCGGTCGACATTCCGCGTCCGCGCCAGATGGCGTCGATGTGGGCCGACTGGACATGGCACACGGGGCCGCTCGCGGGCTTCGGCCTCGGCGGCGGCGTTCGCTACCAGAGCGCGTCGGCCGGTGCGGCCGACAACTCGCTGGCGGTGTCGAGCGTCACGCTGTTCGACGCGGGCGTGCATTACGACACGCGTAACTGGCGCTTCGCCGTGAACGGGACGAACCTGGCCAACCGCCACTACATCAGCGGCTGCCAGTCGATGAACGTCTGCGTTTTCGGCACCGACCGTACCGTGATCGCGACCGCGAAATACAACTGGTGACGTTGCGCGCCGCGGTGCGCCGGCCAGCCTTCGTGGCTGGCGCGGGCCGGCCGCGGCGCCTTCGTCCGCTTTTCCACGACGCATCCATGCCGAAGAAAAATCTCGTCTACATCCAGTCGCTGCGCAACGGCGCGGCCGATCGCGCCGGCCAGCCGGTCGCGTATCAGGGCGGCACGCGCTACATGAAGGCGCCGCTCGAATTCCTCGTCGAGCGCCTGAACGACTCGCCGCTCGGCGAGCGCTACACGCTCCGGGGCGTGATCGTCGACGACGACGACGGTTCGCCGGCCGACCGCGCGAAGGTGGCCGACTACGGCTTCACGCGCACGCCGGGCCGCCCGTGGATCCTGCCGGACGGGTTGACGGTGCAGGGCCGGCCGGTCGACGCACTGTTCTGCACGATTCCGTCGATGTACCGGCGGCTGCCGCGCGACGCGCGCGAGCGCGCGGCGGGCAAACAGGCGTTCGAGCGCCGCCTGCTCGAGCGCCTGCTCGAACTCGACGCCGACGTCGTCGTGCTCGACGGGCTGCTCGTGATCCTCGACGAACTCGTGCGGCCCGGTGCGCGCTTTCACCGGCGCATCGCGAACATCCACCCGGGCATCACGGCCGACGATTCGCCGTACCAGCGGCGCGGCGCGTGGGCGACGCTCGACGCGCTGCACGGCGCGCGCGGCGAACGGGTCGACTGGGCGAGCGGCGCGACGTCGTCCGTCGAACCCGTGACGATGACGGGTGCGTCGTTCCACTACGTCGACAACGGCATCGATTCCGGCGAGGTGATCTGCGACGTGCTCGACACGCCGATCGCGCCGGACGACACGATCCTCGAACTGCGCTGGAACAACTTCCAGCGCAGCCTGTTTCCGGCGCTCGAGCGGGGGCTTCACGTGCTCGCCGACCGCCACGACGCGGGAGCACTGTGATGGAGGACACGCTGACGAAACCGGCCGGCGCCGCGGACGCCGTCGAAGGTGAGGTGGCCGCCGCGCTGGACGGCGCCGCGCACGGGCAGGCGGCGCCGGTCGCGGAGCGCACGCTCGACGCATGGCGACCCGACGACTCGCCGGACGTGCTGCTCGCGGCGTTCGTCGCGCTGTTCAACACCGACACGCGGCACGATGCGGCGACGATCTCGGTGCCGCTCGCCGGCACCGATCCGGCGGCCGTCGCGTCGTACGTCGCCCGCGCGGTGCGCGAAGGCGTGATCGACGGCGCGCAGGTCGCCGGCGGCACGCTGCGCCTGAACGTGTCGCGCACGACGTTCTGGCAGAACCCGCAGCCGTGGCTGAAGGCGCCCGCATCGGGCGGGATGCCGCTGCGCTACGCGATCACGAACGGCCACCGGCACCCGGTGCGGCCGCCGTCGCCGGTCGGCGAGATCTACGCGCGCGCCATGCCGCAGGTCGGGATGAGGTTCAGCCTGCGCACCGTCGATATCGACGCGCACGCTGACCTGTTCAGCGGCTGGATGAATCTCGATCGCGTCGCGCATTTCTGGGACCAGCGCGGCACGCGCGACGAGCATGCGGCGTATCTCGCCGAGCGGCTCGCCGATCCGCACATGCACCCGATGATCGGCTATTTCGACGACACGCCGTTCGGTTATTTCGAGTTCTACTGGGCGAAGGAGGACCGCCTCGCGCCGTTCTACGACGCGCACGACTACGATCGCGGGCTGCACCTGCTGATCGGCGACTCGCGCTTCCAGAGCGCGGGCAAGCTGCATGCGTGGTGGAGCGGGGTGCTGCACTACATGTTCGTCGACGAACCGCGCACCCAGCGGCTCGTTGGCGAGCCGCGCGTCGATCACGTGCGGCACATCGCGTACATGCACCGGCTCGGGTTCTACACGCTGAAGGAATTCGACTTCCCGCACAAACGCGCGGCGCTCACCGTGATCGAGCGCGAAACATTCTTCGACACTTTCCGGTTGCCGTGACGGGGCGGGCGCGCAGCGTCGGTGCGACGTTGCGCGCGGCCGTGCATCGCGCCTGCATCGGCCGTTCGGGATATGGACCGCGCGGCCCGCGTCGTGAAGAATGGATCGCTCTCCTCATCGACGACAGGCCGGCAGCATGACAAAAACACCCGTGACAGCGTGGGGCGCGACGTCCGATTCGCGCCCCCTGAAATTGACATATGCCGACATATGTCTAAAATGGGCGCACCGTACTCCCATGGAGTGGCTCATGCGCACTGTTTCCATTTTCAAGAACGCCCGTAACCAGGCAATCCGCATCCCGAAGGACATGGAGTTCGAGGGTGTGACGGAACTCGAGATCCGCCGCGAGGGCGATACGCTGCTGCTGCGGCCGGTGCGTCCCACGTGGCTTTCGTTCGCGAACGAACCGCTGGCCGACGCCGATTTCCTCGCCGAACGCCCGGCCGTCATCGAGTCCGGCCGTTTCGACCTGTCCGGCGATGCCGGCTCGCCGACGGAGTCCGGCCGGTGACCACGCTCTACATGCTCGATACGAACATTTGTTCGTTCATCATGCGCGAGCGGCCGCCCGTGGTGCTGTCGCGGTTGCAGTCGTGCGTCAATGCGCAGCACCGGATCGTCGTGTCGGCAATTACCTATGCCGAAATGCGGTTCGGCGCGGTCGGCAGGAAGGCGTCGCCGAAGCATGCGGAACTCGTGACGGCCTTTGTTTCGCGGCTGGATGGCGTGCTGTCGTGGGATCCGGCGGCCGTCGATGCAACGGCCGCGATTCGCGCGGATCTCGCCGCGCGCGGCACGCCGATCGGCGCGAACGATGCGTCGATCGCCGGGCATGCGATTGCGGCCGGTGCGGTGCTCGTCACGAACAACGGCCGGGAATTCGGCCGTGTCGCCGGGTTGTCGTTCGAAGACTGGGCGGCCTGAGCGCGGCGGGGCGCAAGCGCGATGACGTTGCTGCTCCGCCGCGTCGCGTCACGCGTGCGGCGCGTGCGGATCAGCGAGAAAGGCGTTGCGGAACGCGTCGAGATACCGGTCGGCGTCATCGCTGAACTCACCCGGCAGCAGCGCGAACGCACGTGCCAGCAGATCCTGGCCGAGCGCCGCGTAAGTCGCTTCGTCGGATAGCAGCATGCGGATGGCGTCGCGCGTTTGCGGCGAAGCAATCCGTTTCGCCTCTCGCGCGAGCAGTGCGGCGGCGGTGAGGCCCGGCTGGAACGCGTGCGTTTCGAGCAGGTCCGGCGCGGCCTTCCAGATGCGTTCGCGATTGCCGGCGTCGTGAAAATTCCGCAGCAGGAACAGCAGGTCGTACGCGTCGCTGTTCTGGCGCGCACGCCGGTCCTTCCATGCGAGCAACTTCAGCAGCGCGAGCGCCGGCAGGCTGGCCACAGGTACCACGGTGCGCGCATCGATCGACACCGGCTGTGCCGTGTCGACCGCTTCCTGGAACCCGAGCACGTTCAGCACGAATTCGCCGCCCGGCGGCCATGCGATCTCGCCCGGCGGCGTTTCGAGCGGCCCGAACGGCACCAGATCGAGCTCGGTGCGAAAACCGTGCGTTCCGCCATCGAACAGCAGTTTCTGCTGCTGTTTCGGTGCGCGCGTGAATTGCCCGGTCGCGATAAGTGCATCGACGAGTTGCTCGTGAAACGGCCAGCTCACTACGCACACCGCGACGTCGACGTCCCGCGTCGCGCGCACCGGCCGGATGCCGTGGACGTGCCACATCAGGATGTCGCGCGCGGTTGCGCCGGCGACGACGAACGCCGTATCGAGGCGCGCGCAGGCCACGCTGACCGCTTGCAGCAGCGCGACCGCCGCCGGCTCGAGCGGCCGGCGCGCATCGACTTCAAGCGGGCGGGTGGGCGAGGTATCGGTCATGGATCCGTTCGGCGGCGGCAAGATTGCGGCTGTCCCCGGACGAGACGAGATCCGCGTAGATCAGGAGCGGCGGTACGAGCGGCACATCCTGCTCGCGCCAGTCGAGCGCAGGCGAGTGCGGCCAGAACGCTTCAAGGATTTCGATGTCGCCGCGCTCGTCCGGACGCAGGCGGGCCTGGAGCAGCAGGCGGTTCGACACCGCGCCGTGCGTGTAGACGGTGATCGCGGCCGGCTTCAGATCGTGCGTCAGCAGGTCGGCCGCCGGCTCGCCGCCGAGCTGCGCGTCGAATGACGCGAAATCGAAACCGCGCCACCAGTCGGGCGTGAGGCCGGCAAACCGGTGGCTCGGCAGTTTCGCGCGCAAGCGGCTCGGGTACAACGCGACCCATTCCTGCACGAAGCGCGGCCAGTCGGGAATCAGGCGCTCGCCGTTACGGCGCTGCCCGACGAGGCCGCGCGCGATCAGATCGTCCATCGCGAGATTGACCGTGCCGAGCGCGACGCCCGACGCGGCGGCAATCCCCCGATACGGCTGCGCGACGAGGCCCGGCTGCGTCGCGAGTGCGAACATCACGGCCAGTCCCTTCGGTGTCGTCGCACGCGACGCCTGCCGGCGGGGCGCGCGCGCGGGCTTCGGCCGCCCCGCGATCATCACGGTCGCCTCCGGCTGAATCAGGCATGCGTTGCCTGCGGTGTCGAGAAACGGGATGCCCTGGTCGGTCAGGCGCGCGGCCAGTTCGGCCGAAAGATACGGCGCGACCAGCATCAGCGGCCGCTCGCCGGGCATCGCGGCAGCGCCGCGGCGGCGACGCAATTCCGCAAGCGCGCCCTGCAGCGATTCGGCGCGCAGGCTCACGGCGACCGGCATCTCGAATGCCTGCCCGGCAACGTCGAAGCGGATCATCGCGTCGGCACGCGCGTGGTACGCGGCCGGCACGCGCACGGGCCGCGCCCTGAAGCGCCGGGTCGCGCGTTCGAACGCGGCGCAGGCTTCGTCGAGCACATGCTGTTCCGACATCGGGAGAGGGGCGTTCTCGGGCATCAGAGGCAATCGCTTGTTCACTTCTTTGTCAGTGTACACAGAAAGTGTACAAACGTCAAAAAGTGAACAAATATCCATAAGTCTTTGATGCTATGGAGTTATTTTGGATGTTTGAACGGTCATCGCCGGGCCCTTATGCACATAAAATCGATGCGGAGCGCACAGTTTTACGTGTCCGGATCATGTGCGGCAGTCATCCGGATGGCCGGCTTGCGCATACCGCGCACCGTGCCCGATACGGCAACTACCGGTTGCTGCCACGACGACTTTTCGTCTGCCCGGTTGCCAGCGAACCGACTATCCTTGCCTGCACATTCCCCACCGAACACAGGAGACGACACCGTGACGCACAGCGTGATTCCCGCGGGCCTCGCCGACGAAATGATCGAGATCCGGCACCGCATCCATGCACATCCCGAACTGGGTTTCGAGGAATTCGCGACGAGCGACCTCGTCGCGGAGCAACTGCAGTCGTGGGGCTACACGGTGCATCGCGGGCTCGGCGGCACGGGCGTCGTCGCGCAGCTGAAGGTGGGCAACGGCACGCAGCGCCTCGGCCTGCGCGCCGACATGGATGCGCTGCCGATCCACGAGGCGACGGGCCTGCCGTACCAGAGCACGATCGCCGGCAAGATGCACGCGTGCGGCCACGATGGCCACACGGCGATGCTGCTCGCGGCCGCGAAGCATCTCGCGCGCGAGCGCCGCTTCTCGGGCACGCTGAACCTGATTTTCCAGCCGGCCGAGGAAGGGCTCGGCGGCGCGAAGAAGATGCTCGACGAAGGCTTGTTCGAGTTGTTCCCGTGCGACGCGATCTTCGCGATGCACAACATGCCGGGCTTCCCGACCGGCAAGTTCGGCTTCCTGCCGGGGCCGTTCATGGCGTCGTCGGATACCGTGGTCATCGACGTGCAGGGCCGTGGCGGCCACGGCGCGGTGCCGCACAAGGCGATCGACCCGGTCGTCGTGTGCGCGCAGATCGTGCTCGCGTTGCAGACGATCGTGTCGCGCAACGTGTCGCCGCTCGACATGGCGATCGTCACGGTCGGCGCGATCCACGCGGGCGAGGCGCCGAACGTGATTCCCGATCGCGCGCAGATGCGCCTGTCGGTGCGCGCGCTGAAACCGGAGGTGCGCGACCTGCTCGAGACGCGCATCAAGGAAGTCGTACATGCGCAGGCGGCCGTGTTCGGTGCGACCGCGACGATCGACTACCAGCGCCGCTACCCGGTGCTCGTCAACGACGCGGAGATGACCGCGTTCGCGCGCAACGTCGCGCGCGAGTGGGTGGGCGATGCGAACCTGATCGACAGGATGGTGCCGCTCACCGGCAGCGAGGATTTCGCGTTCCTGCTCGAGAAGCGGCCGGGCTGCTACCTGATCATCGGCAACGGCAACGGCGACGGGGAGGGCGGCTGTATGGTGCACAACCCCGGCTATGACTTCAACGACGCTGCGCTGCCGACGGGCGCGTCGTACTGGGTCAAGCTGGCCGAGGCGTTTCTGATCTGACGCGGCGGCGTGGAAGCCGCCACCCGGTGCGTGGCATGCGCGTGAATTTGACGCTCCTTGACATCGGCGGGACAGGTCGCGTGCTACGCTGCGCGCGACGCCGAATCGGCTCGATGAATACAGGTGTGGACGATATGCGAAAACAGCTTCTGACCGTGCTGACGGCCTGTGCGGTCGGCGTTCTGGCGGCCGGGTGCGACGACCAGAAGGTGGCTGACGCGGTCAATGCGATCAAGCCCGATCCGATGGCGTTCGGCAACCTGCAGCCGGGCGTCTCGATGGTCGAGGACGTGCTCCGCCAGGCCGGCAAGCCCGAGATGGTCAGGCAGGGTGAAGACGGCTCGCAGCGGTTCGAGTATCCGCGCGGCCCGTACGGCACGAGCACCTATATGCTCGATTTCGGGTCCGACGGCCGGCTCGTGTCGATCACGCAGGCGCTGACGGCGGCGAACATCGCGAAGGTCGTGCCCGGGATGTCGAAGGACGACGTGCGGCAACTGCTCGGCAAGCCGACCGAGGTCGCGCAATACGCGTTGAGCCATGAAGAGGTATGGAGCTGGCACTGGGCCGAGGGTGGCGTATCGGGCGACGGGATGTTCAACGCGCATTTCTCGCCCGACGGCACCGTGATCCGGACTTCGCGTTCGGAAGCGCCGGGCCGCGAAAAACCCTGACCTGACGAAGGAAGCAACACATGCGGCACGGGGTCGGACATCGGCAAGGTCGCCACTGTGGTTCAACGCGAAATGTACCAAATTTTGGTATATGATGATCGCATTGAAAAGGAGGTGACTCATGTCGCGAAACACATCCGTTTCCCTGGGCGACCACTTTGCCGAATTCGTCGACGCTCAAGTCCAATCGGGGCGATACGGTTCCGCAAGCGACGTCGTGCGAGCCGGTTTGCGGCTCCTCGAGTCACACGAAACACAAATGCGTGCGTTGCAAGAAGCGTTGAAGGCCGGTGAGGCATCAGGGGTGCCCAAGCCATTCGACAGCGAGGCCTTCCTGGTCCGCATGCGGGCCACGCATGGCGGTTAAAGGCAGACAGCTTCGGCTGACACCGCTGGCCGAACTCGATCTCGAAGACATTTGGCGTTATACCGTCGAGCATTGGTCGCTCGAGCAGGCAGACCACTACCATCGCGATCTGATCGGGACGATGGAAGCGCTGGCGCGCGGCAAAAAGGCTGGCCGGACTTGCATTGTTCGGGATGGGTATTTCCGGTACGCAGTTGGTTCTCACGTCGTGTTCTATCGCGAAACGGATGACGCAATCGATGTGATTCGGGTCCTGCATCAGCGGATGGATATCGAACGACATTTGTAGCCGAGCACGTCAAGCGGCGCGATCGTTGCAAAGTGGCCCGCAATCCCGGCATGACTGGTGCCGTCTCGATCCGAGCGAGGCATCGAGCAGTCTAGAACGCTTCCCCACCGAACAACGCCACGACAGCATCCGGATTCGACGGCCAGTACATGTGCATGTACGTCGCGACGATCGCGCCGCGGCGATAGACGGCTTCGCCGCTGCCCGACGCGCCGTCCGGGCGCCTTGCGGTCGCGATCGGCTCGAGCGGCGTGGCGAGCCGCGAATAGTGGAACGTATGGCCGCGCATCGTGCCGTGCCGCGTGTCGACCTGCTGCATTCCCAGCGCCGCGAACCGGCGCTGCATCGTCGCGTGGCCCGGCAACAGGCCGAGCAGCGGCGTCGTCGCGCCGTCCACGTCAGTCAGCGATTCACACAGATACACCATCCCTCCGCATTCCGCGACGATCGGCCGGCCGGCCGCCGCATGCGCGCGAATCGTCCGTGCGGTTTCGGCATTGGCCGCGAGCGTCGCCGCATGCAGTTCCGGATAGCCGCCCGGCAGGAACAGCGCGTCGCAATCGTCCGGCACGCCCTCGTCGGCAAGCGGCGAGAAACACCGCAACTGCGCACCGAGCGCGTCGAGCAGCGCGAGATTCGCCGGATAGATGAACGAGAACGCCGCATCGCGCGCGATCGCGATCCGCTTGCCGGCGAGCGCACGCGGCAGCGGCGCCGCGACGTCCGGTTCCGCGAACGCGACGGCAGGCGGCAATTCGGCGAGCGCCGTCTGCGCGAGCACGTCGGCCGCGCGCTCGAGCCGCGCATCGAGGTCGTCGATGTCGGCCGGCTGGTGCAGGCCGAGATGCCGCTCCGGCAGCGCGATGCCCGCATCGGCCGGCACGTGCCCGAGCCAGCGCAGGTCGGCGGGCAGCGCCTGTTGCAGCAAATCCGCGTGCCGGGCCGAGCCGACGCGGTTCGCCAGCACACCGTGAAACGGCAGCCCCGGCCGGAACCGCGCGAGCCCGAACGCGATCGCCGCGAACGTCTGCGCCATCGCCTTCGCTGAAATCACCGCGACGACCGGTACGCCGAACGCGGCCGCGAGGTCGGCACTGCTCGGCGTGCCGTCGAACAGCCCCATCACGCCCTCGATCAGGATCAGGTCCGCCTCGCGCGCGGCGTCGGCAAGCAGCGCGCGGCAGCCGGCCTCGCGGACCATCCCGAGGTCGAGCGCATGCACCGGCGCGCCGCTCGCGCGTTCGAGCAGCATCGGATCGAGAAAATCAGGCCCGGTCTTGAACACGCGCACGCGGCGGCCGAGCCGGCGGTGCAGCCGCGCGAGGCCGGCCGTCACCGACGTCTTGCCCTGGCCGGACGCGGGCGCACTGACGAACAGCGCGGGGCAGGCCGGCACGCTCAGAACTCCACGCCGCGCTGCGCCTTCACCCCTTGCTCCTTGTACGGATGCTTGACGAGCCGCATTTCGGTGACGAGATCGGCCGCGTCGATCAACGCATCCGGCGCGTGCCGCCCGGTAACGACGACGTGCACCGACTCCGGGCGCGCGACGAGCGTCGCGAGCACTTCGTCGAGCGGCAGGTATTCGTACTTCAGCACGGTGTTCAGCTCGTCGAGGATCACCATCCGGTAGTCGCCGCTTTCGATCATCCGGCGCGCCTCGTCCCAGCCCTTGCGCGCGGTCGCGATGTCGGCATCGCGGTTCTGCGTGTTCCACGTGTAGCCGTCGCCCATCGTCACGAAGTCGCATTCCGCGACCGCGCCGAGGAAGTCGCGCTCGGACGTGTGCAGCGCACCCTTGATGAACTGCACGACGCCGAGCCGCATGCCGTGGCCGAGCACGCGCACGGCCATGCCGAACGCGGCGGTGCTCTTGCCCTTTCCGTTGCCGGTGTGGACGATCAGCAGGCCTTTTTCATGGGTGGCGGCGGCCTGCTTCTTCTCGTGGCCGGCACGGCGGCGTTCGGTCATCCGCTGATGGGATTCGGAATCGGTCTTCATCGGGAATCGTCCTGTCGAAAGCGAAACAAAAGGTTCAGAGCGGGCCGGCGAGTGCGACCGTCACACCGTCCCGGATGGATTTGGGGCCCAGCAGCCGGCCGTGCGGCGCCGCGAGCTGCGCGCACGGCTCGGCCACGCCCGCGACGCCGAAGCGCGCGAGCGCGGCGTCCGACGGACCGCTCGCGGCCAGTTCCGGACGGCTCGCGAGCCGCGCCGCGTCGACTGCGACGAGCGGCCAGCCGCGTCGCGCGCACAGCGTGCGCAGCGCGCGGGCACGCGCCTTGTCGGCGAGCGTCGCGACGAGCGCCGGCTCGGCGGCCGGGTAGAGCGCCAGCGCCGCGCGGATCGCGGCATCGAGTTGCGCGGCCGTCACGCCCGCGCGGAAACCGACGCCGAGCGCGACGCGCATCATGCACCGCCGCCGAGCGCCGCGCGCACCGCGGGATCGTCGGCCAGCGCCGCGACGCGGCCGATCACGACGATCGCCGGCGAACCGATGCCGGTTGCACCGACGCGTTCGACGACGGTGTCGAGTGTCGCGAGCACGTGCCGCTGTTCGGGGCGCGTCGCGTTCTCGATCGCCGCGCACGGCGTATCGCCGGGCAGGCCGCCGGCGCGCAGCGCCGCCGCAATCGCATCGAGCCGGCGGATGCCCATGTAGATCACGATCGTCATGCGCGTGGCCGCCAGCGCGCGCCAGTCGGGTTCGTCGGCGCCCGCGCCGTGGCCCGTGACGAAGATCACGCCCTGCGCGTCGCCGCGCTGCGTGACCGGAATGCCGAGCGCGGCCGGCGCGGCGATGCCTGCCGTGATGCCGTTCACGACCTCGACCGGAAAGCCCGCCGCGCCGAGCGCGGCCAGTTCCTCGCCGCCGCGGCCGAACACGAACGGATCGCCGCCCTTGAGCCGTGCGACGCTGCGGCCCGCGCGCAGGTGCGCGAGCATCGCGGCGACGATCGCCTCCTGCGGCGTCGACGCATGGCCGCCGCGCTTGCCGACATGCTCGATCTGCGCGTCGGCGCGCGCATGGCACAGCATGTCGGGGTTCACGAGATCGTCGACGAGCAGCACGTCCGCCGCGCCGATCGCGCGCACGGCCCTGAGCGTCAGCAGGTCGGCGGCGCCGGGGCCGGCGCCGACGAGCCATGCGCGGCTCATCGCGCGCGGCACGGCGCGCACCGTGTCGAGACAGTGGAAAGGGGAAGGCGGGCGGCACATCGGCGGCCGGCGGACAGGCAACGCATAAAGGATCGGGCGAAGCCCGCGCGAACGCGGGCGGAATGCGCACCCCATCCGTCCCCCGCGGATCGGGCGTTCGGCGAGCGTCGGGCTCGCCCCTTGCGTCGGCCGGTATCCGGGCTGGCCGCTCGCCAGGCCGCAGCCTTCCCGCCCGGCTGAAGGGCAGTGGCATCGTGGGCGGCATGGGCGCGTGCGCGGGGAAGCGCGTCGCGCGGGCGGCGTACCGTTGCGGGGACAGCACAGGCCGGGCGGTGGTCCGCCTCCTGTTTCCCGTTTAACTGCATGCGCGGAATGCGCATGCGAGCACCGAACGCGGCGCATACGATAGCACACGCGTCGGCATGCCGATGCGTGACCCTGGCGCCACGCACGGCAAGGGCAAATCCGATTCCATGCGTTGCAAAAACGTCGCGTCGGTCGCCAGGCTGACTCGCACGCGTTGACCGGCATGCGGCGGCGACCCTGCGTCGTCAGAACTTGTAGGCGGCGGTCAGCGTGAACGTTCGTGGTGCGCCCGGCATGATCTGCGCGACGCTCGTCGCATTCGCGTAGTCGTTGCGACCCGTGAGATTGACGACCGCCAGCGTCAGATCGAGGTCGCGCATGCGGTAGCCAAGCTTGCCGTCCCAGCGTACATGGGCGGGCAGCGTGAGCAGGTTGTCGCGATCGGCGTAGCGCGCGCCTTCGTAGATCACGCCGGCTTCCGCGAAGAAGCCGGAGAGCGGCGCATAGCCGACGAACAGGCTGCCGTTGGACGACGACACGCCGGCCGATCGCTTGCCGACGGATTTCGCTTCGGCCTCGACGATCCGCGCGTTCTGCCAGCCGATCCCGCCGCGCGCGAACCAGTCGCCGGCCAGCCTGCCGGCAATGCCGAGTTCGACGCCGCGATTGCGCTCGAGGCCGGTCAGCTCGAAATAGCCGGGCCTGACCGGATCGGCGGTCTTGCGGTTGTACAGATCGATCTGGAATGCCGAGAGCGTGGTGCTGAGTTTGCCGTCCAGCCAGTCGCTCTTGATGCCCACTTCGACCTGCCGGCTGTATTGCGGGCCGAGATCGTTCGCATTGCCGCGCGCGCCCGGCGTGATGCCGATCAGGTCGCCGCCGACCGGCGCGAAATTCTTGCTCCAGGATGCGTAGACGCTGTGCGCGTCGAGCGGCGACCATACGATGCCGAGCCGCGGGCTCCACGCGGTCGACGCGCGTCGCGCCTGCAATCCGTTCAACTGGCTCGTCGAATCGGCGACGAAGCGATCCCAGCGCAGGCCGGTCAGCAGTTTCCATGCGCGCCCGATGTCGATCCGGTCCTGCGCGTAGAGCGCGTAGTCGGTCGCGAGATGGCGGTTCATCATGTACGGGACCGGCGCGGACCCGCGACGGTCGACGTTGTCGGGGGCGGTGATCGAGACCGGCGACGCGGTGGCGCTCCACAACCGCGGCGCTCGCCGCTGCCAGCCGTATTCGACACCGAGCAGCAGGTGATGGGCGACCGGCCCGGTCGTCACGCTGCCGCTCAGTTCAAGATCGGTCTGCACGTTCAGGTGCCGAAGGTCCTGCAGATAGCGGGCCCGCTGCACGCGCGCGTAGTCGCGCGGTTTCGTCACGTAACCCTGCGTGACGTAGGTGTTGTCGAACGTGCTGTGCAGGTCGAGCACGCTCAGCAGGTGGCGCACCTGCCAGTCGCCGCCCAGCTGCCGCGTGAACACCGACCGCCAGTTCATGCTCGCGTCGCGGATCGTGTCGCGGTCGGCCACGCCGAAAAAGGTGCGGCGCGACGCCGGCGGCAGCGTGAACGCGACCGGTTTGCCGGCCGGATCGACCGCGGCGACCGCCGCGGGCATCCCGCGATCGGGTACGCGCTCGTAAGCGTCGTATTCGAACTGCATCAGCCAGCTGCTGCGCTCGCCCTGCCATTTGAGCGACGGCGCCACATACTGGCGCGTGCCGTCGACCGCGTCGCGGAAGCTGCGTTGATACTCGCGCCCGGCGTTCACGCGCATGCTCCAGCGCGGCGAAAGTGCGCGATTGAGGTCGGCCGACACGCCGAGCCGGCCGTAGCTGCCCGTCGTCGCGGACACACTGCCGAAATTCTCGGGCTGCGGCTGCTTGGTGATGCGATTGATCACGCCGCCGCCGCTGCCGCGGCCATACAGCGCCGCAGCCGGCCCCTTCAGCACCTCGACGCGTTCGATGTTGCCGAGACCGCGCACGTACTGCGCGTCGTCGCGCATGCCGTCGAGCAGCAGGTCGCCCGCGCTGGAGAAGCCGCGCAGCCGGAACGCGTCGAACCGCGTGTCCGACGTGTTCGATATGCCGGGCACGCCCGCGAGCGCGTCGGCGAGCGTGCGGCCGCCGTAGGACAGCGTCTCGTCGACCGACACGGTGTCGATGGTCTGCGGCACGTCGCGCGGGTCGCTCGCGGCGCGCGTCGCGGTGCTCACCTGCTCGGGACGCGGATCGTGCGGATGGCGGCGCGCGCGCACCTCCAGCACCGGCAGCTCGGCTTCGGCGCCGACTTCGGCTTCGGCGGCCCCGGACACGCAGGGACAAGTCGACAGCATTGCGCACAGCGCGATGGGCAGCGCGTCGCGCCGCCGCCCGTAATTGAGACGTTTCGGCATTTGAATATCAGGATTACTGAATGAACGGGTTTTTCTGCTTCGGCTTGCGATCAGGAAAAGTTTATCCCGTGCAAGCGAAAACGACAATCGTTCTCGTCTGAAGTTGACGGCAGGATGCACACACGCACCGAACCCGTCCGACGCGCCCGTCGGCGGCCGCCTTGACGCTCCCGCCCCCGGCGCCTACACTCGCACGCGTTTTGGTGCTCGCGCGCGCCCTCCGGCGCGCGCAGTTAAACGGGAAACAGGGAGCCTGCCTGCATCGCAGTCGAGCCAACCTGTGCTGCCCCCGCAACGGTAAGCGAACGCATCGTGCCCGCCGCGATGCAGCGCCGCTTCGCCGCATGCCGCGCGCGCATGCGGACGACCGCCACTGGATGCCCTGTGCACCCGGGAAGGCGAAGCGGCGTGTTCGCCAGCCCGGATACCGGCCTAAACATTGGGGTTCAGCGCCGCGGGGAGGCGGCGCATCGTCCACGGCCGCAGCGTGCCCGACACCCGAGCGTTTCCCGATTCCCGTCGTCCGGCCGCCTGCGCGAGCGCGCATGATCCGGCCCGATGGCAGGCCGGACCGCGCGGGGCCGGGCAGCGACGGCCGTGTTGGCATTCTTCATGTCGACCGTTCGCAAAGGAGCGTCATGCTCGATTCGCTGTTTCGCCTGTTCAACGACAGTTCCTCCGGGCTGCGCGGCAAGATCGTCGCGATCTATGCGCTGCTGATCGCCTTCAACGCAGGCGCGTGGATCTGGGCGTTCGCCGCCTTCCACGACCAGCCCGTGCTGCTCGGCACCGCGCTGCTCGCGTACGTGTTCGGGCTGCGCCATGCGGTCGACGCCGACCACATCGCGGCCATCGACAACGTCACGCGCAAGCTGATGCAGGAGGGCCGCAGCCCGCTCGGCGCGGGCCTGTTCTTCTCGCTCGGCCACTCGACGGTGGTGATGGTGATGTCGGTCGTGGTCACGCTCACGGCCGCGTCGCTCGCGCGCTTCGAGAGCATGAAAGCGTGGGGGGGCGTGATCAGCACGAGCGTGTCGGCGTTCTTCCTGCTGGTGCTCGCGATCGCGAACCTGCTGATCCTGATTTCCGTCTACCGGACGTTTCGCGCCGCGCGGCGCGGCGAGCCGATCGTCGACGCCGATCTCGACCTGCTGCTGAACCAGCGCGGCGTGCTCGCGCGCCTGTTCCGCCCGCTGTTCCGGCTCGTGTCGCGTAGCTGGCACCTGTATCCGGTCGGGTTCCTGTTCGGCTTCGGCTTCGATACGGCGACCGAGATCGCGCTGTTCGGCATCTCGGCGGCGCAGGTGCAGGGCGGTCTGTCGTTCTGGTCCGTGATGGCGCTGCCGGTGCTGTTCACCGCCGGCATGACGCTGGTCGACACGACCGACGGCATCCTGATGATGGGCGCGTATCGCTGGGCGTACGTGCGGCCGATCCGCAAGATCTACTACAACATGACGATCACCTTCGTGTCGGTGCTGGTCGCCGCGCTGATCGGCGGCATCGAGGTGCTCGCGCTGCTCGCGGACAAGCTGTCGCTGCAGGGCCCGGTGTGGGACTTCGCGTCGATGGTGGCGTCGCATTTCGGCATGCTCGGCTACGTCGTGATCGGCCTGTTCCTCGCATGCTGGCTCGTGTCGGCCCTGATCTACCGGTTAAAGCGCTACGACGAGATCGACGTGACGATCTCGGCCTGACTCCCCTTACGACACTGGATATTCCATGACCCTACGCAAGCTGCCCGTCACGATCGTCACGGGCTTTCTCGGCAGCGGCAAGACGACGCTGATGCGCCACATCCTGCAGCACGCCGAAGGCCGCCGCATCGCGGTGATCGTCAACGAATTCGGCGAGCTCGGCATCGACGGCGAAATCCTCAAGGGCTGCGGCATCGGCTGCGACGACGCGCAGGACGAAGCGTCGGGCCAGCTTTACGAGCTCGCGAACGGCTGCCTGTGCTGCACGGTGCAGGAAGAGTTCTACCCGGTGATGGAGGCGCTCGTCGAGCGCCGCGCGGACATCGACCACGTGCTGATCGAGACTTCCGGGCTCGCGCTGCCGAAGCCGCTCGTGCAGGCGTTCAACTGGCCGACGATCCGCAACAGCTTCACGGTCGACGCGGTCGTGACCGTCGTCGACGGGCCGGCGGCCGCGAGCGGCCAGTTCGCGGAAAACCCGCAGGCCGTCGACGCGCAACGCCGCGCCGATCCGAACCTCGATCATGAATCGCCGCTGCACGAACTGTTCGCCGACCAACTGTCGTCCGCCGATCTCGTGATCGTGAACAAGGCCGATCTCGTCGGCGACGCGCAGTTCGCGCAGATCGAAACCGCGATCCGCGACGAGATCCCGCCGCAGGTGAAGATCGTGCGCGCGACGCGCGGCGAGCTCGACCTCGCGATGCTGCTCGGGCTCGAATCGGCGTCGGAGGAAACGATCCACCTGCGTCACGACCATCACGGCTCGGCCGACGACGGCGATCACGATCATCATCACGACGATTTCGACTCGGTGGTCGTGTCGGGCGACGCGCTCACGCGCGAAGCGACGATCGCCGCGCTGCAGCGTGTCGTCGAGACGCACACGATCTACCGCGCGAAAGGCTTCGCCGCGCTGCCCGGCGCGCCGATGCGGCTCGTGATCCAGGGCGTCGGCCGCCGCTTCGACAGCTATTTCGACCGCCGCTGGCAGGACGGCGAAACGCGCGCGAGCCGCTTCGTGCTGATCGGCGAGGATCTCGACGCGGCCGCGCTGCAGCGCGCGTTCGACGCCGCGTGCGCGGCCGAACCGCAACAGGCGTAACGCGCGATGCATCTGCTGCGCACCACGCCGGGCGGCTTCGTCGACGATACGCAGGGCGTCGTCCGGATCGACCAGCAGCCGGCCGACATCGTGATCCTGAGTTCGGCCGACACGACGCTGTCGCTGCTCGCGAGCGTCGTGCCGCAACTGCCGGCCGGCTTCCCGAGCGTGCGGCTCGCGAACGTCACGTTCCTGCGGCAGCCGGCGTCCGTCGATTTCTATGTCGACGACGTGCTGCGCCACGCGAAGACGGTCGTGATCGATCATCTCGGCGGCGAAGCGTACTGGCCGTACGGGATCGAGCAGGCCGAGTCGCTCGCGTCGAAGCGCGCTCAGCAGCTCGCGATGTTCTCGGGCGACCTGCAGGAAGACCCGAACCTCGTCGCGAAAAGCACGGTCGCGCCCGACCTGTGCCGGCTGTGGTGGCGTTACCTGCGCGAAGGCGGCGTGCACAACGCCGACGCGCTGCTGCGCAGCATCGCATTCCATACGCTCGGCTTCGGCGACGAACCCGAGCTGCCGCGTCCGCTGCCGGCCGCCGCGCTGTATCACCCGGCGCGCGACCGCGCGAGCGTCGACGACTGGCGGCCGCGCTGCACGCCCGGCGCGCCGGTCGTCGCGATCCTGTTCTATCGTGCGCACTGGCAGGCCGCGAACACGGCCGTGTTCGATGCGCTGGCCGACGCACTCGTTCGGGAGGGGCTGAATCCGCTGCCGATCGCGGTGACGTCGCTGAAGGACGCGGTGAGTCGCGAGGTCATCACGCAACTCTGCGATACGCACGGCGTCGCGCTCGTGCTGAACACGACCGCGTTCGCGGCCGGCGCGATCGATGCGGCCGAGCCGGAGGTGCTCGCCGGCGACGCGCCGGTGCTGCAGGTGATCCTGTCCGGCGGCAATCGCGACGCATGGGTCACCGATAACCAGGGCCTGCACGCACGCGACATCGCGATGCATATCGCGCTGCCCGAGGTCGACGGGCGCATCGTCACGCGCGCGGTGAGCTTCAAGGGGCTCGCGTATCGCTGTCCGCACACCGAGGTCGACGTCGTGCGCTATCAGCCGGACGCCGAGCGGATCGCGTTCGTCGCGGCGCTCGCGCGCGGCTGGTGCCGGCTGCGCACGCTCGACAACGCGAGCAAGCGCATCGCGCTGATTCTCGCGAACTATCCGCAAAGCGAAGGGCGGATCGGCAACGGCGTCGGGCTCGACACGCCGGCGTCCGCGCTGCGCGTGCTCGCGGCGCTGCGCGACGCGGGCTACGCGCTGGCCGACCTGCCGCCCGATGGCGACGCGCTGATCGCACGGCTCACCGAAGGCGTGACCAACGACGTGGCCGTGCATGCGCTGCGCCCGGCGTTCCAGAGTTTCGCGCTGGCCGACTACGCCGCGCATTTCGCGCGGCTGCCGGCGGCCGTGCGCGACGCGCTGAACGAGCGCTGGGGCCCGCCCGAGGCCGACCCGACGCTGCGCCACGGGCGTTTCACGATCGCGGGCTGGCGCGCGGGCAACGTGTTCGTCGGCATCCAGCCGTCGCGCTCGCGCGGCGAGAACGACTACGCGAGCTACCACGACGCGGATCTCGTGCCGCCGCATGCGTACCTCGCGTTCTATTTCTGGCTGCGCGATGCGTATCGCATCGACGCGGTCATCCACCTCGGCAAGCACGGCAACCTCGAATGGCTGCCGGGCAAGAGCGTCGCGCTGTCCGACGCGTGCTGGCCCGACCTGACGCTCGGGCCGCTGCCGCACCTGTATCCGTTCATCGTCAACGATCCGGGCGAGGGCAGCCAGGCGAAGCGCCGCGCGCAGGCGGTGATCGTCGATCACCTGATGCCGCCGCTCACGCGCGCGGAAAACTACGGGCCGCTGCAGGATCTCGAGCGGCAGGTCGACGAATACTACGAAGCGCTGATGGTCGACGCGCGGCGCGCGAAGCTGCTGCGCAAGACGATCCTCGCGACGATCGCCGAACATCGGCTGCACGACGAACTGAGCGTATCGCCGCCGCGCGACGCGGGCGACGAGGATGCGCTGCTGACGCGAGTCGACGCGTGGCTGTGCGAATTGAAGGAAGCGCAGATTCGCGACGGGCTGCACGTGTTCGGCGTGTCGCCGGCCGATCGCCAGCGACGCGACACGCTGCTTGCGCTCGCGCGCTTTCCGGTCGGCGACGGCAAGGGCGCGCGCGCGGGGCTGATCGGCGCGCTCGCGCGCGACCTGATGCTCGGCGACGATTTCGATCCGCTGTCGGCCGACTGGGCCGCGCCGTGGGCCGGCCCGCGCCCGGCGATCCTGCAGGCGCTCGATGGATCGCCGTGGCGTCATGCGGGCGATACGCGCGAGCGGCTCGAACGGCTCGCGCAGCAATGGCTGGACGGGCTGTGCGCGGCCACCGGGGGCAACCCCGGCACCGACGCGACGCCGCCCGGCGAATGGCCGCATACGCTCGCGGTGATCGAACGCGTTCGCGCGACGCTGATGCCTGCGCTCGACGCATGCGGCGGCGAGGAAATGCGCCAGTTGCTGCGCGGGCTCGACGGCCGCTTCGTGCCGCCGGGGCCGAGCGGTTCGCCGTCGCGCGGCCGTCCCGACGTGCTGCCGACCGGCCGAAATTTCTACTCGGTCGACACGCGCGCAGTGCCGACGCAGGCAGCGTGGTCGCTCGGCCTGAAATCCGCGCAACAGCTGATCGAGCGTCATCTGCAGGATCACGGCGACTATCCGCGCGCGATCGGCCTGTCGGTGTGGGGTACGGCGACGATGCGCACGGGCGGCGACGACATCGCGCAGGCGTTCGCGCTGCTCGGCGTGCGGCCGAAATGGGCGCACGGCAGCCATCGCGTGACCGACTTCGAGATCCTGCCGATCGAGATCTTCGACCGGCCGCGCATCGACGTGACACTGCGCGTATCGGGCTTCTTCCGCGACGCGTTTCCGAACCTGATGCACCTGTTCGACGCGGCCGTGCAGGCCGTCGCCGCGCTCGACGAGCCGGAGGAAATGAACCCGATCCGCGCACGCATCGAGCGCGAACGCGCGAAATGGATCACGCAGGGCGTGCCGCCCGACGAAGCGCGGCGCCGCGCCGGCTGGCGCGTGTTCGGCGCGCGGCCGGGCAGCTACGGCGCGGGCCTGCAGGACCTGATCGACCAGCGCCGCTGGCAGACCGACGCCGATCTCGCGGATGCGTACCGCCAGTGGGGCGGCCATGCGTACGCGCAGAACAGCGCGGGCGACGCCGCGCCCGACGTGTTCGGCGAGCGGCTGGCGACGATCGACGTCGTCGTGCAGAACCAGGACAGCCGCGAGCACGACATCCTCGATTCGAACGACTACTACCAGTTCCAGGGCGGGATGACGGCGGCCGTGCGGCACCTGTCCGGGCAGCAGCCGAGCATCTACCACGGCGACCATGCGAACCCGGTCGCGCCGAAGATGCGCACGCTGCGCGAGGAGATCGCGCGCGTGATCCGCTCGCGCGTCGTCAACCCGAAATGGCTCGACGGCGTGAAGCGCCATGGTTACAAGGGCGCGGCCGAGCTGGCCGCGACCGTCGACTACCTGTACGGCTATGACGCGACCGCGCGCGTGCTGTCCGATCACCAGTACGCGCTCGTCGCCGACGCATACCTGTTCGACGACGACACGCGCGCGTTCCTCGAACGGCACAACCCGAAGGCGCTGCACGGCATCTGCGAACGCTTCGTCGAGGCGATGCAGCGCGGCTTGTGGCAGCAGCCGGGCGACTATCGCGAACGGATCGAAGCGGTCTGGCTCGCGAGTGAACAACTCCAGGAAGGGGGACGGCGATGACCGATCCGACAACGCACCGCGCCCGCGCGGTCTTTCCGTTTGCGGCGCTCGTCGCGCAGGATGCCTTGCAGCAGGCGCTGCTGCTCGCCGCGATCGATCCGTCGCTCGGCGGCGTGCTGGTGAGCGGCCCGCGCGGCACCGCGAAATCGACCGCCGCGCGCGGCCTCGCGGAGCTGCTGCCCGAAGGGCAGTTCGTCACGTTGCCGCTGTCGGCGAGCGACGAACAGGTGACGGGCTCGCTCGATCTCGCGCATGCGCTCGCGGAGAACGGCGTGCGCTTCCGGCCGGGCCTGCTGGCTCGCGCGCATCTCGGCGTGCTGTATGTCGACGAAGTGAACCTGCTCGCCGACGGGCTCGTCGATACGCTGCTCGACGTCGCCGCGAGCGGCGTGAACATCGTCGAGCGCGATGGCGTATCGCACGCGCATGATGCGCGCTTCGTGCTGGTCGGCACGATGAATCCCGAGGAGGGCGAGCTGCGCCCGCAGTTGCTCGACCGCTTCGGGCTGATGGTCGAGCTCGAGAACTGCTTCGACGCCGCGCAGCGTGAGCGGATCGTGAAGGCCCGACTCGCATTCGATCTCGATCCGGACGCGTTCCGCGCACGGCATGCAGCCGCGCAGCGCGAACTCGGCGACCGGATTCATGCGGCGCGCGCACGGCTGCCGATGCTGGATTTCGACGATGCGGTCCATGCGCGCGTCAGCGCGCTGTGCATCGACGCGGCCGTCGACGGATTGCGCGCCGATCTCGTGATGCTGCGCGCCGCGCGCGCACTCGCCGCGCTGGAACAGGCCGATGCGGTGACGGTGTCGCATGTGGAGCGCGTGGCCGAAGCGGTGTTGCGGCACCGGCGCCATGCGGGTACGCCGCCACCTTCCGGCGCGTCGCAGCCGGGCGGCGAACGCGACGATCGCTCGCCGCCGGACGCGCGCCAGCAGCCCGACGACCGACCGGGCGCGACAAAAAACGATGCCGCGGCATCGCAGGGCGACTGGGGCTACCTGCCGCCCGAACCCGCCGGGCTGCGCGACGTGAAAAGCGTCGTGCCGCTGCCGCTAAAAAAACGCTGAGCCATCGAGCCGGCGCCGCCGCGAACACCATTCGCGGTCCTCGATGGCAGCAAGGCGCCGCCGCGCGCGTGCCGGGCACGGCGCGCGCCGGCACCGCCGTTGCGTGGCCGGCGACGCTCGCCGCGAAACGCAGCGGCCCGCTGCATCACGGCCATCTGCGCTTCCGGAAGCGGGCCGGCGCACCGCACGCGCTGCATTGCTTCGTGCTCGACTGTTCGGCGTCGATGCTATCGCACGAGCGGCTCGCGCTGGCCAAGGGGCTGATCGTCGCGTATTTCGATCGCGCCGCGCGCGACCGCGTCGAAACCGCGCTGATCTGCTTCGGCGGCAACGGCGCCGCGCGGCGCTTCGGCCCGGCCGTGCCGCGCTGGTGGAATGCGCGCTGGCTCGAACCGGTCGACGGCGGCGGCGGCACGCCGCTCGCGGACGGCATCGCGGCCGCCGCCCAGTTGCTCGCGCGCGATGCGCGGCGTGCGCCCGACAAGCAGCGCTGGCTGTGGGTGTTGTCCGACGGGCGCACGCGCGAAGTGCCGGCGAAACCCGCGGCGGCCGATCATGTCGTGTTCGTCGACTTCGACGACGCGGCCGTGCGGCTCGGGCAGGGTGCACGGCTGGCCGATGCGTGGGGCGGGCAGTGGGTGATGGCCGATGCGCTTTGCACGGACCTCGCAGGCTGATCGGGCCGAGTGCCGGCACAAGGCCACGGCCGACGGTGCGATATGATCGCCGCTTCTGCTTCTACCCACTGGAAAACCCGCCATGCAAGTACTGGTCGATGCCGACGCGTGTCCCGCCGTCATCAAGGACATGCTGTTTCGCGCCGCGCGTCGTGCCGAAATCTGCGTGACGCTGGTCGCGAACCAGTTTCTGCGCACGCCGCCGTCGCCGTTCATCAAGGCGGTGCAGGTGCCGGCCGGCTTCGACGTCGCTGACGCGCGCATCGTCGAGCTGGCCGAGGCCGGCGACCTCGTGATCACCGCCGACATCCCGCTCGCCGCCGCCGTGCTCGACAAGGGCGCGCATGCGCTCGACCCGCGCGGCAACTGGTTCAGCCGCGAGAACATCGAGGAACGCCTGTCAACGCGCGCGATGATGGACCAGCTGCGCAGCGCGGGCATCGACACGGGCGGGCCGGCGCCGTTCAGCGCGCGCGACGGCAAGACGTTTGCATCGCAGCTCGACCGGTTCCTGGCACGCCACGGCAAGCCATGACGCCGCGTGTCGGCGGTCAGGCGCCGTCGATCGTCCCGCGTGCGAAAACGCTCGCACGCGCCACGCGACAATGCGCCGGATCCGCATCGGATCATGTGCGCCACCCAGGTCGAGATGCAGGTTTTCGCCGACGCTGATATCGTGGCGCGAACCACTACACAGGAGCGCACACGTGTCACCGACCCAACTTCTCGTTCCGACATTTACCCAGATGCTGCGCGCGCAGTCCGCGTGGCTCGACAAGGCTGTCGCGCACCGGCAGGCCGCGGGCGGCGATCCCGATACGGTAATGGTGCTGAAGCTCGCAGCCGACATGTATCCGCTCGCCGCACAGGTGCGCTTCTCGTGCTTCCAGGCGATGGAGCCGGTCTACCGGCTGCGCGCCGAACCGCTGCCGGCGGCGCTGCTGGCCTTGCGCGAGGCCGGATGGAATGCGGATGCGCAGCCCGGCACGTTGAGCGACGCGCAGGCGATCATCGCCGGCACGCTCGCGTTTCTCGGCGAACTCGCACCGGATGCGCTCGATGGCGGCGCTGCGCTCTCGATCGCGCTCGAAATGCCGAACGGGATCGCATTCGACATGACGGGCGAACAGTACGCGCGCGACTGGGCGCTGCCGCAGTTCTACTTCCACGCGATCGCCGCGTACGCGATCCTGCGCCATCACGGCGTCGAACTCGGCAAGGCCGACTACGTGCCGCACATGCTCGCGTACGTGCGGCCCGGCACGATTCCGCAAGGGTGAGTGGCGAGCAGGCCGCGAAGCGACATGACACGGGCACTGTTCATCTGCAGCCGCAACCGGCTGCGCAGTCCGACGGCCGAAGCGGTATTCGCCGCGTGGCCGGGCGTCGAGACCGACTCCGCGGGCCTCGCGCCCGATGCGGACACGCGCCTGTGCGCCGGGCAGCTCGATTGGGCCGAGATCGTCTTCGTGATGGAGCGCGCGCACAAGGCGCGGCTGTCGGCCCAATTCGGCGCTCGTCTGAAGCACAAGAAGATTGTTTGCCTCGACATCCCCGACCGTTACGCGTTCATGCAGCCCGAACTCGTCGCGCTGCTCGAACGCAAGGCCGGCCCGTTCCTGCGCGCGTGACCGGCGCAGGCGACATCGACGTCAGCGAAGCGGGCCGTTCGCGATCGCCGAAAAGCAGTCGAGGCGCAGCAACTCGATGATCTTGCGCGTCGGCACGCTCGCACGGAGCGTGTCGAGCCGGTCGACGGTGAACCACTTGCAGCGGGCGATCTCGTTGCTCGCGCGCGGCGTCAGGTGCGCCGGCACGTCGGCCACGAACACGTGATGCAGCTTCGTCAGCCCGCCGAACTGCACCGCGTAGTCGAGCGCGAGCCCCTCCAGCCGCGTTTCCTCGGCGAGTTCCCGCTGCGCAGCCTCGAGCGGCGTCTCGCCGCGCCGGATCGTGCCGCCCGGCAGGGCCCAGCGCGACGCGGTGCGGGCGACCAGCAGCACGCTGCTGCGCTGGCAGCACACGATCGTGGCTCTTTCCTTGATGACGGCGAGGGTGTCCGGCCCGGTACTCATGTTCGGCAAAACAGGTGCTGAATCGTGGAGAAATTGCGCGTCGGCGGTTCGTGATCCGGCAGCGGGCCGCGAAGGCATGCAGGCAGCCGCGGCGATCATACCGGCCGTTCGTGACAGTTCCGTGCATGATGTCGCGCCGCCTGCGCCGGGTTATGCGTGCGTATAGATCCCGTTGCGCGTCGGCTTCGCGTGGCGCGGCTGGCGGCGCTCGTGAACGGCGCGCCGGTGATGGGGCGGCGCCGTTACGTGCCGGCGCGCGGGCGCGGGCCGTGCGCCGGGCGTCTGCGTCTGTCCTTCGCCGAAATGGAAAGTCTGGGTTTGTGCGTGTCCGACGCCGAGCGTCGACGCCAGCATGAAGGCCGCCAGCAGTATCCGTTTCATGAATATTCCGCCTTGTTTTTCGAGATGAACGATTTTCGTCAGCTTAACGAACGGCGGGGCGACGGCGCAACCGGCCCGGATTCGGTTTCGGCCCCACTTGCGTCCGGCAGCGTTATCCGCGCGTCGGCCGGGTGCATCCGGGCTTGACAATACAATTCCTGAGTGTGAATATAAATTCACATGCAAGAATTATTCGCCGATTCCGGAGGGCTACGCTGCACGCGCCGGCCTACCGGAACCGGCAGTCCGATCAACCGGAACCAGGAGCGAGACGCATGGCGGAGCGGGAGCAGCAGGGCGCGCTGGCAGGATTGCGCATCGTCGATCTGTCGCGGGTGCTGGGCGGCCCGTACGCGACGCAGATCCTCGCCGACCACGGCGCGGAGGTGATCAAGGTCGAACCGCCGTCCGGCGACGAGACGCGCACGTGGGGCCCGCCATTCGACGGCGACACCGCGTCGTACTTCCTCGGCGTGAACCGCAACAAGCTTGGCATCGCACTCGACCTGACGCAGCCGGACGACCGCGAGCGGCTGCTTGGCCTGCTCGAACACGCCGACGCCGTCGTCGAGAACTTCAAGATCGGCACGATGGAACGCTGGGGGCTCGGTTTCGACGCGCTGCATGAGCGGTTTCCGCGCCTCGTCCATTGCCGCGTGTCGGGTTTCGGCGCGGACGGCCCGCTGGGCGGGCTGCCCGGCTACGACGCGGCCGTGCAGGCGCTCGCGGGGCTGATGAGCGTCAATGGCGAAGCCGGCGGCGCGCCGCTGCGCGTCGGCGTGCCGATCGTCGATCTCGTCACGGGGCTGAACGCGGCGCTCGGCGTGCTGATGGCGCTGCGCGAGCGCGACGCGAGCGGCCGCGGCCAGTTCGTCGAAGCGACGCTGTTCGACTGCGCGCTGTCGATCCTGCATCCGCATACGCCGAACTTCTTCCATTCGGGCAACGCGCCCGGGCGCACCGGCAATGCGCATCCGAACATCACGCCGTACGACAGCTTTCCGACGGCAACCGTCGACATCTTTCTCGCGGTCGGCAACAACGGGCAGTTCGCGGCACTGTGCGACGTGCTCGGCACGCGCGAGTGGCCCGGCGATCCGCGTTTCGCGGACAACCGCGCGCGCAGCGCGAACCGCGCCGCGCTGCGCGCGCTGCTCGAGACGGCATTGGCCGGACACGACGGCGCGGCGCTCGCCGAACAGTTGATGCGCCGCGGCGTGCCGTGCGCGCCGGTGCTCGGGCTCGATTCGGCGCTCGACCATCCGCATGTCGCGCATCGGCAGATGAAGGTCGAGCTGGGCCGGCATCGCGGCATCGCGTCGCCGATCAAGCTCGGCCGCACGCCGGCCACGTACCGGCGGCCGCCGCCCGCGCTGAACGAACATGCGGCGCAGGTGTTTGCCGACGCCGACAACGATCACGACAACCGCCGGGACTGACCGGCATCGCGGCCGCCGGCCGTGCCGCGCGCCCGGCGGCGGCGCACGGCCGCGGGCCGCACGCCCCATTCGGACACCACGCCGGCCCGCGCACGGACGCACCGGCTGAAGAGGAGACGCATCATGCTCGCATGGATCGGCGCGATCGCCATCGTCGCGCTGTTCGGCCTGATCATCACGAAGCGGCTGTCGCCGCTCGTGGCGCTGATCGTCGTGCCGGTGGCCGCGTCGCTCGCGGCCGGTTTCGGGTTGACGACCGGCAAGTTCATCGTGCACGGCGTACAGAACATCGGCCCGATCGCCGGGATGTTCGTTTTTGCGATTCTATTTTTCGGAATCCTCACCGATGCGGGGATGCTCGACCCGATCATCGCGGGCGTGCTGCGCGTGATCGGCTGCCATCCGCCGCGCATCGTGATGGGTTCGGCGCTGCTCGCGCTGCTGATCCATCTCGACGGCTCGGGCGCCGTCACGTTTCTCGTCACGCTGCCCGCGATGATGCCGCTCTATACGCGGCTCGGGATGGATCGCCGCATCCTGGCATGCGTTGCATCGATGGCGGCCGGCGTCAACTTCCTGCCGTGGGTCGGGCCGATGCTGCGCGCGTCGGCGGCATTGCACATTCCCGGCTCGGCGATCTTCATGCCGATGATTCCGGTGCAGATCGTCGGGCTCGTGTTCGTGTTCGGCACCGCGTACGTGCTCGGCGTACGCGAGGCGAAACGGCTCGGGCTCGATCGCGCCGGCGCGGCGGCACTCGCGATCGCGCCACGCGAGCTGACCGACGCCGAACGCGCGCTGCGCCGGCCCGGCCGCTTCCGCATCAACCTCGCGCTGACGCTCGTCGTGCTCGCCACGCTGGTGTCGGGCATCGTCGACCCGATGGTGATGTTCATGCTCGGCACGGTCGCCGCGCTCGTGATCAACTACCCGGACGTGCAGGCCCAGCGCGAGCGGATCGACGCGCATGCGAAGGCCGCGCTGATGATGGCGAGCGTGCTGCTCGCGGCCGGTGCGTTCACCGGCATCATGTCCGGCACCGGGATGCTGAAGGCGATGGCGGAAGTCGTCGTCGCGCACGTGCCGGTCGAGCATGCGCGCCATATGCCGTTCGTGCTCGGGCTGCTGTCGATGCCGCTCAGCCTGCTGTTCGACCCCGATTCGTTCTATTTCGGCGTGCTGCCGGTGCTCGCGGAGAGCGGCAAGCTGCTCGGCGTGCCGCCGATCCAGATGGCGCAGGCCGCGCTGCTCGGCCAGATGACGACGGGTTTTCCGGTGAGCCCGCTCACGCCCGCGACGTTCCTGATCGTCGGCCTGACCGGCGTCGAACTCGCCGAGCACCAGAAATTCACGATTCCGTTCCTGTTCGCCGCCACCGTGCTGATGGTTTTCGCCGCGGTCGCGACGGGCGTGTTTCCGCTATGAGCGTCCGCAGCCCCGTCACTTCGCGCCATGCCCCCCGAGGGGACTTCCTTCGGGACGGAACCCTTGGGGCGGCCCGGCGTTTTCTTGAGAACGGCGCGACCGTTCACCTTTTCCGGGAGAGCAGTCCATGCAGTTCGACCTGACCGACGACCAGCGCGCGATCGAAAGCGCGATCGAGAAAATCTGCGAGCGCTTCGGCGACGACTACTGGCTCGAACGCGATCGCGCGGGCGGGTTTCCGGCCGATTTCCACGCGGCGCTCGCCGAGGCTGGCTGGCTCGGCATCGCGATGGACCCGGCCCACGGCGGCGCCGGGCTCGGGATGACCGAGGCCGCGCTGATGATGCGCACGATCAGCGCGTCGGGCGCCGGCCTGTCCGGCGCATCGGCCGTCCACATGAACATCTTCGGGCTGAACCCGGTGCAGGTGTTCGGCAACGACGCACAGAAGGCGCGCTTCCTGCCGCCGCTGATCGCCGGGCGCGACAAGGCGTGCTTCGCGGTGACGGAACCCGACGCGGGCCTCGACACCACGCACCTGACCACGCAGGCGCGCCGCGACGGCGATCACTACGTGCTGAGCGGGCGCAAGATCTGGATCTCGACTGCGCAGGTCGCGAACAAGATGCTGATCATCGCGCGTACGACGCCGCTCGACCAGGTCACGAAACCGACCGACGGGCTGAGCCTGTTCTATACCGACCTCGACCGTTCGTGCATCGAGGTGCGCGAGATCGAGAAGATGGGCCGCAAGGCCGTCGATTCGAACATGTTGTTCATCGACAACCTGCGCGTCTCGCGCGACGACCTGATCGGCAACGAAGGCGACGGCTTCCGCTATCTGCTGCACGGGCTGAACCCCGAGCGGATCCTGATCGCCGCGGAGGCGATCGGGCTCGGGCAGGCGGCGCTGCGCCGCGCGACGCAGTATGCGAACGAGCGCGTCGTGTTCGGCCGGCCGATCGGGCAGAACCAGTCGATCCAGCATCCGCTCGCACAGGCGTGGATGCAGCTCGAGGCCGCGTGGCTGATGGTGATGAAGGCCGCGACGCGCTACGACGCGGGCCAGTCGTGCGGCGCGGAGGCGAATGCGGCGAAATACCTCGGCGCGGAAGCCGCGTTCCAGGCGTGCCAGACGGCGGTCGCGACGCACGGCGGGATGGGGTACGCGAAGGAATACCATGTCGAGCGCTACCTGCGCGAGTGTATGATTCCGAGGCTCGCGCCCGTGAGTCCGCAACTGATCCTGTGCTACATCGCGGAGAAGGTGCTCGGGCTGCCGAAGTCGTACTGACGCGCGGCGGCCCGCCCGGCGCGCGGTTTCCCGTTCCGATTCAAGCACTCGTCATGGACGTCAAACTCGTTGCCCGCACGCTCGACCTGTTCGAGCTGTTCGCCGCCGAACGGCGGCCGCTGCCGCTTACCGAACTCGCACGCCTGCTCAACGTGCCGGCGTCGAGCTGCCTTGCGATGGCGCGCACGCTCGTGAGCCGCGGCTACCTGTACGAAGTGCGCAAGCGCGGCGGTTACTACCCGACGCGACGCCTGCAGACGATCGCCGCCGCGATCGATGCGACCGATCCCGTCGTCGACATCGTGCATCCGCATCTCGTCGCGCTGCGCGACGCGAGCCGGGAGACGGCCGTGCTCGGCAAGATCCAGGGCCTGTCGGTGACCTACCTCGACGTCGTCGAGTCCGAGCAGGCGATCCGCTATACGCGCCAGCCAGGCGAACTGCGCCCGCTGCACGCGAATTCGATCGGCAAGGCGATCTTCGCGGAACTCGCCGGCGCTGCGCAGCAGGCGCTCGGCGCGCAGTTGCCGTTCGAGCGCTTCACCGACGCGACGGTGGCGGACCTGCCGGCGCTCGTCGCGCAAACCGCGCGGTTTCGCGAACTCGGCTGGGCCGAGAACTTCGGCGAAAGCGCGCCCGAGCTGTCGGCGATCGCGGTCGCGCTGATACTCGACGGCGACTGGTACGGGCTGTCGGTTGTCGGGCCGACCGAGCGGATCCGCCAGCATCGCGACACGCATGCGGCGCTGCTCGTCGACGCGAAGGCGCGGCTGCTGGCCGAGCACGCGCGCGGGTAGGGCAACGGCACGACGGCCGGCAGCGGGCCTGCATCGCGGGCCGTTCGCCGGCGTTCGATCCTGCCGCGCCGGAAACGGCCCGCCGTGCGTCATGCGCCGGTGCGTTGCGCCGTCACGACTTCACCCACACGCCGCCGGCACTCGGGTTGTCGCCCTGCGTCCACCATTTCGCGCAGTACTTCGCGCCCTGGTACATCACGCACGTGCCGCCCTGGTAGGCGGTCGTGGCCGACCACACGGGCGAGCCGCCGCCGACCGGCTTCCATACGGCCGCCTGGCCGGGCACGTCGCCCTGCGTCCACCATTGCGCCTGATACGTGGTGCCCTGGTAGGTAACCGTCGCACCGGCCGTATAGACCTGGCCGGCCGCCCAGGGCGCGCCCGGCTGCGGCGTACCGCCGTCCGAGCCGCCGCCGTAGTTCGGATCCTGCGTGACGCCCGTGCCCCACTTGCCGTCGAGTGCCTTGAAGATCGCCGCGAATGCGTACGGCTGCTGTGCGACGCCCGAGCAGGTCGGCGATGCATACGCGCCGTTGTTCGGGCACGGCTGGTCGCGGCCGACCGACCAGTTGCCGAAGAACCCGTAGCCGTTGTTGACCGCCGCGTTCAGCACGCTTTGCGCGTTCGCGAGCGTGAAGGTCTCGCCCTGCACGTCGTTCACGCCGATCATCGGCGTGACGCCGACCATCTGCCACAGCTGCGCGCCGGTCTTCGGCTGGCCGGCCGACTTGAACGCCGTGTCGAGCTGCGCGTACAGCGCCTGCGCGGCGCTGATCGCGGCCGCGCCCATGTCGATGTTCGCGGGGCCGTAGTCCATCGTCATCAGGTTCACCGCGTCGAATGCCGCGTTGTTCGCGATCGCCGCGTTGACGACGTTCAAGCCGTCCTGCGTGAGCCCGGTCGGCATCGTCGGCAGCGTCAGCGTGACGTGCAGCGGCTTGCCCTTCGCCGCATAGTCGGCCTGCAGTTGCGCGACGGCCTGGAAGTTGCGCGCGACCGCGGCGGTGTCCTGCTGCGACGCGCCTTCGATGTCGAAATCGACATGCGTGAGGCCGTACGTGTCGATCACCGTCTGGTAGGCGCTCTTCAACGCGGGAACCGTCGAGCAGGCCTGCATCAGCGGCGTGCCGTTCGCGCCGCCGAACGACACGGCGACTTCGCCGCCTTTCGCGCGATAGCTCGCGATCGACGTCGACAGCGCGGTGAGCAGGCCGCCGCTCGCGCCGTTGCCGATCGGCTGCACGCCGCCCCACGACGGCGCGCAGCCGTTGCCCGCCACCACGAACGCGAGCGTGAACTGCTGGATGCCTTGCCGGACGCCGATCTGGTCGACGAGCGGCGTCGGATAGAGCGTCACGTCGACAAACGGCGCATAGACGCCGGCGCCCTGGGACACGCTCGCGGCGGCGAGCAGACAGCCCGCGGCAAGCGCGCGCGGGATGAAACGCGGCAACACATTGTTGTTCATTCTGTTCTCCAAGTGGAAGAGGGATACGCTGGCCCGCGTATCGCCGCCGGGCGGACGACCGGGCATGCCTGGCCGGCGGCGTGCCCATCTTGGAGGATTCGCGTCGAATAGTGAATAGTCAGGAGTTCTTTTTGTTATTTGATTTCCGATACGAAACGATCTTGCCGATTCGACACCGTTGCGCAATGCATCGGGCGGGCGATTTTCCCGATCGATCGTGCCGATCGCGCGAAGCTCGATGCGCGTCGCTTATGTCGCTTATGCCAATGCAGGTTGCACCAGCGAGCGTGCCCGTGCGACGAAGCGCTCGACGCACGCCGACGCAAACGGCTCGCGCCACGACACGATCTGCTCGACGGCACGCGTGCCGGCGAGCGGCATCTACCTGTCCTGCCATGACTTCGGCAGCAGTCTCGGGTCGATCCTGCCGGTACCCGGCTGGCATCGGTGGGGATGGGCCGGCTGCGTCGCGTTCGTCGTCGTTGCGCAGGCCATCGTCGGCGTGCTCGTGTACCGGTTCTGGCGAACCGGCAGTGAGGCCGGCACCGGGCACGCCGACGTGTGCGGCGCCCGGTTTACGCGCTAACCGCGTTCAGCGATACCAGCGCGGCGTATAGACCCACTCGCGTCCGCCGTCGATCGCGAAACGCCGTGTGGTCGACGAGCCGACGATCACCATCGTGCGCATGTCGACCTGATCGCTGCGCAGCGCGCCGAGCGTCGTCGTCGCGAGCGTCGCGCCCGGCCGGCCGATGTCGCGGCCGAGCACGACCACCGTATCGGCGGCACGGTGCGCGCGCACGACATCGAGCGCGCGGTCGAGCTGCCACGGCCGCGCACGCGAGATCGGGTTGTAGAACGCCATCACGAGATCAGCTTGCGCCGCATGCCGCAGGCGCGTCTCGATCACGTCCCACGGCTTCAGGTTGTCGGACAGCGAGATCGCGCAGAAGTCGTGGCCAAGCGGTGCGCCAGCTTGCGCGGCCGTCGCGAGCGACGCCGATACGCCGGGTTCCACGCGCAGGTCGACTTTCGCCCATTGCGGGTCGCGCGCTTCGTCGAGCGCTTCGAGCACGGCCGCGGCCATCGCGAACACGCCGGGGTCGCCCGACGACACGACCGCGACGCGCCGGCCTTCGGCCGCGAGCTCGAACGCATGGCGCGCGCGCTGCATCTCCTCGCGATTGTCGGTGCCGTGCACGCGCTGGTTGTCGCGAAAAGGGCCGGCCATGTTCACGTAGGTCGTGTAGCCGAGGATGTCGGTCGCCTCCGCGAGCGCAGCGCGCGCGGCCGGCGTGAGCCACGCGGCGCCGCCCGGGCCGAGGCCGAGCACGGTCAGGCGGCCGCGCGCACGGCCGAGCGTGGCGGGATCGACCGGCTGCGACGCGACCGCGCACGCGAGCCCGTTCGACGCTGCGCGCAGCGTGTGTGCGACGCGCAATGCACGGCCGAGCAGCGTGGCCGCATCGGCTTGCGCGTCACCGTCGACATCGACGAAGCGCAGCGGCACGTCGAGCGTTTGCGCCGCTTCTTCCAGCGCGGCTTCGCCGATCGCCGATGCCGGCGCGACGATGGCCGCGAGCGCCAGCCGCGCGAGGCCTTGTGCGTCGAGCGCGGCTTCGATGCGCGCGGCGAGCGCTTCGTCCGCGTGCACGGCATGCGCATCGACGCCGACCATCACGCTGCGCGGATGGATCACGAGTTCGTCTTGCGTGCCGCGCCATGCTTCGGGCGTCACGCGGATCGCATGCGCAGCCGCGTCGTCGCGCGGCAGCGCGACATCGTCGAGCCACGGCGCCGCGCCGTCGATGCGTGTCGACGCGCCCGCGAGCAGGTCGGACACGAACCGCTTGCCCTGTGCGAGATCGGCGAGTGCATAGCCTTCGGGCGGATTGAGCACGCATGCGCCGAAGCGCAGTTCTCCGCTCGTCGTGATCGCCGGCGCGACGCCGAGCCATTCGGCCAGTTCGCGCGCGATCACGTTGACGCCCGTCAGCCCGCCGAGCAGCGGCACGACGGCCGAGCCGTCCTCCGCGACCGCGAGCACGGGCGGCTCGACGCCCTTGTCGGCCAATGCGGGCGCGAGGCAACGAATCACGATGCCGGCGGCGCACAGCGCGACGATCGGCAAGCCTCGCGCATAGAGTTCGCGCAGGTGCGCGCCGAGTTCGTCGAACGGCACGTCGGCGTCGACGCGCGACGCGAGCCCGTGCACGCGGGCGCCCGGGTAGCGCGCCTGGATCCGCCGCGCGGTGTCGAGCGCGCCCGCGCCGAGCATCACGATCGCGGGCGGAGTCGTCATCCTTGCCATTTTTCCCCCGGCACGACGAGCAGCGAGAAATACGGCGACGCCATCGGATCGACTTCGTCGAGCGGCACGATGCGCTGGCTCGCCATCGTCGCGCGCTCGACGTACAGCGCGCGTTTCGCGAGCCCGAGTTCGTCGAGCACGCGCCGCACCTTGTCGAAATTGCGGCCGAGCTTCATCACGACGGCCGCGTCGGCCTGCGCGAGCCGCGCGCGCAGTTCGTGCTCGGGCAGCACGCCCGACAGCACCGACAGGCTCTGGTTGCGATAGACGAGCGGCTGGCCGAGCACGGCCGTGCCGCCGAGCATCGCGCACACGCCCGGGATGACCTCGGTGTCGTAGCGCGGTGCGAGGCGGTCGTGCAGATACATGTACGAGCCGTAGAAGAACGGATCGCCTTCGCAGATCACCGCGACGTCGCGGCCCGCGTCGAGATGCGCCGCGACGATTTCGGCGGCCGTATCGTAGAAATCGGCGATCACGGTCTCGTAGCAAAGCGGCGGCGGCAATGCCTCGGTCGTTACCGGATAGACGAGCGGCAGTTGCGTCTGCGTGTCGAGCAGGTGCGCTTCGACGATGCCATATGCATTGCCTTTCTTGCCCTTCGCGACGAAATACGCGACCACGGGCGCGGCCTGCAGCACGCGCAGCGCCTTGATCGTCATCAGTTCAGGGTCGCCGGGGCCGACCCCGACCCCGAACAGGCGTCCGCGCGCGGCCGTCATTCGACCTCCGTCGCGAGCGCGTTGATCGCGGCGGCAGCCATCGCGCTGCCGCCGCGCCGGCCGAGCAGCGCGACGTACGGCACGCCGCGGCTGTCGGCATCGAGCATCGCCTTCGATTCGGCCGCGCCGATGAAGCCGACCGGGAACCCGAGGATCAGCGCGGGGCGCGGCGCGCCGGCGTCGATCATGTCGAGCAGGTGGAACAGCGCGGTCGGCGCATTGCCGATCACGACGACGCTGCCCGCGAGATGCGGGCGCCACAGTTCGAGTGCCGCGGCCGAGCGCGTGTTGCCGAGATGGCGCGCGAGGTCGAGCACCTCCGGCTCGCCGAGCGTGCAGATCACGGGATTGCCGGCCGGCAGCCGTGCGCGCGTGATGCCTTCGGCGACCATCTTCGCGTCGCACAGGATCGGCGCGCCGGCCGCGAGTGCCGTGCGGCCCGCGGTGCCGGCGCCGGCCGAGAAGCGCAGGTCGTAGACGACATCGACCATCCCGCACGCGTGGATCACGCGCACCGCGAGTTTCTCGAGATCCGGCGGAACCTGCGACAGGTCGGCCTCGGCGCGGATCGTCGCGAACGACTGGCGGTAGATTTCCTGCCCGTCGCGAATGTAGTCAAGCATCGGTGGTGTCCTGGCTATGCCGCGCGCCCGTCAGTCGGGCCGCGGCCTGGTCAATCGTCAGATGGCGCGCGAGCGGGGCGCCGAGGCCCGCGGCGGCGTCGCGCCGGTAAAGGTCGTAGTGTGCGGGCGCAACCGCGACGAGCGTGTGCGTCGCGGGATGCGGCAGCGCGCAGTGGCGCTCGCAGCCGGTCAGGTGCACGTCGACCGGATGGCCGATGCGCGTGGCGAGCGCGAGCGCGTCGTGTTTCGTGTCGGCGTGCGCTTTCGCGCAGCCCGCACTGCCGGTGCACGCGACGATCGTCGCAAGCGGGTCCGACGACGCGCAGACGAGGCCGAGCGTCGCGAGCGCATCGAGCGTGGCCGGTGCGCGTGCGTGCGACACGCCGTGGATGAACACGCCTTGCCACGGCGTCATCGACAGCGTGCCGTTACCGTCCGATTCGGCCAATGCGGCGAGCCGTTCCAGTTGCGTCGCGTCGAGCCGCCCGAGCGCGAATTGCGCGCCGACGCTGCAACGGGGCGCATCGAGCGACGGGCGCGCGCCGAACCGCAGTGCGGAATCGGAGCGCATGCGCCGCCAGCCGGCGAGCGCGGGATCGGCCGTGAGCGGGAAGGGCAGGTAGTGCCGGGCGCGTTCGAACAATGCGCGTTCGCCGCACGTCGCGAGCAGCGCACGCATCCGCGTGACGTCGGCCGGCGCGAGATCGAGGAACGCGAGCAGCAGTGCGCGGACGAGCGCGACGGCCTGGCCGGGCGACACATCGACTGAAGCAGGCGGATCGTCGTGCGCGACCGGCGGGCAGCCGGCCAGCCCGGCCGCGATGCGCACCGCGCCGTCGTCGCGGCGCCATGCGGCGAGCCAGATGTCGTGCGGATGATCGAGCGCCGCGACCGATTCGCCGCCGTCGAGCTGGATCGAGAATTTCGGCGACAGCTCGCCGCGGCGCGGCTCGCTCGCCAGCATGTCGAGCAGCGGAATGGCGAGCGCGCGGCTGTCGACGAGCGCGGCGGGGTCATGCCCGGCGAGCGGGCTGAGCATGACATTGCGGACGTCGTCGCTCGCGGCAAGCGCGGCCGCATCGGCGGCGGCGTCTGCGGTTGCATCGGCGCGCGGGCCGAGCCCCGCGTCGAGCAACGCGCGCGTCAGCGCGTCGGTCGCGCCGTCGCGAATGCCGCGCAGCTGGAGATTCGCCCGATTGGTCGCATCGATCGCGCCGGAGCCGTACGCACGCGCGGCGGCGGCGATCGCGCGGGCCTGCGCGGCATCGAGCCGGCCGCCCGGCAACTTGATCCGGCACAGTCCGCCATCGGCGGCCGCGACGACGCGCACGAGCCCCGGGCAGGCCGACGGGCGTACGATGGGCGACGCAGGAATCGAATCGGGGGCGGAACTCAACGGGGTACCGGGACAGTGTCGCGCCGCGGCCAACGCATCGGTACACCCCGCCCGACGCCGACTGGCACGCACGCACTTTCTGGCCGGCAGGTCTCCTGGCTGACAGGTCGGCGCCGGCTCCCGGCCTTCCCGGTCGAACCAGTGGCATCAGGGGGGAGATCGGCTCGCTGTCTACAGTTGCGGGGGCAGCCACAGCGGCGCGCGATGCGCCCTGTGTTCCCTCTTCGGCCCCGAAGGGCACCGGCGAACGAACGGCCGTAGGATACCTGATTTCGACCGCGTTTCGCGACCGGAAGGCGGTTCGCGACAGACGAGGCGGGACAGCCCGGCGCTGGCGTGCCGGCAGATGAAACGCGGGATGGAACACGGTACCATGCCGTCTTTCGCAATGGGGACGGCTGCGCCGGCTCTTTCACGGCCGCGCGGCGACACGATGGAATCGAACGATGGGGAAGGGTGCATGACGGCGTGGCTGACGGTAGTGGGCATCGGCGACGACGGTTACGCGGGGCTCGGACGCAGCGCGCGGCGCGCGCTGCTCGACGCGACGCTCGTCGTCGGCGCGAAGCGGCATCTCGACATGCTGCCCGCGCGGCTGCCGGCCGCGCGCGAAGCGTGGCCGTCGCCGTTCGATCTCGCGGGCGTGCTTGCGCGTCGCGCGTCGCCCGTATGCGTGCTCGCGAGCGGCGACCCGATGCTGTTCGGCGTCGGCGCGACGCTCGCGCGCCAGCTTTCCCCCGACGAATGGCGCGTGCTGCCCGCGCCGTCGTCGCTGTCGCTCGCGGCCGCGCGCCTCGGCTGGGCGCTGCAGGACGTCGGCGCGGTATCGCTCGTCGGCCGTCCGCTCGCGACGCTCGCACGTCACCTGCTGCCGGGCCGGCGCCTGTTCGTACTGAGTGCCGACGGCCGCACGCCGGCCGCCGTCGCGGCCGAACTCACCGCACGCGGCTTCGGGCCGACCCGCATCAGCGTATTCGAACATCTGGGCGGCCCGTTCGAGCGGCGTCTCGACGGCCTCGCGCAGGACTGGAACGTCGACGAAACGGCCGCACTCAATCTCGTCGCGCTCGACTGCCAGGCCGGCCCCGACGCACCGCGCCGCGCGCTCACGCCCGGCTTGCCCGACGATGCGTACCGCCACGACGGCCAGCTCACCAAACGCGACCTGCGCGCGATGACGCTCGGGCGCCTCGCACCCGCGCCCGGCGAGCTGCTGTGGGACGTCGGCGCGGGCAGCGGTTCGATCGGCATCGAATGGATGCGCGCGCATCCGTCATGCCAGGCGATCGCGATCGAAGCCCATGCGGAACGGCAGCGCTTCATCGAGCACAACCGCGACGCGCTCGGCGTGCCGGGCCTGCAGCTCGTCGCGGGCCGCGCGCCCGATGCGCTCGCGGGGCTCGCCGCGCCGGACGCGATCTTCATCGGCGGCGGTGCGACGGCGCCCGGCGTACTCGACGCGTGCTGGTCGTCGCTGAAGCCCGGCGGCCGGCTGGTCGCGAACGCGGTCACGCTGCAGGGCGAGATGGCGCTCGCCGCATGGCGCGATGCGCACGGCGGCACGCTCACGCGCGTGTCGCTTGCGCATGCCGAACCGCTCGGCCGCTTCGACACGTGGCGGCAGCCGTTGCCGGTCACGCTGTACGACGTGCGCAAGCCCGACGCGGCCGCCACGACCGGACCGTCGAACGTGACGAACGCAACGGACGCGTGATGCGCGACGAAACCCCCGAACATCCCGCGCCGCTGCGCTTCGGCTATACGACCGGAAGCTGCGCGACCGCGACGTCGCTCGCGGCCGCGCGCCTGCTGCTCGCGGGCCGCGCGGACGATGCCGTCGAGATCGTGCTGCCGAAGGGGCAGCGCGTGATGATGCGGCTCGAGTTCTGCCGGACCACGGCCGACGGCGCCGAAGCCGGCACGATCAAGGATGCCGGCGACGATCCGGACGTCACGCACGGCGCGCTGATCTTCGCGCGCGTCGCGCTCGCGGCGGCGCCCGGCGTGCGTTTTCACGCGGGGCCGGGCGTCGGCACGGTCACGCGTGCGGGGCTGACGCTGCCGGTCGGCGAACCGGCGATCAACCCGGTGCCGCGCCAGATGATGACGACGCACCTCGACGCGCTGGCAGACGAGCATGGCTACGCGGGCGGCTTCGACGTGACGATCGGTGTCGAAGGCGGCGAAGCGCTCGCGCTGAAGACGATGAACCCGCGTCTGGGCATCGTCGGCGGGCTGTCGATCCTCGGTACGACCGGCATCGTGCGGCCGTTCTCGTGCTCGGCCTATATCGCGTCGATCCACCAGGGCATCGACGTCGCGCGCGCGAACGGCATCGAGCATATCGCCGCGTGCACGGGCAATGCGAGCGAGGACGCGATGCGCGCGCATTACCACCTGCCCGACATGGCGCTGGTCGAGATGGGCGATTTCGCGGGCGCGGTGCTCAAGCACCTGCGACGCGCACCGATCGCGCGGCTGTCGATGTGCGGCGGCTTCGGCAAGCTGAGCAAGCTTGCGGCGGGCCACCTCGACCTGCACAGCCGCCATTCGAGCATCGACCTGCCGCTGCTCGCGCAGTGGGCGGCCGAGGCCGGCGCGAGCGATGCGCTGCAGGCCGCGATGCGCGCCGCGAACACGAGCCAAGAAGCACTGAAGCTCGCGCTGGCCGACGGCGTGCCGCTCGGCGATCTCGTCTGCGCGCAGGCGCTGCGCGTCGCGCGCGATATCGTGCCGCCATCGGTCGCCGTCGAGATGTTCGCGATCGACCGGCAGGGCCGCTTCGTCGGGCAAGCGCGATGAGCGCGCGCATCCTGCTGCTCGGCGGCACCGGCGATGCGCTGACAATCGCGCGCGCACTCGGTCCGCATCACGTGTACAGCCTCGCCGGCCTCGGCAAGGTGCCCGACGACCTGCGCTGCGACGTGCGCGTCGGCGGTTTCGGCGGCGCCGCCGGCTTGGCCGCGTATCTGCGCAGCACCGGCATCGGTCTCGTGATCGACGCGACGCATCCGTATGCCGCGCGAATCAGCGCGAACGCGGCTGCCGCGACACGCGACGCGGGCGTGCCGCTGTGGGCGCTGCGCCGCGCGCCATGGGCGCCGCAACCCGGCGACGACTGGCGGATGGTCGACGACTGGGCCGGCATCGAGGCCGCGCTCGCGCCGTTCCGGCGGCCGCTTTTCACGCTGGGCCGCGAACCGCTCGCGCATCTCGACGCGATCCCGCCGCACCAGTTCTGGCTCGTGCGCTGCCTCGACGCGCATCCCGGCAACGCGCACGCGCAGATCGTCGCCGCGCGCGGGCCGTTCACGCTCGACGGCGAGCGCGCGCTGTTCGCGCTGATGGGGATCGACGTCGTCGTCAGCAAGAACAGCGGCGGTGCGGCCACCGAGGCCAAGCTCGACGTCGCGCGCGAACGCAGGCTGCCGGTCGTGATGCTGCGCCGGCCGCCGCTGCCCGAGCCCGACCGCGCGTTCGACTCGGCTGCCGCGCTGCTCGACGCACTCGATCCGGCCGTGCGCGCGTGACATCGCGCGGTCGATCTTCCAACGAATTGACGGAGATTTTTCGATGACGGTGTATTTCATCGGCGCGGGCCCCGGCGACCCGGAGCTGATCACGGTGAAGGGGCAGCGCCTCGTGCGTACCTGCCCGGTGATCCTGTATGCGGGCTCGCTGGTGCCGGCGGCCGTGCTCGACGGCCATCGCGCGGAGCAGATCGTCAATACGGCCGAACTCGACCTCGACGCGATCGTCGCGCTGCTCGCCGCCGCGCATGCGAAAGGGCAGGACGTCGCGCGCGTGCATTCGGGCGATCCGTCGCTGTACGGCGCTATCGGCGAGCAGATCCGCCGGCTGAAGGCACTCGGGATTCCGTACGAAATCGTGCCGGGCGTAACGGCCACGGCCGCGTGCGCGGCGACGCTCGGCGTCGAACTGACGCTGCCCGGTGTTGCGCAGACAGTGATCCTCACGCGCTTCGCGGGCAAGACCACGATGCCGGAAGGCGAAGCGCTCGGCTCGCTCGCCGCGCACCGCGCGACGCTTGCTATCCATCTCGGCGTGCGCCATCTCGCGCGCATCGTCGACGAAGTGCTGCCGCATTACGGCGCCGATTGCCCGGTCGCGGTGATCTATCGCGCGAGCTGGCCCGACGAGGAACGCGTGACCGGCACGCTCGCCGACATCGTCGGCAAGGTGCAGGGCACGCAGATCGAGCGCACCGCGCTGATCCTGATCGGGCGCGTGCTCGACGCCGAAGGGTTCGCGGATTCGACGCTGTACGCGAGCGCAGGCTGATCACGCGCGCGCCGGCCGGCGTTCGGCGCGCCGTTCGCGCAGGTGCGTGTAGATCGCGGCGCGGCCATCGCGGACATCACATGCACGTGGACGCCCGAACGGTGTTCGCAGCTCAGCCGATCTGCGAGCAACCGGTCCGCGCACCGGCGGACGACATGCAGAATGCGATCCAGGTGTGCCGGCAGTGCGACGAAGACGCGTGCGACTTGCGCCGGTGTCCGTCCGAGCGCGCCTGCCGGCGGTTCCTCGCGGAGCGCGACGCGGGCGGCTGATACCGGCACGGTGCCTGGGCATGTCGGGCACTTTCGGTCAGACTGGCCCACTTCGCGGGATCACGGCGCGCAGACCACCTCACAAGGACATTGCTGAATGAATCACCGTATTCGATCGGGCATTTTCGGCTTGGCGGGATTGGCGGCCGCTTTGCTGGCGGTATCCGCAGTGCACGCCGCCGGCGAGGCAAACGAAGCGCGCGCCGTGCCGTTCGTCGAGGTCGCGAAAGCCGCCGTGCCCGATCGCGACTGGCAACCCAGGGTCTGCCAACTGGTTTCGGCACCATGCGGTACGGCAGGCCAGCCAAGCGACGCAAGCAAAGCGCCGTCGCTGTACCGGGTCAGGAACGACGCGCCCGGCAATTACTACGCGATCCTGCCCGGCCCGCAGTTGCTGAAGGTGAGCTTCGCATCCGCCACCGGCTGGAAAGTCCTGCAACGGTGGGATTTCTCCGACTACCGGCCCGCCGACCGCGTAGACGGCGATGGCGACGCGCCGCCGCTCGGGATCTACCCCGCGCTGTACCCGCTGGGCGGCGAGCGCTTCGCGGTCGCGGTGCTGGCCGGATGGTCCGAGAGCTATTCGGGCGGCGGCGGAAGCTGGGAAAACGCCGACTTCGTCGAACTGCAGCCGAATGGCGGGCATGCCGGCACGCCACGGATATCGAAGCTGCCGTTCAGTTGCAACAAGGAGATTCGCGCATGCTTTTCCGAACGCGAGTACCAGCACTCGCCGCATTGCAGCGAAGACTTCGACGGTTCGTTGCGGCTGCGCTTCGTGCCCGGCGCGAGTGCCGGCAAACTCGACTGGATCGCAACCTGGAAAGAGACGCATTGGCCGGGGCTGAAGCCGAAAAGCACGATCGAGCACACGTCGGTTTCCGTGACGTTGCCGGCAGCGCAGGATCCTGTTTCCGCCGGCACCGCGCTGCGCGACAAGGTGTCTTTCTGCGAGCCGGTCAACTGAACGGCGGCCGCAGCCGAACGGCCATGGCCGTGTTCCCCGACCCGCGCTAGGCCCGCGCAACATGCCGCGCGAGCCGCGGCGCAAAACCCGCCGCCAGCGCGAACAGCGCGACGCACAGGCACGCCATCGCCACCCATGCGGGCGTCAGGTCCGCGAGATGCTGGCGCACGACGCCGGCCGCGAACGGGAACAACCCGGCGATCAGGTAGCCGACACCCTGAACGAACCCCGTCAGCGATGCGGCGTCCGCCGGTGTCGCCGCATGGTCGACCGTGACGATCAGCGACAGCGGAAACAGCGCGCCGATCCCCGCGCCGAGCAGCAGTGCGGCCGGCAGCGCGAGCGCTTCGGGCGCGGCCAGCATCACCAGCAAGCCGATGAACAACGACGCGATCGCCGCATGCAGCGCGGGCCGGCGATCGGGCAGGCGGTCGATCGTCGCGGAGATCGTCAGCCCCGCGACGACTTCCGCGAGCGTCACGCCGCCGAGCAGGCTGCCGGCCGCCGTCGGCGACCAGCCGAGCCGCATGTAGTACGGCGGCAGCCACGCGAGCACGAGCGTGTACGCGCCCGTCGCGATCCCGAAGAACAGCGCGAGCCGCCATGCGCGCGGCGAGCGCGACGGCTGCGCAGCCGACGCCGAAGCCGGCCCGGCGGCGAGTGCATCGCCGCCGCGGCTGGCCAGCGGCCAGGCGAGCGCAGCCACCGCGGCCGGCAGTGCCCACCCCGCGAGCGCGGCGAGCCAGCCCCAGCGCACCGCGGCGAACGGCGCGACGACGCTCGCGAGCACCGCGCCGCCCATGATCGACGTCGAATAGACGCCCATCGCACTGCCGATGTGCGTCGCGAAATGCGCCTTCACGAAACCGGGCAGCAGCGCCTGCACCATCGCGATCCCGACGCCCGCGCAGCATGCGCTCGCGAGCAGCAGCCATGCGTGCTGCGCGCCGATGCGCGACACGCAGGCCAGCGCGATCAGCGCGACGCCGAGCCACACGCCGCCCGCAATGCCCGTCACGCGCTGCAGGCGCCGCGCACTCAACGCGCCGAGCCCCATCAGCAGGATCGGGATCGTCGTCAGCAGGCTGGCCGCGCCGTCGCCGATGCCGGTCGCGCGCTGGATCATGTCGAGCAGCGGGCCGACCGCGGCGAGCGCCGGCCGCAGGTTCAGCCCGACCAGCACGATGGCGGCGAGCCGCCATCCGGGGGAAGTGAAGCGCTTCATCGACAGGCCCTCTCGGTATCGGTGCACGGCATCCGTCCGGGGGCCGTGCGTTTTCAGGTAAAGTATCTCGACATCAAGATAAACGGTGGTTTATCTCGACGTCAAGATAACTGGTGAGCCGAGGAGGGTTAATGGATCGAGCCGCGCATGCGCTCGCGCAATGGCGCGCCGAGCGTCCGGATCTCGACGCGTCGTCGATGGTCGTGATGGGGCGGCTGCAGGAAGCCGCGCTGGTAATCGCGCGCGACCGTCTCAATCCGCTGTTTGCGCGCTACGGGATGCAACCGGGCGAATTCGACGTGCTGGCGACGCTGCGGCGTGGCGGTGCGCCGTTCGCGCTGACGCCGACGGCGCTGTACGATGCGCTGATGATGTCGTCGGGCGGGATGACCGCGCGCATCGACCGGCTGCAGAAGGCCGGCTGGGTCGAGCGCCGGCCGAACCCGGCCGACGGGCGCGGCACGCTCGTCGCGCTGACGGATACCGGGCGCGCGCTGATCGACGACGCGGTCGTCGCGCACATCGACAACCAGCGCGCGCTGCTGGCCGCGCTGTCGGACGCGGAACAGGCGCAGTTGTCGAAACTGCTGGAAAAACTGCTGGCGGGGCTGGCCGACGGCCCGGCGGAACGACCGGAAGGGCCGGGCGGAAAGTAGCGTCGGCGCACGGCGGGCGCGCCCGCGCCGGCCGGAAGGCAGCAGCGCCCGCCGCGCCGTGGGGGGCGGGCTGCGCGGATCGCGGGCCGCACTCGGTGCGCCCGCGCTGCCGATCAGTCGCGGGCCGGGATCGTGAGCCCGCGTGCGACGGCCGGACGCGCAACGAACGCGTCGAGCGCCCGCGCGACATGCCGGAATTCGCTGAAGCCGACCAGATCGCCCGCTTCGTAGAAGCCGACGAGGTTGCGCACCCACGGGAAGATCGCGATGTCGGCGATCGTGTACGTGTCGCCCATCACCCACTTGCGATCCGCGAGATGCGCGTCGAGCACCGCGAGCAGGCGCTTCGACTCGTCGACGTAGCGGTCGCGCGGGCGCTTGTCCTCGTAGTCGCGGCCGGCGAACTTGTGGAAGAAGCCGACCTGGCCGAACATCGGGCCGATGCCGCCCATCTGGAACATCACCCACTGGATCGTCTCGTAGCGGCCGGCGAGATCCTTCGGGATCAACTGGCCGGTCTTGTCCGCGAGATAGATCAGGATCGCGCCCGATTCGAACAGCGGCAGCGGCTTGCCGTCGGGGCCGTTCGGATCGATGATCGCCGGGATCTTGTTGTTCGGGTTCAGCGACAGGAACGCGGGCGACAACTGGTCGTTCGTGTCGAAGCGCACGAGGTGCGGCTCGTACGGCAGGCCGGTTTCCTCGAGCATGATCGACACCTTGACGCCGTTCGGCGTCGGCAGCGAGTAGAGCTGGAGACGGTCGGGATGCTGGGCCGGCCACTTTTGCGTAATCGGGAAGACGGACAGGTCGGGCATGGAGATTCGCTCGTCGAAGTGGATGATCCGCGTCCACCGTATCGCCGCGTGTCGCGCCTGGGGCTCGACACGGCGGGCGGCGGGGCGCGCCGAAAAACGCCCACTTTAGCCGATCCCCGGAATCGATGCAGGCGGCGGCCGGGATTCGCACGCGGGCGCCGCCACGCCCATTCCGCGTCGGCGCATCACCTCGTCAGAAGTTGTGCCGCAGCCCGACCATCGCGGCCGTCGTGCCGACACCGGGCGCGACCGGCTGCCCGTACACGAGCATCTGGTCCATCGTGCCGCGGTTGTTCACGTGGCCGACCTGCGCATAGACCAGCGTCCGCTTCGACAGGCTGTAGTCGGCGCTCAGCACGACCGACGTCGACTTGTTCGCCGAATTGTTGCGATCCTTCAGGTAGTACACGGCCGACGCGACCTGCAGCGCCGGCGTGAAGCGATAGCCGACGCCGGCCGACAGCAGGTCGAGGTTCACCCGGTCGGCATGCGCGGGATTCCTGCCGTTGCCGTACGACGCCGACACCGAGAAATCGCGGATCGTGTATTTCGCGCCGAAGTAAATGAAGCGGTTGTTGTCGACGCCGGTCGGCGCGACGCCCTGTGCCGGATTCGTGTCATGCCCGTTGTAGTAGACGGCCGACGCATTCAGACCGTAGTTCGCATACCTGAGCACGACGGATTCGCGCGTGCCGCCCTGGAACTGCCCGGCGACGCCGCCCGGCGCATATTCGAGCGCGATCGACGCGCCCGCGAACGTCGGCGACTGGTAGACGAGCGCATTGCTGTCGTACAGCGCGCCGATCGAGCCGTTGGTGCTCGTCCCCGGCCAGCCGGCCGCGGTGTTCAGGCCGAGCCACGCGGTCAGCACGCTGCCGAAGAACTGCGCGTTGCGCACGTCGGTGTCGGCCATCGCATAGATCATCGGCACGATCTGGCGGCCGGCCGTGAACGTGCCGAACGGGCCCGACACGCCGAGCGACGCGACCTGGTTGAAGATCGCGACGGCGCCCGGCGTGTCGCTCAGTTGCAGCTTGCCGGTGCCGCTGTCGAACGAACCCTGCAGCTTGAAGTTGACCTTGTAGCCGCCGCCGATGTCCTCGTTCCCCTTGATGCCCCAGAAGCTCGAATAGATGCCGCCGTCCTTCATGCGAAACACCTTGCCGGTATTCGGCGCGGTCGGGCTGAACGACGCGGCCGACGTGCTCTGGTACAGCAGGCCCGTATCGACCACGCCGTACAGCGTGACGGAGGATTGCGCGTGCGCGAGCGCGGAACAGCCGGCAAGCGCCGCGAGCGCGGCCAGTTTCGTCTTCATGAAGTCTCCAGGGTCGTAATGGACCGGACGGGATCGAGCCCGGCCGGGAGAAGCGGTGAAGCAGCGAGGCAGGCGGGCAGGCGCGGGATGAGGCGCCGGTGCGAGCCGTGCGGAAAGACTACGCAACGGCGAGCGGCCGCTCCCCCCCATGCGCGGGGGGCAGGGTTGCGGAGAATCGGAAGGGGGTTAGGGCCGGTGCACGCCAATAACGGGCTTGCGAACGTGCGTTTCAGCCCGTCCCCGAAGGCGACTTCCTTTGGGCGCGTGCAAGGAGAGGGGGGGCGCGATAGCCGCAGCTATTGCAACGACGAACGACGCCGCAATGCGGGCGGAACAGGCCGTTTCAGGCAAGCGTCAAGGCGCGCTTTCGAGCAGCCCGAGCACCAGCGCGCGGCGCACCGCGTGCTTGCGCGAGCTGGCGTCGAGCTTGCCGAACAGGTTCTTCAGGTGCCACTTCACGGTTTCCTCGCCGACGGCGAGCGCGACCGCGATCTCCTTGTTCGACAGGTTGCGCGCGAGCAGTTCGAGAATCGCGCGCTCCTTCGGCGTCAGCACGACGCTCGGCACCGCGCGCGGGCTGGCCGCGCCGCGCGGCGCGGGCGGCACGATGCGCGGCTGCGGCAGCGCGTGTCGCGCGGGGCCGTCGCCGGCGGCGGCCTCGTCGCCGACGCGGCGCGCCCAGTCGGCGACGGCCGGATGCGCGTCCGCGAGCGTGCGCGTGAGCCCGAACATGTCCGCGAGGTTCATCGCCTCGTCGAGCAGCGCGCGGCCGCCGCGCCCCGACTGTTCGAGCGCGAACGCGCTGAGCGCCATGATCTCGATCCGTGCTTGCCCCATGCTCATTTCGCGGGCCAGCACGGCCGCTTCGTCGAGCGCCGCGCTCGCGTCGTCCCAGCGGCGCGCGGCAAGCGCCGCACCCGCATGCGCGGTCGCCTGCAGCAGCACGACGGGGCGCCGCCACAGCGGCCCGTGCGACGGAAACTCCGCTGCGGCGATCGCATCGATCCGCTCGACGAGCGCGTGGCAGGTTGCCTCGCGATAGCGCGCCGCGTGTATCCGCACCTGCTCGGCGAGACTCGCGACCGACAGGTGCGGCAGCCGGCGCGCGACGCCCATCGCATCGAGCGCCTCGAGCAGGTCGATCGCACGATGCTCGACGCCGCGCAGCAGCGCGATGCGCGCGGCGGTGCGGTAGCCGAGCAGCACGGTGTCGGGTGTGCCCGCGTGTTCGAGCACGTCGAGCCGGTTCGCGAGCAAGGCGGCGGCCTGATCGACGCGGTCGGCCTCGTAGGCGATCGCCGCGCACATCGCCGCGAGCATGCAGGTCAGCGGATGGCGGCGCCCGAGATCGGCTTCCGCGCGCGCCAGCGCCGGCGACAGCGCGTCGTCCGCGAGCCGGATCTGGCCTTCGCGCAGGTAGCTCAGGCCCGTGATCAGCTCGCCCCAGCGCGCGACGTAGCCAAACCCGGCCGCCGTCTCGCCGCGCGGCGCGGCCTGCTGGAAGCGTCGCGCCTGCGCCGGTTCGCCGACGATGATCGCGCGTGCCGACAACCGGTTCGCGTGCATCTGCGCGAGCCACGTCGCCGCTGGCGGCGTGAAGTCGGCCCACGGTTCGAACAGTTCGACGAAACGATCGATTTCATCGGCGTAATACGCGGCCGCGCTGAGAATCAGCGCGCATTCGTAGCGCATTGCGGCCGGCGTTCCGGGGTCGGCCAGGATGCCCGCGATCTGCCGCTGCGCCTCGACATGGCGCTCGCCGAGCGCCAGCGCCCATGCGACCGCGATCCGCAGCGTCGGGCGCTTGTCGAGTTCCGCGTCGGGCAACAGCGCGAGCCAGTCGAGCACGTCGTTGATGCGGCCCTGCTTGATCGCATCCTCGAGGCAACGCTGCGCGAGCGCGTATGCAGTCTCGAACTGGCCGGCCGCATACGCGTGGCGCGCGGCTTCCCCGGTCATCCCGTGCGCGTCGAGCCACGCGGCCGCACGCGCATGCAGCACGCTGCGCTCGGCGTCCGGGGCCGCGGCCAGACGGTCGCGCAGCGTGTCGCGTACGAGCGGATGCAGCCGGCACCAGTCCGAATCGTCCGATGCAATGAACAGCGGCGTATCGCGCGCGAGCCGCGCGAGACGGTCGGGCGCGCCTGCGTCGTCGAGCAGCGCGGCGCACAGCGACGGATGCAGGCGATCGGCGACGCTCGTGCGCGTCAGGAACGCGGTGTCGTCGGCCGACAGGTTCGCGAGCAGCAACTCGACGAGCCGGTCGCGCGTGCCGTCCACACGCGCGGCGAGCGCGTCGACCGCCTGGCGCGGATCGGCCGAGCGCGCCATCGCGGCCATCGCGAGCTGCAGCCCGAGCGGCCAGCCGTCGACGCGCTCGAACAGCCGCGCGCACGCGTCGGCGTCGACGCGCTGCGCAAAGCGCGCGCCGACCAGCGCGATCGTCTCGTCGAGCGTGAAGCGCAGCCGGTCGGGGCCCGCGAGCATGCATTGCCCGCCGGCGAGCAGGTCGCCGGCCGCGCGATCGAGCCCGCGCCGCGCCGCGACGACGACCTGCAGGTTTTGCGGCGCGTTGTGCAGTACATAGGTGAGCGCGTCGAGACCGGCGGCCGGCAGCCGCTCCGCGTCGTCGACGATTAACAGCGCGTCGATCGACAGTTGCGCGACCTCGGCCAGCCATGCGGTCAGGCCGTCCAGCGCGCGCGCCGCGCCGCCCGGGATCAGGCGCCCGAAGCCGGGCCGCGCGCAGCCGGTGCGCACCGCCTGCACGAGCCCCTGCAGCAGCCGCGGCGCGTCGTCGCGCTCGTCGGCCGACAGCCACACCACCGCGCGGCCGAGCGCGAGGTATTCGCGGCGCCATTGCGCGAGCAGCGACGTCTTGCCGTAGCCGGCCGGCGCCTGCACGAGCGTGACCGGACGACCGTCGAAGGCCGGCGCGGCGAGGCTCAGCCGCGCGCGGGCGAGCAACTGCGCCGGCACGCGCGGCGCGGTCGTCTTCAGGACCAGTTCGGTGGGGGGCGCGTCGGCGCGATCGGGTGGGTGGGCCATCGGGGCAGCAGTCGGAATCCGGCGGTGCCGTGCGGGCCAGCGTCCGGGGTGGGCGTGGGGGGAAGGATCGGTCGAACCGCGTTCGCGCGTCAATCCCCCCCGCGACGAGTGGGGCCGCACCGGCGCCACGCCGATAGCATGGGTTCCGCTGCATGACGAATGACGAACACCACGAGGAGGGCACCCATGAAGATCGTATCGACCGGCGCGCGGCGCAGCGCGCCGACCGCCGGATAAGCGGAGCGGCACGATGTACCGCCATCTGCTCGTGACGGTCGACGGCGCGCCCGGCGGCATCGACGCGATCGGCCATGCGCTCGAACTGGCGCGCGCGGTCGGCGCGCGGGTCACGTTCGTGCTGCCCGGCGCCACGCCGGACTCGCGTTTATCCGGAGCGCGGCTGCCGGAACACGGTGCGAAAGTGGAAGCCGCCGCGCGGGCACAGGGTTTGTCCCATGCGATCGCGGCGGCCGGCGACACGTCGCCCGGTACGCTCGCCGGCGAGCTCGGCTGCGACCTGATCGGCATGGCGGCGCTGCCGCCCCACGCGGATGCAGCCGAATGCCAGCAGCGGCAGCGACTGCTCGCGATGTGCGGCGTGCCGGTGCTGGTATGCGCGTCGCCGCGCCCGCCGGCCGCGGCGCGCGTGATCGCTCGCTGCCTCGATGCGCATCGCGCGGTGACCGCGATGCTGCATGAGCTGATCGCGCACGGTGGGGAAGCGGCGGAAATGGCCGCAGCGGAACCGTCGGCGGCGCACGAAGCCGTCGACATCCGCGGCACCCTGGCAGCGCTCGCGGCCCTGCAACGCGCGCGTTTCGGCAGTGCCGCGGAAGCGCAACTCTTCGCGGCGTTGCGCACCCGCGCGGAGAGCGTCGCGGCCGAACTGGACGAGCTCGACCGCCAGCAACGCCGCGACGCGCAAGCGCTCGACGCGCTGGCCCGGATCGCATCCGACGGGCTGCCGTCGCCCGCGTTCGACACGGCGCTCGCGCGCTATGCACATGGCACGTTCGAGCAGATGGGGCGGATGGAAGGCGTGATTTTCCCGGCCGCGCGGCGCTACCTGGGCGACGCCGACTGGGCCGAACTGGACGAGCCCCCGGCGGGCGGCGCAGCCGCGACGCGGCCGGGCGCAAACGAACCCGACGATGCGCGACGCGCATCCGACTGACACCATACGGAGAACAAGATGGCACATGCAGTGCGATTCCACGAAACCGGCGGCCCCGACGTGCTGCGCTGGGAAGAAGTCGACGTCGGGGATCCGGGCCCCGGCCAGGTGCGCCTGCGGCACGAGGCGGTGGGCCTGAACTTCGCCGATACCTATTTCCGCAGCGGCCTGTATCCGGTTCCGCTGCCGTCCGGCATCGGCGTCGAGGCGGCTGGCGTGGTCGAGGCCGTCGGCCCCGGCGTGACGAACGTCGCCGCCGGCGATCGCGTGACTTACACGGGCTTCATCAACACGCTCGGCGCGTACAGCACCGAACGCCTGATCCCGGCCGCGCCGCTCATCCGGTTGCCGGACGGCATCGCGTGCGATACCGCCGCGGCGATGACGATGCGCGGCCTGACGTCGGCCTACCTGCTGCGCCGCATCCACGCGTTCGCGCCGGGCGACACGCTGCTGCTGCACGCGGCCGCCGGCGGCGTCGGGCTGATCGTGTCGCAATGGGCGAAGCTGCTCGGGCTCACGGTGATCGGCACCGTGTCGAGCGAACACAAGGCCGATATCGCCCGCGCGCACGGCTGCGACCATACGATCGACTACAGCCGCGAGGATGTCGCGAAACGCGTGCGCGAACTGACGGACGGCGCGGGCGTCGACGTCGTCTTCGACAGCGTCGGCAAGGACACCTTCGAAGGCTCGCTCGATTCGCTGAAGCGGCGCGGGCTGATGGTGTGCGTCGGCACCGCGTCGGGCCCGATCCCGCCGTTCGATCCGCAACGCCTCGCGATGAAGGGCTCGTTGTACCTGACGCGCCCGGCGCTGGCCGACTACATTGCCGACCCGGCCGAGAAGAACGACCTGGCCGGCGAACTGTTCGCGCACGTTGCCGCCGGCCGCATCCGGATCGAGATCAACCAGCGCTATGCGCTGCAGGACGCCGCGCAGGCGCACCGCGATCTCGAATCGCGCAGGACGACCGGTTCGTCGGTGTTCATCGTCTGAGGAGACGCGCATGCGAGTCGAACCCCTGACCTGCGCGATCGGCGCGGAACTGCTGGATGTGAGCCTCGCCGACGCCGTGCACGACGACGGCCTGTTCGCCGAACTCCGCGCGCAGCTGCTTCGGCATCGCGTGCTGTTCCTGCGCGACCAGGACATCACGCGCGCCGAGCACGTCGCGTTCGCGCGGCGCTTCGGCGAACTCGAGGATCATCCGGTCGCCGGCAGCGATCCCGAGCACCCGGGGCTCGTGCGCATCTACAAGTCGCCCGACCAGCCGAACGACCGCTACGAGAATGCGTGGCACAGCGATGCGAGCTGGCGCGTGGCGCCGCCGTTCGGCTGCGTGCTGCGTTGCATCGAAGGTCCGCCGGTTGGCGGCGACACGATGTGGGCGAACATGGTGCTCGCGTACGAGCGCCTGCCGGAACACGTGAAGCAGCAGATCGACGACTTGCGCGCGCGCCACAGCATCGAGGCGAGCTTCGGCGCGGCGATGCCGATCGACAAGCGCCTCGCGCTGAAGGCGCAGTATCCGGACGCCGAGCATCCGGTCGTGCGCACGCATCCGGAAACCGGCGAGAAGGTGCTGTACGTGAATGCGTTCACGACGCATTTCACGAACTTCCATACGCCCGGGCGCGTGCGTTTCGGGCAGGACGCGAACCCCGGCGCGGGCCAGTTGCTGCACTACCTGATCAGCCAGGCTCATATCCCCGAATACCAGGTGCGCTGGCGCTGGAAGAAGAACAGCGTCGCGATCTGGGACAACCGCAGCACCCAGCATTACGCGGTGATGGATTACCCGCCGTGCGTTCGCAAGATGGAGCGCGCGGGCATCGTCGGCGACGTGCCGTTCTGAGCGCGCCCGCACCGTAACCGATCCGCAACCCCATGCAACGCGCCGGGCCCGCCGCCCGGCGCGACGGGATACGCACGCCCGTACGCCCGAATACAACGCTTTCCACTGGAGGACGACATGCAATTTCTCGACGATTCGCTGCACCCGGAAAACCAGGACAAGGTAGTCATCACGGTCGCGCCGTACGGCCCCGAATGGATGCCCGCCGATTTTCCGGAAGACATTCCGGTGACGATGGACGAGCACGTGCAGAAGGCCGTCGACTGCTACAACGCGGGCGCGACGGTGCTGCACATGCATGTGCGCGAACTCGACGGCAAGGGCAGCAAGCGGCTGTCGAAGTTCAACGAGCTGCTCGGCCGGCTGCGCGAGGCCGTGCCCGACATGATCCTGCAGGTGGGCGGCTCGATCTCGTTCGCGCCGGAAGGCGACGGCGCGGAAGCGAAATGGCTGTCCGACGACACGCGGCACATGCTCGCCGATCTGACGCCGAAGCCCGACCAGGTGACGGTCGCGATCAACACCGTGCAGATGAACATCACCGAGCTGATGAACCGCAAGGACATCGCCGGCACGTCGCTGAACGAAACCGCGTACTGGGACGCATACCGCGAGATGACCGTACCGGCCGGCCCCGGCTGGGTCGACGAACACCTGCGCCGCCTGCAGGCGGCCGGCATCCAGCCGCATTTCCAGCTCACCGGCATGCACGCGCTCGAAACGCTCGAACGGATCATCCGCCGCGGCGTCTATCGCGGCCCGCTGAACGTCACGTGGGTCGGCATCGGCGGCGGCTTCGACGGCCCGAATCCGTACAACTTCATGGAATTCGTGCGACGTTGCCCGGACGGTGCGTGCATCACGCTCGAATCGCTGATGAAGAACGTGCTGCCGATCAACACGATCGCGATGGCGCTGGGCCTGCATCCGCGCTGCGGGATCGAGGACACGATCATCGACCAGAAGGGCAACCGGATGACGTCGGTGCAGCAGGTCGAGCAGTGCGCGCGAATCGCGCGCGAACTCGGCCGCGACATCGCGACCGGCAAGGAGGCGAAGGCGATCTACCGGATCGGCGTGCAGTTCGACGGCGTCGACGAAACGCTCGCGCAGCTCGGGATGGCGCCGAACCGCCGGCCGGGCCAGGTGAGCGTGCCGCTGCGCGCGGCCTGACGCGCCGCGCATCCGGGCGGCCCGCGAGCGCCGCCCGCCGATCGATGTGGTGCGGCACCCACCCTCGCGCATCGCGCGAGGCAAGCTCCGCCGAACGGAGCGGGGCCGCGCAAGCCGCGCCGGCGCGTTGCCGCACCGGTGCCGGAGGAGACACGCATGTTGATTCATCATGTCGAGCCGTCGCTGCAGGACCTGACGGCCACCGAGCGGCGCGCGCCTGCGTATGCGTGGCTCGTGTTCGGGCTGACCGTCGGCCTGCTGCTGTCGGACTACATGTCGCGGCAGGTGCTCAACGCCGTGTTTCCGCTGCTCAAGCACGCGTGGGAGCTGTCGGACACGCAGCTCGGTTCGTTGAGCGGCGTCGTCGCGCTGCTGGTCGGCCTGCTGACGTTTCCGCTGTCGGTGCTCGCCGACCGCTTCGGGCGCGTGCGCAGCATCGTGCTGATGGCCGCGTTGTGGAGCGTCGCGACGCTCGGCTGCGCGCTGTCGACCAACTACGCCGAAATGCTCGTGGCGCGCGGCCTCGTCGGGCTCGGCGAAGCCGCGTACGGCAGTGTCGGCGTCGCACTGATCCTCAGCATCTTTCCGGCTCGCCTGCGCGCGACGCTGACCGGCGCGTTCATGGCCGGCGGCGCCTTCGGTTCCGTGTTCGGGATGGCGCTCGGCGGGCTGGTCGGCGCGCATCTCGGCTGGCGCTGGTCGTTCGGCGTGATGGCCGCGCTCGGCATCGTGCTGCTCGTCGCGTATCGCTGCGTCGTCACGGAACGGCGGCTCGCGGCATGCCGCATCGAACCGTGCCGGCGCGATGCCGACGCGCCGCGCGACCTGCTCGGCAGCGTGCGCGCGCTGATGTCGGGGCTGTTCGCATCGCGTTCGGTGGTATGCGCCTATATCGGCAGCGGGCTGCACCTGTTCGTGCCCGGCGCGCTGTTCGCATGGCTGCCGAGCTACCTGAACCGCTACTACGCGATGGCGCCCGACCGCGCCGCGGTGCTTGCAGCCGGCTTCGTGCTGCTCGCGGGCGTCGGGATGGTCGGCTGCGGCATCGTCACCGACCGCGTCGGCCGTGCCGACGGTTCGCGCAAATGGCTGACCGCGATCGCGTATTGCGTGCTGACGGGCGTCTGCCTTACGGTCGCGTTCCGGCTGCCGCCCGGGCCGCTGCAGCTCGCGCTGATCTGCGCGGGCATGCTGGTCGGCGCAGGCGCGTCCGGCGCATCGGGCGCGATGGTCGCGAACCTGACGCCGGCCGCGATCCACGCGTCGGCGTTCGCGACGCTCACGCTCGCCAACAACCTGCTCGGCATGGCGCCGGGCCCGCTGCTGACGGGGTGGGTGGCCGATCGCGCCGGGCTCGTCGGCGCACTGCAATGGATTCCCGTCGTGCCGCTCGCGGCCGCCGTGCTGTTCGCGATCGGACGCGCGAGCTACGCGGCCGATCTCGCGCGCGTCGAACGCGAACGGCGCGCGACACACCTTTCCTGAACCCTCCCGGAGGCAGCATGACCCTGGCGACCGCGCCCACCATCCTGATCGTGCCCGGCTTGCGCGATCACGTCGAAGACCACTGGCAGACGCACCTCGAACGGCGGCTGCCGAACGCACGCTCCGTGGCACCGCTCGAAGCCGACAAACTGAGCCGCGCCGCGCGCGTCGCGGCGCTCGATGCTGCGCTGGCCGCGATCGACGGCCCGGTGATCCTCGTCGCGCACAGCGCGGGCGTAATGATCACCGTGCACTGGGCGCGGCAGGCCACACGCGCGATCCACGGCGCGCTGCTCGCGGCACCGGCCGATCTCGATACGCCGATGCCGGCCGGCTATCCGGCACCCGATGCGATCGATGCGCACGGCTGGACGCCCGTGCCGACCGCGCGGCTGCCGTTCCCGAGCGTCGTCGCCGCGAGCCGCAACGATCCGCTCGCGCGCTTCGAACGCGTCGAGGCGCTGGCGGCCGGGTGGGGCAGCCGGCTCGTCGATCTCGGCGAGGTCGGGCACCTGAACCCGGCATCCGGGTATGGCGAATGGCATGACGCGGAACGGTGGATCGGCGAAGTGGTTGCGCTCGGCGAAAGCCGTGCCGATATGACGGATTGACACGCCGCCATCGTGTGCCTGCGCAGACATTCTGATGCGGTTCGTTGGATGCCATGATTATCAGCAGTGTGGCCGCCGCATGCCAATGCGAGATAAATGGCTGATTAATATCATTTTTTATCGGAAATCTGTCATGGCTCCCAAAAGGAAAACGCTGTACGGAGTCGAGCTGAAACCTCGCACGATCATTCGCCCCACGACGGAGGTCAAGGTCTCGACCGAAACCGAGAAAGGCGACGTGCTGCGTGCAGCACGAAAAGTCATTACCGAACACCGGGACGTGCTGATCGCGCTGAAGGACCGCTGATTTGCTGGATCTCGATTACGTCATCACCATTCACGACGAGATCATCCGGGACCTCGGCGGCCTCAGCGGTTTCGCTCATGCCGGCGAGGCGGCGTCGAGGCCGCTCTCCATCGCGTCGAAAATCATGTTCATTACGCGGGCCTTGATGACGTGTTCGGTATTGCCGCGACCTATGCCATCGCAATCGCGCGCGGCCATGTGTTTAATGATGCAAACAAGCGTACTGGCCTCACTTGCGCCTTGACGTATATGGAGCGGCAAGGTATCTCGATTCCTCGCCTTGCCGATCTCGAAGACCTCATGGTCGATGTCGCCGACGGCAGTGTCACGAGCGAGGAACTGGCTGAGTATTTCAGTGCGGTCTGGGAATTGTCCCTGTCCCGTTGAAACCCTGCCTCACGCAGCCATTCTCTGCGGCCTTGTCCTGATGACCGCGCGCCGATAACCTGCACGGGCTCGATACATCTTCCGGATATCCGGTCGACGTTGCATTCCTCCCACGAAACACGCCGGCCGGGCGTTCCCGACGCACCGGCCTGATTCTGCTCTCACGCCGACATACGATGTCCTAACACGCTGCATTCAACCTGCCGCAGCACACCCGGCATCCGTTCGGCCTGTTGAATCACACCATCGCAGAAGGGTTTTTGTCAGGGAAAGTCCCGCCCCGCGCATCACGGTTTTTTGTTGACCGACATCGTATAACGCCGTCATGATTTCCTGAAAAGAAAGGTCCCATCCACCGACCGAAGTGAGGAGACATGAACACAACCACGATCGCGCGCCGTGCCTGCCGGATCGCCCTCGCGCTGGGCTTCACGCTGTCGGCCGCGGGGGCCGCGACGGCCATCGCCGCGCCCGTGTCGCTGAACATCGTCGACGTCGCGGGCAACCTGCAGCTCACGCAGAAGGCCATCGAAGCGTTCAAGGAAAAGAACCCGAATCTCGTATCGAACGTCACGTTCACGAATGCACCCGCGCCGCAGTTGCCGGGCAAGATCAAGGCGATGCAGGCGGCCGGGCGCTCGGACATCGACCTCGTGCTGACGGGCACCGATGCGCTGGCCGCCGGCATCGAACAGAACCTGTGGCAGAAGCTCCTGCCCGACAACGCGCCCGCGTTCCCAGGCGTGCTCGACAAATACGCGCCCGGCCCGCGCAAGATGCAGGATCTCGCGCAGGGCTTCGGCCTCGAAGTGACCTACATGCCGGCCGGCCCGCTGCTCGAATACAACCCGGCGAAGGTCGGCGACCCGCCGAAGACGCCCGACCAGTTGCTCGCGTGGTGCAAGGCGCACCCGAACAAGCTGATCTATGCGCGCCCGGCGAACTCGGGCCCCGGCCGCACGTTCCTGATGGGGCTGCCGTACGTGCTCGGCGACAAGAACCCGCAGGACCCGATCAACGGCTGGGACAAGACCTGGGCGTTCCTGAAAGCGCTGAACGACTGCGTGCCGTACTACCCGGGCGGCACGTCGGCCGTGATGAAGGAGCTCGGCGAGGGCACGCGCGACATGACCGTGACCGTCACGGGCTGGGACCTCAACCCGCGCGCGCTCGGCATCGTGCCGGCCGAGTTCAGGGTCCAGTCGTTCGACAACATGACGTGGGTCAACGACGCGCACTACATGGTGATCCCGAAGGGCGTGCCGAAGGAAAAGCTCGACGTGCTGTTCAAGCTGATGAACTTCCTGCTCGAGCCGGCGCAGCAGGCGATGACCTACGACGACGGCTACTTCTATCCGGGCCCGGCGGTGAAGGGCGTGACGCTCGAGATGGCGCCCGCGCACAGCCAGGAGGTGATCCGCAAGTTCGGCCGCCCCGAATACGCGAAGCTGCTCGCCGATCGTCCGCACGTGCAGCCGCTCAGCGCGCAGGCGATGGTCGCCGCGTTCCAGAAGTGGGATCGCGAGATCGGCTCGCAGAAGTCGAAGTGACGCTTGAACCGGCGGGCGCCACGGCGCCCGCGTTCATGGAGTTCGCGTAATGAAGCACAGTTTCGAACGGTTGCGGCTCGACGGCGTGTGCCGCAGCTTCACCAATGCGGAGGGTGCGCAGGTCGCCGCGCTGGACGGGCTCGACCTCGAGATCCGGCGCGGCGAGTTCATCGCGCTGCTCGGCCCGTCGGGCTGCGGCAAGTCGACCGCGCTGAACTGCATCGCGGGGCTGCAGCCGCTCACGAGCGGCGGCATCTGGCTCGACGACACGCGCATCGACGTGCTGCCGCCCGAGCGCCGCGGCTTCGGGATGGTGTTCCAGAACTACGCGCTGTTTCCGCACATGTCGGTGCTCGACAACGTCGGCTTCGGTCTCAAGATGCGCGGCGTGCCGAAGCAGGAAACGCGGCGGCGCGTGCAGCAGGCGCTCGAACTCGTGCAGCTCGTCGGCCACGAGGGCAAGCTGCCCGGGCAACTGTCGGGCGGGCAGCAGCAGCGCGTCGCGATCGCGCGCGCGATCGTCATCGAGCCGCCGCTCGTGCTGATGGACGAGCCGCTGTCGAACCTCGACACGAAGCTGCGCATCGAGATGCGCGCGGAGATCCGCCGCATCCACACGCAGCTCGAACGCGCGACGATCTACGTGACGCACGATCAGGACGAGGCGCTGTCGATGGCCGACCGCATCGTCGTGATGAAGGAGGGCGTCGTGCAGCAGGTCGCGTCGCCGAAGGATGTCTACACGCGCCCGCACAACCTGCATGTCGCGCGCTTCATGGGCTATCGCAACGTGCTGCCGTTCACGCTCGAAGGGATGGCTGGCGATTACGTGAACGTCACGGCAGGCGGCGTGCGCGTCGCGGGCCTGCCGATGGCCGGCTTCGACGCGAAGGACGTCGTGGTCGCGCTGCGCCCCGACGACATCGAGCGCGCGGACGACGCCGGCGACAACACGTTCGACGCGACGGTCGAAACGGTCGAGTACGGCGGCCGCGATTCGCTGATCCGCGCGGTCACGCCGTTCGGCCCGATCTGGGCGCGCGTCGCGGGCGAATTCTCGGAAGGCGAACGGCTGCGGCTGCGCGTCGCGCCGTCGCGCACGCTCGTCTATGCGGGAGCGCCGGCATGAGCGGCCCGACCGCCGCGCCATCGCGCCGGGAGGCCGCATGAGCACGCTCGCGGCCGGCACGCCGCGCGACGCGAAGGCCTGGCTCGTCACGCCCGCGCTCGCGTTCATCGTCGCGCTGTTCATCTATCCGTTCGCGTACGGCCTCGTGCTGTCGTTCCAGCCGATGAACGGCGGCGGCGCGCTCGCGAACTACGTGCAGTTCTTCACCGATACCGCGATGTGGCCGACGGTGCTCGTCACACTGAAGCTCGCGGTGCCGGCCACGCTGATCAACGTCGGCGTCTCGGTGCCCGTCGCGTTCGCGCTGCGCCGCAATTCGCCGTACCAGAAGTTCGTCACGACGCTGCTCGTGATTCCCGTCACGCTCGGCACGGTGCTCGTCGCCGACGGGATGCTCACGTACTTCGGGCCGAACGGCTGGTTCCCGCAGGCGCTGCAGGGGCTGCACCTGTACACCGACGAAGTGCGCCTCACGCACAACTACTGGGGCGTGCTGCTGTCGCTGATCGTGTCGGGCTTTCCGTTCGCGTTCCTGCTGATGCTGTCGTACATCAGCGGCATCGACCCGACGCTCGCGCGCGCGGCGGCGACGCTCGGCGCGAACCCGTGGCAGCAGTTCCGGCAGATCTACCTGCCGCTGCTCGTGCCGGGGCTCACGATGGCCGCGTGCCTGTCGTTCGTGCAGGCGTTCTCGGTGTTCCCGTCGGCCGTGCTGCTCGGCGCGCCGGCCGGGCCGACACGCGTGATCTCGATCGCGGCGGCCGAGGCCGCGTTCGAGAGCTACGACTATTCGCTCGCGTCGGCGATCGCGATCGTGATGGGCTTCGTGCAGTTGCTGGTGGTCGCATCGATGCTCGGCGCGCGCCGTTTCTTCTATACGGGGCCGGTGACGGGGGGCAAGGGCTGATGGCGACCGACAATCACGCCGCGCCGGCCTGGCCGCCGAAGCAGGGCTCGCCCGACGCACGGCCCGTCAATGCGAGGACACCGCAGAAGATGAGAAGCAACCTCGCCGGCCGTGCCTGGAAGGCGCTCGTCTGGGGGCTGATGGCGTTTTTCCTGCTGAACGTGATGCTGCTGATCGCGACCGTCGCGGTGAACTCGATCGCGACACGCTGGTTCGGCACGCCGCTGCCGCAGGGTTTCACGCTGCACTGGTATGCGAAGGCGTGGGAGGACTTCCAGCTCGCGAGCGTGCTGTGGGTGACGGTAGAGGTCGTCGGCGCGGTCGTGCTGCTGTCGATCGCGCTCGGCGTGCCGGCCGCCTATGCGCTCGCACGCGTGCAGTTTCGCGGCAAGCGCTTCGCGTTGCTGGTGTTCCTGCTGCCGCTGATGGTGCCGCCCGTCACGTACGGGATCCCGATGGCGACCGTGATGTACAAGGTCGGGCTCGCGGGCACGCTGTCGGGCGTGATCCTCGCGAACCTGGTGCCGGCGCTGCCGTTCGTGATCCTCGTGATGACGCCGTTCATCGAGCAGATCGATCCGAATCTCGAAGCCGCCGCGCGCATCTTCGGCGCGAACACGTGGCGCTATTTCCGCTACGTGCTGCTGCCGCTGCTCGTGCCCGGCATGCTCGCCGCCGGGCTGCTCGTGCTGGTGCGCACGATCGGGATGTTCGAGCTGACGTTCTTCACCGCAGGCCCGAGCACGCAGACGCTCGTCGTCGCGCTGTATTACGCGGTGTTCTCGACCGGCGTGCGCGCGCCGCAGTCGATCGACGCGATGGCGATGATCTACATGGCCATCACGCTCGTATGGGTCGTGATCGCGCTGCAGTTCGTGAGCCCGACGCAGCTCGTCAGCCGCGTGAAGCAAGAGCGGCAGTAGGCGCGGGCGTCACACGGACGCGCCGTGCCGCAGCGCGTCCGTGCAATTGGTTACAAATGGATACCGCGAACGACGCGCGGACGTTGCAGACTACGCGGCGTAGCGGCACGGCGACTGCATTCATGCATGTCGCCGCGCGCCCCCCGACGTTCACCCGATTGACGGATATCCATGAAGTTCCAAACGCTGCTGACACTCGGCTGTGCATCGACGCTGCTGGCCGCCTGCAACCTGCTCCACGACGGCCCCGGATCGAGCGACGTCGACGCCGCGGTGCGCCGCGCGCTCGAAGCGGAAAACCACGGCGGCCTGAACGCGCTGTTCGGCCAGCCGCTGCCGGTATCGGCCGACGTCGTGTCGGCGAAACCCGACGGCGACTGCAAGAAGCTCGGCGATCGCACGTACTCGTGCGACGTCGTCGTCACGTGGCGCAATGCCGATTACTCGCCGTCGCGCGCGAACCTGACCTTCGTGAAGGCCGCTGACGGCTCGTGGCAGACGTCAGGCGTCGACGCGGCGCTCGCAACCGGCACCGCGAAATCGTTGATCGACCAGATCGGCAAGGCATGGCCCGGCAACGCGGCCAGTGCCGCGTCGGCGCCGAAATGACACACCGGCGGCGCGCCTTTCTCTTCCTTCGGTGCACGGTCTGTCGTTCTTGAAGGCCGCACCGTCCCGTTCCTTCCGCTGACGGCACGCCATCGACGGCGATTGCCCGCACGAGTATGCGCCGGTCGAGCCGGTCAGCGCCCGCGACCAGCCTGGCCGGACACGATTGCCGGCAGTGCCGGACGGCCGGACGCGTTCGACGCGCCGGCTTCCGCACCAATACCCGACGATTGCGCGACGCGCGCTTCGGCAGCCTGGACGTCGTCCGGGTACTGGCCTTTCAGCGGCTTGTAGCCGGCCTGTTCGAGCTGGCGCAACTGCGCGACCACTTCGGCACGCGTGACAGGGCCGTTGGCCGTCTGCGCAAACGACACGGCGGGCGCCGCGATCGCGGCGGCGAGGACGAGCAGGGAAAGGGCGGTTTTCATCGTCAGGATCTCCGATAAGGACAGGGCGGCCGGCGCGGCAAGGTTGCCGCAACCGGTAGACCCATCTTGTTCGACCGGCGCTTAAGCGCGGATTAACGGAGAAAAAGGGCGCGAGCACCCGGTCGGCCTTCGGTTGAGCGCATCCTCGGTATGCGGGTCGCGTTATAGGGAAAACCCTTACTTCAAGGTATAATCACAGGCTGAGAGAAAGGTCGAACCATGCCTGAACGTTTCCAAACCCTTGAAAAATTTGTGTTTTCCCTCGTCGTGATGTCCGCGGTCATGTGCTCGGCATTCCTCGCATACGAGCGTCACCCCGAGATCAAGATCGCGCTGCACGAAGGCGAAGCGCTGATGCGCGAGAGCGCGAAGTATTCGGTCATCTGCTCGCCGTCCAAGGTCGATCCTTGCGTCGAGATGTCCGCATACTGAAATTTGCGTCGAGCGGTGCGCTGCAGCCGAACCGGACGTTTTTCATGATTCGTCCCGTCCAGTTTCAGACCAGCCCTACAGCGTTGGCGGTCTGAATTCCTTAAAGTAGAACCCGTCGGGAGTTCAGAAACCGGCCGCAAGACAGGGCGGATGCACGAACCCGTCACGTGCCGAGTCGCTGGCGTAAGCCGCCCCTCAATCAGTCGGCCCCGCTTCGAGCAATCGAGCGGGGCCGTTCCGTTTGTGCGGTCGCAACGAACGCCCGCAGCGGCGTGCATCGCACGAGTCACACCACATGCCGCGGCTCACCACTGACAAACGCGGTGACATTGTCGACGAGCTGATCGGCCAGCGCCTGCATGGCCTCGGCGCTCGCCCATGCGACGTGCGGCGTCAGGATGAACGCCGGATGCGACAGGATCGCGTGGAATGGATGCACGGCCGGCAGCGGCTCCTGCGTGACGACGTCGAACCCCGCGCCCGCGATCTGCCCCGACTGCAATGCATCGACCAATGCGTTTTCGTCCACGAGCCCGCCGCGCGCGGTATTGATCAGCAGCGGCCGGCGCGCCATTCGCGCGAACGCGGCCGCATCGATCAGGTGCCGTGTCGCGGGCGTGAGCGGGCAGTGCAGCGTGATCACGTCGCTGTCGCGCAGCAGCGTGTCGAGCGGCGCGTAGTCGTCACCTGCGGCATCGCCGTGCGCCGCGAACAGCACGCGCATGTCGAGCGCACGCGCGATGCCGGCCACCGCGCGCCCGAGCACGCCGTCGCCGACGATCCCGAGCGTCGAGCCGGCCAGGTCGCGGATCGGATGATCGAAGAAGCAGAACTGTCCGCTGTCGAGCCAGCGCCCCGCACGCACCGCGTCGCGGTAAGCCACGAGGCTGCGGCGCAGCGCGAAGATCAGCGCGAACGTATGTTCGGGCACCGTGCGGACCGCATAGCCGCGAATGTTGCTCACGACGATCCCGCGCGCCGCGCACGCGTCGAGATCGACGATGTCCGTGCCTGTCGCGGCGATCGCGATCATCCGCAAGCGCCGCGCAGCGGCGAGTGCCGAAGCGTCGAGCCGCACCTTGTTGGTCACGACGATGTCCGCGTCGGCAATGCGCGCGGCCACCTCATGCGCGGCCGTCCGGTCGAACGCATGCAACACGTGCGGGAACGGAAACGGCTTCAGCACGGTTTGCGGCGACAGTGTCGCGCGATCGAGAAACACGATCTTCGCGGGAGAAGAAACAGAAAACATGGCGGGTCTCGCTGGCAGGCGCCCGGCGGGCGCGGAACGGCTTCGATTCTGCCGGCGGCGCGCACGGTGTCGTTTGACCGTTGCGCGAGCGCACTTTCCCGTATGGAAAGGCTGACGCACCGCGCACAAAAACGGATGCGGCAATCGCATCGACCTGCGCCTTTCCGTTTCGGAAAGGCTGGTTGAGCATCGATCGATTTTCGCGATGCGCGAACGCGTTCATGATCGCCGTCATCGACAACGCGATTTCATCGGAGACAGCCATGACGCGACCCCTGGACGGCATCCGCGTGCTGGAACTCGGCCAACTGATCGCCGGGCCGTTCGCGGGCCGGATGCTCGGCGAATTCGGCGCGGACGTGATCAAGGTCGAGCCGCCCGCCCTCGGCGACCCGCTGCGCAAATGGCGGCTGCTGCACGACGGCACATCGGTCTGGTGGGCCGCGCAGTCGCGCAACAAGACCTCGCTCACGCTCGACCTGCGCACGCCCGAAGGGCAGGACGTCGTGCGCCGCCTCGTCGCGGAAACCGACGTGCTGATCGAGAACTTCCGGCCCGGCACGCTCGAAGGCTGGGGGCTCGGCTGGGACGCGCTGTCCGCGATCAATCCGGGGCTCGTGATGCTGCGCGTGTCGGGCTTCGGGCAGACCGGCCCGTATCGCGACCGTCCCGGCTTCGGCGTGATCGCCGAGGCGATGGGCGGCCTGCGGCACCTGACCGGCGAGCCCGGCCGCACGCCGGTGCGCGTCGGCATCTCGCTCGGCGATTCGCTGTCGGCGCTGCACGGCGTGATCGGCGTGCTGCTCGCGCTGCGGCATCGCGAGCAGCAGGGCGGCAAGGGGCAGGTCGTCGACGTCGCGCTGTACGAATCGGTGTTCAACCTGATGGAAAGCCTGCTGCCCGAATACTCGGCGTTCGGCGCGGTGCGCGAGGCGGCCGGCAGCAGCCTGCCCGGCATCGCGCCGACCAACGCGTACCGCTGCCGCGACGGCAAGTACGCGCTGATCGCCGGCAACGGCGACAGCATCTTCCGGCGGCTGATGGAGCTGATCGGCCGGCCCGATCTCGGCAGCGATCCCGCGCTCGCGCACAACGACGGGCGCGTCGCTCAGGTCGCGCGCATCGACGCGGCGATCGGCGACTGGAGCGCGCGCCACGATCTCGACGACGTGCTCGCCGCGCTGAACGAAGCACGCATTCCATCCGGGCGCATCTACGACGTGGCCGACATCGCGGCCGATCCGCATTACCGCGCGCGCGACATGATCGTCGATGCCGCGCTCCCCGACGGCACGCCCGTGCTGGTGCCGGGCATCGTGCCGAAACTCGGCGCGACGCCCGGGCGCATCGAGCGCGCGGCGCCCGCGCTCGGCGCGGATACCGATGCGGTGCTCGAATCGATCGGCATCGATGCGGCGACGCGCGGCGACTGGCGCACGCGCGGCGTGATCTGAACCGGAGACGGGATACAGGAGGCGACATCATGAGCACGCAACGCAAACGGCTCTACATTCACGAAGTCGCGACGCGCGACGGTTTCCAGAACGAAGCGGCGTTCGTCGATACCGACGACAAGATCGCGCTCGTCGATGCATTGAGCGCGTGCGGCTACGCGAAGATCGAGGTCACGTCGTTCACGTCGCCGAAGGCGATCCCCGCATTGCGCGACGCGGAGGCCGTGATGCACGGCATCGCGCGCGCACCGGGCGTCGTCTATACGGTGCTCGTGCCGAACGTGCGCGGTGCCGAGCGCGCGCTGTCGTGCGGCGTCGACGAAGTGAACCTCGTGATGTCGACGAGCGAGAGCCACAACCGCGCGAACCTGCGGATGACGCGCGAGCAGTCGTTCGCGCAGCTGCGCGATGTGATCGACGCAGTGCGCGGCACGGGTGTCGCGATCAACGTGTCGTTGTCGACCGCGATGGGCTGCCCGATGGAAGGCGACGTACCGGCCGAGGCCGTGCTTGCGTGGATGCAGCGCTTCGCGGAGCTCGGCGTGCACAGCTTCACGCTGTGCGACACGACCGGCATGGCGTTTCCGTCGCAGGTACGCGATCTGTCCGAACGCGCCCGCGAGCGCTTCGGCGCGTTGCAACTCACGCTGCATTTTCACAATACGCGCGGGATGGCGCTCGCGAATACGCTCGCGGCGCTCGACGCGGGCATCGACCGCTTCGACGCGTCGCTCGGCGGGCTCGGCGGCTGCCCGTATGCGCCGGGCGCGACCGGCAACGCATGCACCGAGGAACTCGTGCACATGCTCCAACTCGACGGCTACGATACGGGCATCGATCTCGCGGCCATCCTGGCCGCGTCGGCACGGCTGCCCGCGCTGATCGGGCACGACGTGCCGAGCCAGATCCTGAAGGCCGGGCGCCGCTCGGATCTTCATCCGCCACCGCGCGCCGACGCCGGCGACATGCCCGCGCAACGCGCATTCTCATGAACAGGAACACAGGAGCGAATTCCATGGCGCTGATCGATCACCTCGACCATCTCGTGCTGACCTGCGTCGACCCCGACAGGACGAAGCATTTCTACACCGAGGTGCTGCAGATGCAACTCGAAACCTTCGGCGCCGGCCGGCTTGCGTTCCGCTTCGGCAACCAGAAGATCAACCTGCACGTGCGCGGCGCGGAGTTCGAACCGAAAGCGCATGTGCCGGTGCCCGGCGCGCTCGACCTGTGCTTCATCGCGTCGGTACCACTCGACGACGTGATCGCACACCTGAAGCGCGTCGAATGGCCGATCGTCGAAGGGCCCGTCGAGCGCACGGGTGCGACGCAAAAAATCCGTTCGGTCTACGTGCGCGACCCCGACCTGAACCTGATCGAGATCTCCGAGTTGATCTGACCGGCGGCGGCCGGCCGGCCGCACCGCTTCGGCGCATCGTGCCGGTCGCGCGAGCACCGGGCGTCGCAGTCTTTCGCCGAAAGCGGACAGGCACGCGCCGCCCCCGCCGAATCCGGATAGCCCGACCCGGCCGTGCTGCCGATAATGGTGCGAGGCGTCGGTTCGGCCGATGCCTTCGCAGCGAGGCGACGAACCTGCCCCGCACATCCGCAACCCGCCCCGGACACTCCCCGAATGACGATCCTCTATCGCGGCATGGACCGCGCGGCGCTCGACGCCGCCTACCTGAACACGAAAGCCGTTCCCGATTTCCCCGCATTGCTCGCATCGTGCCAGTCGCGCAGCGCGGCGCTTTACGACGCGACGCCCGGCCGCCGCGACCTGCGTTACGGCGCGCGGCCCGCGCAGCGCTTCGACTGGCTGCCGTGCGGGCAGCCCGACGCGCCGCTGTTCGTGTTCATTCATGGCGGCTACTGGCAACACTGCACGAAAGAGGATTTCGCGTACGCGGCGAGCGGCCCGCTCGCGCGCGGCTTCGACGTCGTGCTTGCCGAATACACGCTCGCGCCGGTCGCGACGATGACCGACATCGTCGGCGAGATCGGCGCGCTGCTCGATTTCCTCGTCACCGACCCCGACGGGCTCGGCACCGCGAACCGGCCGATCCATCTGAGCGGACATTCGGCGGGCGGCCACCTGACGGCCATGCATCGCGCGCATCCGGCCGTTGTTTCAGCGCTCGCGATCAGCCCGCTCGTCGATCTCGAACCGATCTCGCTGTGCTGCCTGAACGACAAGCTGCGGCTCAGCGCGCACGAAGTCGACGCGTACAGCCCGCTGCGCTACATCGGGCCCGGCGCGCCGACCGTCGTTGCGGTCGGCGACGCCGAACTGCCCGAACTCGTCCGGCAAGCGCATGAATACGCGGCAGCGTGCGAAGCGGCCGGCGAACGGATCGCGCGCACCTGGCTGCCCGGCATGCAGCACTTCGCGGTGCTCGACGATCTCGCGAAGCCGGACGGCGCGATGCTCGCCGCGTTGCAGGCGATCGCGCCGCGCTAGCCGCGCCGTATCGCGCAGACACGGCCGGGCGTATGATCGGCGTCAGGCTGCCGCGATGATGGCGCGCGCCGTACGGCCTTCCCAGGACCCATCACATGGTGAATCCGCTTCATTTCGATCTGCAGTCGCTGCGCGTGTTCGCGCTCGTCGCCGAGCACGGTAGCCTGACCAAGGCGGCCGAACACGGTCAGCTCACGCTGTCCGCGGTCAGCAAGCGCATCGCGGAACTCGAGAGCGTGACGGGCAGCGCGCTGTTCGTCCGGCACGCGCGTGGCGTCGAACTGACGCCCGCGGGCCGCGCGCTGCTCGACCATGCGGCGAAGGTGATCGACCAGGTCAACCGGATGGCGCACGAGATGAGCGATTACGTCGCCGGCGTGCGCGGCCATATCCACGTATGGGCGAACACGTCCGCGATCGTCCAGTTCCTGCCGGTCGATCTCGCGGCCTTTCTCACCGACAACCCGGGCATCAAGGTCAGCCTCGAAGAACGGCTGAGCCACGAGATCGTCGACGCGCTCGCGTCGGGCAAGGCCGATCTCGGCGTGTTCGCCGACAACGTGCCGGCGCCCGGCATCGAGCGCCGGCTGTACCGGCGCGACGAACTCGTGCTGCTCGTGCCGCGTGCGCACCGTCTCGCGGCGCGCGCCAGCATCCGTTTCGCCGAGACGCTCGACGAGGATTACGTCGGCCTCAGCGACGGCAGCTCGCTGCTCGCGCGGATGACCGACGCGGCGTTCGCGGCCGAACGCTCGCTGAAGCTGCGGATCCAGGTGTCGAACTTCGACGGCGTGAGCCGGATGATCGAGGCCGGGCTCGGGATCGGCATCCTGCCGCGCGATGCGGTAACCGGCGAGCGCGCGGCGCGGCTCGGCGTCGTGAAGCTCGATGATGCGTGGGCAACGCGCACGCTGTGGGTCGGCGTCAAGGCGGGCACCGTGCTGACGACCGACATCGCGAAGCTGTTCGATTTCATGTCGGCGCGCTGAGCGCGAAGAAACGACGACGCACGGGCACGCCTGCGTGCGCCCCGTGCCGGTCGCCGCGTTACACCGGATTGATTTCGTCCTGGCTGCGCCGCGTGGTCAGCGGCCCGAGTACGCGCAGCGTGACGGCGACGATGCCGAGCGCAATCGAGATCACGCCGAACATCGCGCCCGCGCCGTAGCTGCCGAGCACCGGCAACAACACGAACGGCAGCGCGCCGCTGACGATGCGCGACAGCGAGTAGGTACTGCCGATCGCCGTCGAGCGCACGCGCGCCGGGAAAATCTCCGCCTGGTACACGTGATACGCGTTGCTGAACACGTTCGACGCGCAGGTCGTCAGCAATCCGAAGCCGACGATCAGCACGGTATTGCCCGAATACGCGAAGCACAGCCCAAATACGGCGATCGACAGGATCGACGCGATCACGAGCGTGCGGCGTTCGATCCAGTTGAGCAGCGGAATCGACAGCAGCGAGCCGATCGGATAGCCGATGAACGACAGCGCGATGAACAGCGTGCTGTCCGTCACGTCGAAGCCGCGGCTCTTCACGACCGTGCCGGCCAGCGTGCCGAAGCCGTAGTAGCCGAAGCCCTGGAACAGGTGAAAGATCGCGAGCATCAGGTAGCGCGCGCCGTAGGGTTCGCGGCGCAGCAGCGCAATGCGCTCGCCGAGCCCGAGCGGCCGCTGCGGCTCGGCCGATTCCGCGAAGTGCTCGGGCACGCGCACGCCGGTGCCTTCCGCGAAGCGCCGCAACGCCGCATGCGCGTCGGCGGTGCGGCCCTGCGCGAGCAGCCAGCGCGGGCTCTCCGGCAGCCGGTGCTGGACGAACAGCACGTACACGGCGCCGAGGCTGCCGATCGCGAGGATGACGCGCCAGCCGGCCACGCCCGCCACATGCAGCGGGTTCAGCCACAGCGCGAGGAAACCGACGAGCGGCACCGCGACATAGGAAGTCGTATAGGCCCACGCGGCGAGCCGCCCGCGCTTTTCCTTCGGCAAGATTTCCGACAGGAAGCTGTCGGAAACGGGGTAGATCGCGCCGACGCCGATACCCGTCAGGAACCGGCACGCGACGAGCATGTCGGCGTTCACCGAAAACGCGCCGAGCAGCGAAAACGCGCTGTACCACACGAGCGTCAGCAGGAACGCCTTGCGCCGGCCGATGCGGTCGGCGAGGCTGCCGAGGCACATCGCGCCGACGAACATCCCGATGAAGGCGGACGCGAGCAGCAGCTTGAAGTCGGCGCTCTGCCGGTCCAGCCCGTATTCGTGCTGCAGCGCGGAGCCGATCGTGCTGACGAGGAAGATCTCGAACATGTCGAAGAACAGCCCGACGCCGATCACCCATACGACGAAACGGTGCAGCGCACCGACGGGCAGGTCGTCCATGAAATCGCCGAGCGTGATGCCGCGCGCGGCGCGCGGCACCGCATCGGTGTCGAGGCGGGGGGCCGACGACGCGGCGGACGCGTGTCCGCCCGCGTCGCCGCCGAGGTCGAGGGATTGGCTGTTCATCGTGTCTCCTGATTATCGGTATGCCGCGGCGCGTGGCCAGGCCATCCGCGGCCGGCGAGAGGCCGGCCGCACGATCGGGCGGCAGCCGCCGCGCGGGCCCGTGAAAGGCCGGATGCGCGGGCTGCGCCCATCGTCCGGCACATAGTCGGCGATTTTCCCGCTCGCGATAATTGAGGAAGCTTCAAGCGTCCTTTCCCGGACAGAAAGGCTGGCGCGCCGTGCGGCCCGGCGCGCGGCGATCACGCGCCGCCGAGCGCCGATTGCGCGTCGTCCAGCGCGGCGAGAAACGCATCGAGCGTCCCGCTCGGCTCGGCGCCCTGGCGCGTGACGCAATGAAACGCCGACAAGTAGGCGAGCTGCGCCGGACGAATCGCGCGCAAGCGTCCCTCGGCAGCCCAGGCGGCGGCGTAGTGGGTCGGCAGGTAGCCGACGAAGGTGCCGCTGAACACGAGGGTCGCGATGGCCTCCATGCTGTAGGCGCTCGTGCCGTGACTGAAGACGAGGCCGTGCGGCCGTTGGCCCTCGGCCATGTAGCCGCGCCCGACATAGTCGGCGGCGCAGATTTCGTCCAGTTCGGGTTCGGGGTCGCGGCGCGCGAAGAACGGATGTTCGCGCGCGCAGTAGAGATTCTGTTCCTCGCGGAACAGGAACCGGTATCGCAGCCCGGACAGGCGATGATGAAATGCGCCGACCGCCAGTTGCAGGCGCTCCTCGAGAACGGCGTGTTCGAGCTCGTCCGGACGTTGCGTATGCAGGTTCACGCGCACGCCGGGAACGCGCTCGCGGAACAGCCGGATCGCGAGCGGCAGCGGCGCGCACGGCTGGCCGATCACGCCGTCGACACAGCCGAGCTGGAGCGTCTCCCGGTCGCGGCCGCCGAGGCCGCTGACCTGCTCGCGAAACCGCTCGATGTCGCCGAACAAGCCCTGTGCGGCCTCGTACAGTTCCTGCCCTTCGTCGGTGAGCTGGAAGCCGCTGCTGCCGCGCCGGCACAGCGAATAGCCCAGCCGCATTTCGAGATCGCGCACCAGCACGCTCAGGCGCGACAGGCTCGTGTTCAGGCGCACCTGGGCAGCGGTAAAGCCGCCTGCCTCGACGATCGCGCAGAAGGTGCGAAGCAAGCGCAGGTCGACGTTGGAAAGATTGCCAAGCATGGAGATCCTCGCTGCTGCCGGACGAGCCTCTTTTATAGCCCGTCCGGCGCCGCCGCGCGATCCCCCGGGCCTGTTTCAGCCCCTCGCGGCGACCGCATCGGCGAGGAGGCACAGCAGCTCGAACATCATGGTCGCGCCCACCAGCGCGGTGGCGCCGCCCGCATCGAACGGCGGCGACACCTCCACGACGTCCGCGCCGACGAGATCCAGGCCCTGCAGCCCGCGTACCAGATGCTGCGCGTCGAGGGTCGTCATGCCGCCGATTTCGGGCGTGCCCGTGCCGGGCGCGAAGGCCGGATCGAGCACGTCGACGTCGAAGCTGACGTAGGTCGGCCCGCTGCCCGCCACGCGGCGCGCCTCGGCGATCGTGGCCGCGACGCCCAGCTCGACGAATTCCTCCATCGAGATGACCCGGATCCCGCATTCCCGCGCGAACGCTTCGTCGTCGGCCGAGTAGACCGAGCCGCGGATGCCGATCTGGACCGTGCGCGCCGGATCCAGCAGGCCTTCCTCGATCGCGCGGCGAAACGGCGTGCCGTGCGTGTACGGGTTGTCGCCGAAGTAGCGGTCGTTGGTGTCCGAATGGGCGTCGAAATGAACCATGCCGATCGGCCGGTCGGCGGCAAGCGCGCGGAAAATCGGCAGCGTCACCAGATGGTCGCCGCCGACCGACAGCGGCACCGCGCCGGCCGCATGAATGCGCCGATAGAAGCGTTCGATCCGCGCGAGCGAATCGAGCAGGTCGATCGGATTGGTCGGCGCGTCGCCGAGATCGCCGACGCGCGCGAGGTCGTACGGCGCGATGCGGCTCACGTGATGCACGCGGCGCATCAGGCTCGACTGGTTGCGCACTTCGCGCGGGCCGTGGCGCGCGCCGGCGCGATTGGTGGTGCCGCCGTCCCAGGGCACGCCGACCAGCGCGATCTGCACCTGCGCCGGATCGTCGAAAACCGGCAGGCGCATGAACGTGGGAATACCGGCGAAGCGCGGAATCTCGGCCGCGTCGAGGGGTTGCGGGAAGTCGTGGGGCATGAGTCGTCTCCTGGCTTGGGGGAAGGGGGGCCGTTCAGTCCGATTGCGGTTCGAGGGCCGCCGCCGGCCGCCCGGCGAGACTGACCGCCACGAAGGTCACGAGGCTGGCCGCCAGCCCGTAGACGATCGGCGTGGTCGCGAGCACGCCGTCGAGCACCATGAACAGCACCACCACGACACTGCCCGCGACGATGCTGGCGATCGCGCCGCGGGCGGTCGCGCGGCGCCACAGCAGCGCGCCGACGATCGGCACCAGCAGGCCGCCGACGAGCAGGTTGTACGCGATGCTCAACGCGGCGATGACGTCGTTGACCATGCACGCGAGGACGAGCATCGCCACGCCCATCAGCAGCGTGAACAGGCGGCTCTCGCACAGGGTGCCGGCTCCGCCGGCGCGCATGAACCGCGCATAGACGTCCTCCTGGAGCACGGTGGCGGCCGCCAGCAGGCAGCCGGACGCGGTCGACATGATGGCCGACAGCGCGGCGGCCACCACGAGGCCGCGCAAGCCCGTCGACAAGACCTGGCGCGTCACTTCGGCGTACGCGTTTTCGGGCACCGCGAGATCCGGTATCAGCACGCGTGCGGCCGCGCCGATCAATGCGCAAGCCACGCCGTAGAGCATGCAGTAGATCCCCGCGCCGAGGCCCGCGTAACGCACGACCGTCTCGCTGCGCGCGGTGAACACGCGCTGCCAGATGTCCTGGCCGATCAGCGCGCCGAAGAAATACAGCAGGAAGTAGGTGACGATGGTTTCCAGGCCGATGTGCCCGAGATCGAAGAAGCCCGCCGGCAGCACGGCCTGCATCCGCGCGAGGCCGCCCGCGTCGTGAATCGACAGCGGCAGCAGCACGAAAAAGATCCCGATCGTCTTGATGACGAACTGGATGATGTCGGTGAGGGTCAGCGACCACATGCCGCCGATCACCGAATAGACGATCACGATGCCGCCGCCGCACAGTATCGCCGCGATGCGCGGGACGCCGAATACCACCTCGGTGACCGAGCCGATCGCGATGGTGGCGGTAACGGCCACCATCAGGTCGTACGCGACCATCACGATGCCGCCGATCAACCGCGACGACGCCTGATAGCGCTGCTCCAGCACCTGGGTGACGGTAAAGACGTTGAGCCGGGCGATCTGCCGCGAAAACACGAGGCTCAGGACGATGATCCCCAGGCCGAGCATGAAGACCAGCCACAGCCCCGACAACCCGTACTGGTAACCGAGCTTGACCGTGCCGATGGTCGATGCGCCGCCGAGCACCACGGCGGCCATCGTGCCGAGATACAGCCCGGGGCCGAGGCGCCGGCCGGCGACCAGGAAATCGTTCCGGTTGCGCGCCTTGCGCATGCCGTACCAGCCGAGCGCGAGCATCGTCAGCGCATAGACCAGCATGACCAGGTAATCGAGCAGCATGATGGGGATCTCCGTTTGCTTGTTGTCGTTCTGGCAGCCCGTCTGGACTGCTTTTGCGGAGTCTGAAGCGTCGGGGGCCAATAGGGAATTCCCGATTCGACAACTCGAATTTCGCTCGCGGTAAAGTGCGTGGCGGCGCAGCATGGATTCCATGCCGCGCCGCGACAGGGCTGAATCGGGCGCGCTCAAGGCGCGGGCACGAACGCCGCGCCATGAAACACGCGCACCGGATTGCCGCGCTCCAGCTCAACCACTCGCGCAAGGGCGCGATCGGCAGCCGTTCGTGTGGAACGCGACGAACCTGTCGCCGCCGATGCGCAAGAAGACGCCCGACCTGCCGTATGCGTACGGCGCCGACGTGACGCTCGTCTACCTCGAACAGCCGCGCGCGGAACTGTTGCGCCGTAATGCGCGGCGCGATACGTCGCTGACGAACCGCGCACTCGAGACGATGCTGCTGCGCCGGGATCTGCCGCGGCCGACCGAGGCGCACGCGGTGCGGTACGAAGTCCGACGCGGCAACGTCGTTGCTCGCGCCGGTACGCCGAATTTCACTGGCGGCGTACCGGCGCGCGTCATTTCAGTCCCGCATTCTGCTGCGTCGCGCACGCGCGCAGCGCGGCGACGAGGTCGGTCTTGCCCAGCTTCTCGAACAGATCGGCCATTTCCATCTGCGCGACGGGGTCGCCTTCGCGCGCCGCGCGCCAGCGCAACGACGCGATCGTCCCGCGCGTGCGCTCGCCGGGCGTTTCGCCGTCGTAGCCCGACATCGCCTGCAGCACGTCCGCGAGCTTGTTGTATCCGGCCGGCACGTGATGAACGAGCAGCCACGCGATCGCCGGCTGCGCGCCCTCCCAATCCTCGTCGTCGAGCGAGCTGTTCACCAGACGCGCGGCCGCGCGCCACGAACCGAGCGACGCTGCTTTCGCATAAGCGATATCGGCGTCGCGGCCGCGCGGCGCCAGCGCCGCATCGAACGCGGCCTGCGCTTCGGCCGACGGCGGCGGCAGCGCGAGCTTCGTGCAGCGGAAGTTGCCCGCATCGGGTCCGTTGCCGGGCAGGTCGGCCCAGCGCGCCTGGTCCTTCAATGCGCGATCGAGCGTCGGCCGCACGTCGCTTTCCTTCATCGACGCGAACACCCAGCCGGTACGAACATGGCGCGCGGCGTCCCAGTCGCTTTCGGCGAAGGCATGTTGCGCGAATGCCAGGCAACCGGCCAGGCAACCGATCCGGAACATCTTTCGGGCAGGAGATTTCATCTTGGATTCCGGTGTGTCGCGGGGTTGTCGACGCATCGCGGCCAGCCCGCGATGCGCCGGCCCTAGCTCGCCATGACGATGAATGCGGTAAGCGCGAACGGAAATAGCGCGACGCCGAGCAGCCCCACCACGCCGTCCGCCGCCATCGTGATCGGCGACAACGCCAGCTTGGCGCCCTTGCCGACTGCCGATAGCTTCTCCGTCACCGTGACCTGGTACGGACGATTGAACGCCTGCGGCACCGACGACGGCGTCACCTCGTTCGGCAGGTAGCGCTTGCCGCTGATCGTGCCTTCTTCCTCCAGGGAACCGTACGCTTCCTTGAAACCGTCCGCGAGCGCGCGCTCGCGCATCTCGGAGCCGTCCGGCGCATCCGCATAGCGGAGCCGCATCGCGTAACGACCGGTGATCCGCTCGCCGTGCGCCTCGAAATCGAGGAACGCCGTCTGAAGCTTCGGACGATAGGGTGCCGTGAGCACAGTCGCGAGACCCGGCGGCATATCGAAGATGTAGTGGTACTTTGTGCCGAGCACGACGAGTTGCTTGCCGTCCGCGGTAATCAGGAAGGTCGACAACGTTTCGTCGTATTTCGAATCCTTCATCCATTGCTTGGTGACGGGGCCAAAATCGGCGCAGCCGACGAGCATGCCGGACGCCGCCACGGCGGGTAGCGCGAGAAATGTTCTTCTTTTCATGAGTGCTGTACGAGTGTTGTTCGTTATTCAACGGAACCGCTTGAATGTCGGACACGGCGTTCGATGAACGCAGCGTCGTGACGGCCGTTCGTGCGGTTTCTTCGTGTGCGCATTGTAGGGCCAAAACGGTGAGCGCAGCATCGCCCCGGCGAAGCGCCGCGCCTGCGTGCGGTAGACTGCACGCTCGCTGGCCCGCCGCCCATTACACGACCGCTCGCGCCCACTCACACGCCATGGATCGAATCGATGCGATGAAGGTGTTCGTCGCTACGCTGGACGAGGGCAGCCTCGCGGGCGCGAGCCGGCGGCTCGGCCGGTCGCCGGCGGCGGTCAGCCGCGCGATCGCGTTTCTCGAGGAGCACACGGGCACCGCGCTGCTGTACCGGACCACCCGGACGATCCGGTTGAGCGAGGCCGGCGAACGCTACGCGGCCGCGTGCCGCCGCATCCTGTCCGATCTCGAGGAAGCCGACATGCTGGTCGCCGACGAACGCTCGGCGCCGCGCGGCATGTTGACGGTCACCGCGCCGGTCGCCGCGGGCGAGGACGTGCTGCGCGCGCTGCTCGACGAATTCATCGAACGCCATCCGGCCGTGTCGATCCGCCTGCAACTGCTCGACCGTCCCGTCAGCCTGATCGACGAAGGGATGGACGTCGCGCTGCGTATCGCACATCTGTCCGATTCCACGCTCGTCGCGATTCCGGTCGGCGCGGTGCGGCGGGTCGTGGTCGCGTCGCCCGATTACCTCGCAAAGCATCCGCCGATCGATACGCCGGCCGATCTCGCGCAGCACCGGATCATCTCGATGACGCACTTCGGACTCGATTCGTGGAGCTTCCCGCCGGCCGGGCCGTCTGCGCTCCCGCAGGTCGTACAGTTCGCGCCGCGCTTCATCGTCAATACGATCCGCGGCGCGGTGGCGTCGGCGGTCGCGGGCCACGGCGTCACGCGGCTTTTTTCCTACCACGTCGCTGAACAGGTGCGCGACGGGTCGCTGCGGATCGTGCTGCGCGGCAGCGAGCATGCGCCGTTGCCCATTCATCTCGTCACACCTTACGGTCGGCTGTCGGTCCCGAAGGTGCGCGCATTCGTCGATTTCGCGACACCGAGGCTGCGCGAGCACTTCGCGCGGCTCGCCACGATTACCGATGGCGATTGAGCCGGATTGCGGAAGAATGGCTTCCGTATGACATGGATTCTCCCGACAATCGACTCAATCTAGACTTCCTTCAACCGACGGCCGCACGCTCGCGCCCGTCCAGCAAAGGGAGGTCAACATGCAGCAAGCGCTTCTGGATCGGCCCCGTGCGGCCGCGTTCAACGTGTGGCGCGGCACGGTGTCCGGCGCCAGCGCCAGCCTGATCGGCATCGGCCTCGCGCGTTTCGCGTATACGCCGCTGCTTCCGGCGATCATCGGCGCGCACTGGTTCCCCGCGTCGACGGCCGCGTATCTCGGTGCGGCGAACCTCGGCGGATACCTGGCCGGCGCGCTCGTCGCCGGCCAGCTCGCGCGGCGCATGGGCTCGACCGGCGTGCTGCGCGCGATGATGCTGCTCGCGACGCTCGCGTTCGTCGCGTGCGCGCTGCCCGTGTCGTTCCTGTGGTTCTTCGTCTGGCGTTTCGCGTCCGGGTTGTCGGGCGGGGCCCTGATGGTGCTCGCCGCGCCGACGATCCTCGCGCACGTGCCGCCCGCGCGGCGCGGTTTCGCGAGCGGCGGGATCTTTACCGGAATCGGTCTCGGCATCGCGGCATCGGGCACGATTGTGCCGATCCTGCTGCGGCAGGGCCTCACCGCGACCTGGGTCGGGCTCGCGGCAGTGTCGCTGCTGCTGACGGCCGTCGCATGGCGCGGCTGGCCCGCCGACGATACGCCACCCGCCGCGGCCGCGCCTGCGCCTGCGCACGCGCGCGGTGTGCCGACCAGCAGCCTGCGCGCGCTGTACGTCGAATACGGACTGAACGCGGTCGGGCTGGTCCCGCACATGATCTTCCTCGTCGACTATGTCGCGCGCGGGCTCGGCAAGGGCGTCGACGCGGGCGCGCAGTACTGGGTGCTGTACGGGCTCGGCGCAATCGTCGGGCCGCTCGCATGCGGGCACCTGGCCGATCGCGCGGGCTTCGGCCGCGCGCTGCGTGCCGCGTTCGCGATCCAGGCCGTCGCCGTCGCGCTGCCGCTGTTCGGGCTCGGGCCGGGCGGTCTGATCGTGTCGAGCGTGCTGGTCGGCGCGTTCACGCCGGGCATCGTGCCGCTCGCGCTGGGTCGCGTGAACGAACTGCTCGCGCATCATCCGTCGGTCGCGAAGGGCGCGTGGCGCGGCGCGACGACCAGTTTCGCCGTCATGCAGGCGGTGGCGGCGTACGGTCTGTCTTACCTGTTCGCATCGAGCGGCGGCCGCTACGAAACGCTGTTCGCGGTCGGCGCCGCCGCGCTGGCGCTGGCGCTTGCGGTCGATCTGATTGCCACGGCGAGGGCGCGATGAGCACCATCCTCCGGACCCCGGCACCGGCGCGCGCCGAACCGACTCCCGCCAGCTATGCCGAACGCAACACGCGCTACTGGCGACGCAATCTCGCAGTCTGCGTGTTCGGGTCGTTCACGACGCTCGTCAGCCTGAGCATGCTGCTGCCGTTCCTGCCGCTGTACGTGCGGCAGCTCGGCGTCGACACGCAGTCGGCCGTGATCCAGTGGTCGGGCATCGCGTTCGGCGCGACGTTTCTCGGCACGGCCGTCACCGCGCCGCTGTGGGGCCGCCTCGCGGACCGCTTCGGCCGCAAGCCGATGCTCGTGCGCGCGGCGATCGGGATGGCCATCGTGATGTCGCTGATCGGCATCGCGCACAACGTGGTCGAACTCGTCGCGCTGCGACTGATCGCGGGGCTCGTCGGCGGCTACGCGTCGGCGTCGACCGTGATGGTCGGCACGCAGGCCCCGCGCGAGCGCGCGGGCTGGGCGCTCGGCATCCTGTCGACCGGCGCGCTTGCGGGCAATCTCGTCGGGCCGCTCGTCGGCGGATTGCTGCCGGGCTGGGTCGGCATTCGCGGCACGTTCTTCGCCGGCGGCGCGATGATCGCCGTCGCCGCGCTGCTGACGATCTTCGTCGTGAAGGAGGATTTCCACGCGGACACCGACGCGAAAGCGCGCAGCTCCGGCGCGGCCGCGAGTACGGCGCACCGCACGAATCGCGCGGCGGTCGCCGCGCTGCTGGTGACCGCGATGATGGTGCTGCTCGCGAACATGTCGATCGAGCCGATCATCACGATCTATATCGGCGGCCTCGGCGTAGGCGGCGATCACCTCGCGCGCGTCGCCGGCGTCGTGATGGCGTGTTCGGCGCTCGGCAGCATGCTGACCGCCGCGCGGCTCGGCGCGCTGGCCGACCGGATCGGCAGCTGGAACGTGATCGTCGGCTGCCTGCTGCTGACCGCGCTCGCGATGGTGCCGCAGGCGTTCGTCACGCACTGGTGGCAGCTTGCCGCGCTGCGCGTGCTGATGGGCATGACGCTCGCGGGCTTGCTGCCGTCGATCGGCAAGCTCGTGCGGCAATCGGTCGACGAGCGCGCGACCGGGCAGATGCTCGGCTACCTGCAGTCCGCGCAGTTCAGCGGGCAGGTGATCGGCCCGGTGATCGGCGGGCAGATCGGTGTCGCGCTCGGCCTGCATTCGGTGTTCTTCGTGACGGGCGTGCTGCTGGCGGCCTGTGCGGTGCTCGCGCACTGGGCGCGCCGCCGTTAGCGGCGGGCCTGCGGATCGGGGGCTGGCGTAGGATGGGCGCAGTGGCAGGTGCCGCGCACGGAAGCGGCGACAACGCACACCTTCGCCACGCGTTCCGGACGCCGCATCTCAAGGCGGGCGATCGTTTTGGACACCGCTTTCACATGACCGGCTGCGCGCAAAGAACGACGAACGCGCGTCCTGCCGGCCCCGACCAACGCGCATCGACCCGCATGCGGTCGATGCATTTCGATTGCGGATATCGCAGGAGGCAACCGACATGAATCACTCGACCGATAACCGGACGCTGTTGCGCACGCTCGGCATTCGCGCACCGATCGTCCAGGCGCCGATGGCCGGCGTCAGCACGCCGGCACTCGCTGCGGCGGTGTCGAACGCGGGCGGGCTCGGCTCGCTCGGTGTCGGCGCGACGAACGCCGACGGCGCGCGCAAGATGATCCGCGACACGCGCGCGCTCACCGACCGGCCATTCAACATCAACGTGTTCTGCCACAGTCCGGCCCGGGCCGATGCGGCCGTCGAACGCGCGTGGCTCGACTGGCTCGCACCCACGTTCCGCGAATACGGCGCGACGCCGCCCGCATCGCTGTCGGAAATCTATACGAGCTTCGTCGCGGACGACGCAATGCAGGCGATGCTCACCGAAGAAAAGCCGGCCGTGGTCAGCTTCCATTTCGGGCTGCCGTCCGCGGACGTGATCGCCGCCCTGAAGCGCGCGGGCATCACGCTGTTCGCGGCCGCGACGAATCTCGACGAAGCGCGGCAGATCGCCGCCGCCGGCATCGACGCGATCGTCGCACAAGGCATCGAAGCCGGCGGGCACCGCGGCGTGTTCGATTCGACCGCCCACGACGATCGCCTCGGCACGTTTGCGCTGACGCGCCTGATCGCGCGCGAATGTGCGCTGCCCGTGATCGCCGCCGGCGGCATCATGGACGGCGAAGGCATCGCCGCTGCGCTTGCGCTCGGTGCGCAGGCCGCGCAACTCGGCACCGCGTTCGTCGCGTGCCCGGAGACGTCGATCGACGACGGCTATCGCCGCGCGATCCTCGGCGACGCGGCGCGCCGCACGACGTTTACCTCCGCGATCTCGGGCCGTGTCGCGCGCGGCATCGCGAACCGGCTGACCGCGCTCGGCGACGACCCGCACGCGCCGGCCACGCCCGCGTATCCGATCGCGTACGACGCGGGCAAGGCGCTGCATGCGGCCGCGAAGGCAAAGGGCGAATTCGGCTACGGCGCGCAGTGGGCCGGGCAGGCAGCGCCGCTCGTCCGCCCGCTGCCGGCCGCCGAGCTGTTCGCGACGCTCGAACGCGAAACGCGGGCTGCGATCGAGCGCTTGCAGCACGCACTGGACTGATCGCGATCCACGGGCTGCGGGCACGTGCCGGCGATCGTGCCGCGGATCGCCGCGCAGAACGTGCTCCGGCCGCCGCCGATTTGCAATGTTCTGTATCTGGGCTGACCCCGGATACAGCGTGATACAACGCGTGTTCGGGCATCCGCTATAAAGCAGGCATGACCTCTTCGAGAGCCCATCATGTCTGCAACCTGGTTCAAAGGGTCCTGCCATTGCGGGGCTGTCAAATTCGAAGTGATAACGGCGATTGCGCCGGCGGCCCGCTGCAACTGCAGCCTGTGCCGCCGACGCGGCGCGCTGATGAGCCCGATGTTCGCCGCTGACGACCTGAAGATCGTCGAAGGCGAGGGCGCGCTAACGTGCTACCGCTTCAACACGCGCACGGCCCGTCACTATTTCTGCAGCCGTTGCGGCGTCTATCCGTTCCATCAGACGCGCAAGGACCCCGCATGCTGGCGCGTCAATCTCGGCTGCCTCGACGGCATCGATCCGTATGCGCTCGACGCAACGGTCGCCGACGGCGCGAGCCTGTCGGTCGTGGAGGACGCATGAAACGCTGGCTGATGATCCTGCTGTTTGCCGCAGGCGGGCTCGCGACCGAAATCGCGCATCCGGTGCAATGCTCGCTATTGTCGGAAAGCCGCCTGCAGACCGGCAAGCGCCGCCGGCAGGACTGACGGCGATCCGGCCGCGGCGCGCCATCCCGCCGGTTCATCGAGACCGATTATCATGCTTCCGATAATATCGCACGCGATATATAATGCGCTTATCTGCGACCGTTCGCGTTGCTGGAGGAAGTTGATGAAACCGACCGAAGCCCCATCGCTCGCCGCGCCGAAGCTGTCCGAGTTCCTGTGTTTTGCGATCTACTCGACGAACCTCGCGTTCGGCAAGGCCTACAAGCCGATCCTCGACGAGCTCGGCCTCACGTATACGCAATACATCACGATCATTGCACTGTGGGAGCACGACAACCAGACGGTCGGCCAGCTCGGCGAGAAGCTGTTCCTCGAATCCAATACGCTGACGCCGATCCTGAAGAAGCTCGAGGCGATGGGTTACCTGGAGCGGCACCGCGATCCGTCGGACGAACGCCAGGTGCTCGTCAGCCTGACGAAGAGCGGCCGCCGCGTGCGCGAGAAGGGGATCGACATGAATCTGGTCGAAGCCACCGGGTTGAAGCCGGACGAATTCGCGAAGATGCAGAAGGCGATCGTCACGCTGCGCGGCAACCTGATCCGGTCGACCGAAGAATAAACGCACTGGCAGCAACGCGGCCGACGCGCGTATCGCGTCGGCCGCGTTGTCATGCGTGCTCGTCGCCCAGCACCAGCAGGTTCATCTCGCGACGAACGACAAAACCGAGTGCGAGGTAGCGCTCGATCGCGACCTGGTTCGACGTGAGGACGTGCAGGAACGGCGTTTCCGCGCGCGCCCCGGTCGCCGCAATCAACGACCGGATCAGCCGCGCCGCCAGGCCTTGCCGCCGAAACGCGGCATCCACGCAGACGGCGCTGATCTCGGTATAGCCATCGATCTGCATCCGCTCGCCGGCCATCGCGGCCAGCCGGCCTTCGCTGCGCACGCCGATATAGTCGCCGAGCTCGATCGTGCGCGGGCCGAACGGGCCGGGCTGCGCGGCCGTGGTCAGCGCGAGCATGTCCGGCACATCGGTTTCGGCGAGCGTGACATGCTCCGATGCATACGTCGGGTCGGGTGCCCCTTGCCAGATCATTTGAAGCAATGTCGCGCGCCGGATCACCGACAATCGCGCTGGAGTCTCGATCTCGTCCGGCGTGACCAATGCCGCCGGCCCGTGCGCGGCGATCAGTTCGCGCAACGCGTCGAACGATGCCGGGCCCGTGTCGGCGATCGCGGCGAACGGCGCAATGGCCGCTGGAAACCGTAGCGCGCGGTCGTTGCCGAGCGCAAAGCGGCGCTGTTTGCCCGTGAGCGCATTCCAGACGACATGGTCGAGCGGGTGTGCATTACCTGTCGCATTTCCGGTTGTGGCATCCGGCATCGGCTGCTCCTCGATTGATGATTTCGTGTCGCACAGAATAGACCGGGATCGGCCGGGCGGGTAGCGCCGTAGCGACAGGGATCGCGTCATTTGCGCGGGGCACGTTGCCGTACTTCGCGCCGGACGATCGAGCCATGTCCGGGAAACATCGATGCAAATCCGGGCGCCGAAAATAGAAAAAGCGCACGCGATTACATCGCATGCGCTTCATATGACGAACGTGGACGGCCGATTCCGTCGTGCAATGCTCAATGACCGAAATAGATCGAGCGCTCGGCCGTGCGAACCGCGCTGCGGCTGCCGGACTGCGTCGCGCCATCGGCATCGTTGCCAAAACCGGATGCCATCGTATCGGCCGCGCCGGCGCCGCTGTCGTGAATCCGGCTCAGCGCCGCCTGGAGATTGTCCGGGTAGTTCGGATCGTTGGGGCGGTTCGGCAGGTAGCCGGCCTGCTGCAACGCGGCCAGTTCCGCGCGCACCTGCGCGCGCGTCACGGTGCTTTCGCCGGCGTTAGCCGGCGCGACGACGGCGGCCGACACGGCAACCAGGAGGGCGGCAATCAGTTGGGTCTTCATCATTCCCCTCGAAAAGAAATCACGAACTCAGGAGTCGCGCACCGCACGCCGGCAACCGGCGCCGTTCACGGTTTCGTTCAATGACCGAAGTAGATCGAGCGCTCGGCCGTGCGCGTCGCGGGCCGGCTGCCCGATTGCGTGGCGGCGATGGCGTCGCGGCCGTAACCGGATGCCGATGCCTCGGCCGTCACGGCGTCGTTCGCGTGAACACGCGTCAGTGCGGCCTGCAGGTCGTCCGGATAGTGCGGATCGTTCGCGCGGCCCGGCCGATAGCCGGCTTGTTCGAGCTGGACGAGTTCGGCACGCACTTGCGCGCGGGACACGCCGGCTTCGTCGGCAAACGCCGGGGCGGCAACAGTTGCAGAAACAGCCACGAGAACGGCAGCGATCAGTTGGGTCTTCATGATTCACCTCGACAAGAAGGGATGGGATGCGGGAAAGCGGCGCTCGGCCGCCCGATGCAACGTTCAGGCGATACGGATGTCGACGTCGATGTTGCCGCGCGTCGCCTTCGAATACGGGCAGGTCTGGTGCGCGGCATCGACGATGCGTTGTGCGACGTCGCGATCGAGCCCCGGCACGCTCACGTTCAGCCGGGCCTGCAGGAAGTACGCGTTGCCGGCCGTGCCGAGATCCACTTCGGCGTCGACGGCGAGATCGGCCGGCAGCGTCACCTTCGCGGCACGCGCCGCAAGCTGCATCGCACCGATGAAGCAGGCCGACCAGCCGGCCGCGAACAGTTGCTCCGGGTTGGTGCCGGTGCCGGCGCTGCCCGGCGACGACAACTGGATGTCGAGGCGGCCGTCGGAACTGCGAGCCGTGCCGTCGCGGCCGCCCGAAGTCGTATGCGTCTTGCCCGTGTACAGCACTTTTTCGATCTTGCTCATCATTTGCTCCGTCAGTTGGCAGGGTTTTCTCAGATGCGATTCGATCGCATGCGATGGAGTTTCATCGAGTCGATCATCCACGTCAAGCGCATTCGATTAAATCGCATGCGCTATTTTGTATTCCAATGTATCCGGAACGCGTCGGGCATTGCTGGACAAGGCTTTCAGGCGATCAATCCCTGATATTCAGGGGCGGGAGCACGCGGTGCCTGCGGGGAGGGGCGGGCGGAAACGCCCGCGGTACGCGATTGCCGCCCCGCAAGGCGGCCGACTGGTCACGCCGGGTCGATCTCGGCAATCACGACGAGGATGACGGCCGCATCGGCCGGCAACTGGCGCTGGGAGAACGCCGAACGCGCGTGTCCCGCCTTGCTGCCCAGCACGGCGCCGAACAGGTCCGACGCGCCGTCGATCACGGCCGGCTGTCCGAAAAAGCCGTCGGCGGAGCTCACGTGCCCCTCGACGCGCACGATCTTGCGCAGTCGCTCGAACCCGCCCGGATGCCTGCGGATTTGCGCGAGCACATTCAGCGCCGCAAGCCGCGCGGCATCGCGGCCTTCGTCGACGTTCAGTTGTTCGCCGACGCGGCCGGTATAGGCGACCCTGCCGTCGACGAGCGGCAGTTGTCCCGACACGAACAGCAGGTTGCCGGCTTCGCTGACGGCCGTATAGCTGCCGAGCGGGTTCGGCGGTTCGGGTAACGCGAGGCCGAGTTCGGCCAGTTTCTGTTCGACGGTCATGTCGTTCTCCTTGCGGGAAAATGGATCGGGCGATCGGTGTTGCCTGTCAGTCACTCTAGTCATGCGGCCGAAGCCGGTAAATGTCAGCGGCGCAATTGATTCGGGACACCGTGTAACGAATCGCGCCGCGCGCGCCGGCTGGTTTCCCGCGCGATATTCATGCACACTCGTTGCTTCATCGCGCGCCTCACGCCGGAGATGGCAGGAACCGCCCCATGCAACGACAATTCGACGACCTGCTGCTGGGCAGCATCGAGCTGTTCTGTCTCGCTGCCGAACTCGGCAGTTTCACGCTGGCGGCAACCGCGGCGAGCGTCACGCCAGCCGCGGTCAGCCGGTCGGTGGCGCGGCTCGAGGAGCGGCTCGGCGTGCGGCTGTTCGTGCGCACGACACGGCAGATCCGCCTGACCGATTCCGGCCGGCGCTATTTCGAGCAATGCCGCGATGCGCTGTCGCAACTCGTCGACGCGGAACGCGAAGCGACCGGCCAGCAGGCAACGCCCGCCGGCGTGCTCCGGATCAGCATGCCGACGCCGTACGGGCACTATCGCGTGCTGCCGCTGCTGCCCGCGTTTCGCGAGCGCTATCCGGACGTGCGCGTCGAAACCCACCTGAGCAACCGCAACATCGACTTCGCCGAAGAAGGCTTCGATCTCGCGATTCGCGGCCGCGCACCGGCCGATTCGAACCTGGTCGCGCGCAAGCTGGAGGACGCCGAACTCGTGATCGTCGCCACGCCCGGCTACCTGAAGCGCGCGGGCATGCCGAGCGCCATCGACGATCTGCATGCGCACGAATGCATCCAGTTCGAGCTGCCGAGCAGCGGGCGGCCGATTCCGTGGCTGTTCGACGACGGATCGGACGAGATCGAAATCGCGACGACCGGCAACTACAGCACGTCGGGCGACGTCCTCGCCGGCGTGACGCTCGCGCGCAGCGGTGCGGGCCTGTTCCAGACCTACCGCTTCATCGTCGAACAGGACCTGCGCGCCGGCACGCTCGTGGAGGTGCTGCCCGGCCTTGGCGGCCGGTCGCGGCCGTTCATGCTGCTGTATCCGCATGCGCGTTTTCTGTCGTCGCGCGTGCGCGTGTTCGTCGATTTTCTCGTCGAGCATCTGGAGCGTGCGCCCGCCAAGAAGGCGGGCGGTACACGCACCAAACGAGCCGGCGCATCGCGATAGGCACGCCGGCTCGTTTTCGACACCGCGGCTCAATGCCCGGCGCTCTGGCCGCCGTCGACGTGCAGAATCTCGCCGGTGACGAACGGCGCCGAGTCGAGATACAGGATCGCGTCGACGATGTCGCTCATCTCGCCCATGCGGCCGACCGGGTGCAGCGACGCGAGCGTCGCATGCGTTTCGGGTGCATGCATCGGCGACTTGATGATGCCCGGCGACACCGCATTGACGCGGATGCCGGCCTTCGCATATTCGATCGCGAGCGACTTCGTCGCCGCATTCAATCCGCCTTTCGTCAGCGATGCGAGCACCGACGGCACGTTGCTGTTCGCGTGATCGATCAGGCTCGTCGTGATGCTGACCACGTGCCCGCTGCCGTGCTGCTGCATCGCGGCGATCGCGCGCTGCGTGACGTGGAAGAAACCGCTCAGGTTGACGCTCGTGATCTGCGCGTAGTCGTCCGCGGTGTACTGCGTGAACGGCTTCGCGATGAACACGCCGGCGTTGTTGACGAGCGTGTCGACGCGGCCGAAGCGTTCGATTGCCGCGTCGACCACGCGGCGCGCGACGGCCGGATCGCCGATGTCGCCCGCGACGGTGACGAGATCGGGATCGTTCGACGGCCCGATCGAACGGGAAGTCGCGACGACGCGATGGCCGCGTGCCCGGAAGGCGTTGACCGTTTCCGCGCCGATGCCTTGCGATGCGCCGGTGACGATGATGACTTTGGATGCGCTCATGACATGCCTCGATAGGTGAAGGGTGTTCGGCTTCAGTGCCGACCGGATCGATGAATCCGATGGGCAGACTGTAGGCGCGTCGCGTCCGGCTTCGAACACCCGCCGTGGAGCAACAGTCTTGCGTCGCGGGAACAAATGCAGGGGAGGCCGGGTTTGAAGCGGGGTGCAATCTCATCGACGGGATCGACTTTTCCACGGCCTGACGAGCCGGGCCGATCGCCGGAAGCCTGGGCGGTGACTGCGCGTGGGCGATCGCCATCACCATCGCCATCGTTCACGACAACACGGTCGAAATACGACCAATACCGCATCCCGATTTTTCCGTCACGGAACACTCAGTTGGATAAATTGAAGCGGCTATCCGGATAACTTTTCTTATCACAACAGCACGATTACCAATCAAAACTCGCCGCTACCGAAACGTGCGTGACGCTACCGTCCAGACCGTTCTCATGCGACTCGCTGTCGATTCGAGGGCAGGGAAGCGGTCGTAAAAGCGCCGCCGCCCCAGCCAGCGGCGGTCTCGAAGCGAACGCGCGCATCGCGTCCGACTGCGTGTCGAGCGCGGCGCCGGTCGAAGCGGCGCGCCAGCGATGCCGACAAGGTCAACGGGGCAAGGACAGCGGAGGAACTGGCAGTCGTGGTAGTTGCCGCGATGCGTTCGGTCGCGGGCATCCACGCGCGCTTGCGTCGGTCCGGCCTGCCGGTTTTGCTATATTTCAGCGAACAAGCCGCGAGGTTGTTTCGGCACGCTGCAACTCCGTCCCGCGTCAACAAAACACGTGACGCATACCGGTGTTGCGTCTGACTTCTACCCGTTCTCGAGATGTGGCCATGGATTACATTGAAAGCATGCGTATCTTTCGAACGGTGGTCGAACTGAAGAGCTTCACCCGGGCGGCCGATCATCACGGCATGGCGCCGCCGGCGGTGTCGAAAGCGATCGCGGCGCTCGAACAGCGGATGGGGTGCCGGCTGTTGAACCGGACGACCCGCCGGCTATCGCTCACGGAAGCCGCGGAGCGGTTCTACGAAAGCTGCGTGCGTATTCTCGAAGAGGTGGATACGGTCGAGGCGGAGGTCGCGAACCAGACGCGGGAGGCCCAGGGCGTGTTGCGCCTGGTCGCGCATGCAACTGCGACGATACAGCGGCTCGTCCCGCTGATTGCAGGATTCAAGCGGGCCCATCCGAAGGTCACGCTGGACGTGACGCTGACGGAGCGGCCGGTCGACCTGGTCGGTGAAGGGTACGACCTGGCCATTGTCGTCCCCTTCATGCTGATGAGCGAGACGACGGTCGTCCGCGTGCTCGACCGGATTCCCGTGGTCATCGTGGCGACGCCCGACTACCTGAAGACGGCATCGACACCCGCGCATCCGTCGGATCTGGCCACGCACCATTTCGTGCCGCTGTCGCCGTCGATCCGCCGTCCCGACCTGCGCTTCCGGATCGACGGGCAGGAACTCGCCATTGCGCTGAGCTTCGACGTTTCGTCCAACAGTCCCGCGTTCAACCGCGAGTTGGTGCTGCAGGGAATGGGCATCGGCATCGCGCCGCTGGCGCTGGTCGAAAACGACCTGGCTTCCGGAAAGCTGCTGCGGCTGCTCGCCGACTTCCCGCTGGTCGACGAGAGCATCGAGCTTCAGCTCGCTTACAGCAACCGGACGCTGCTGCCGGCCAAGGTGCGCGCCTTCATCGACTACGCGGTCGATTTCTTCGAAACCTCGAGAACCCGTTAAGCCGCAGTCCGCGCGCCATTCCTGCACGCATTCCTGCACGAAGCCGCAACAATCTGATAACCCGCCCGCCATCGTTCTCCGGCGGGCCGGGTACTACGCTGTGCGCATGCACTCGATCGACCTCCTTGACGACGACTGTTTCGCGCTTCGCCAGGCTTCGCGGCATATCTCGAAGCTCTACGAGCACCACCTGTCGGCCGTCGACATCACGCCCACGCAGTTCAGCCTCCTGGGCACGCTCGCCGTCACGGCCGGCATGACCATGGCCGAACTCGCGAAAGCGATGGTGATGGACAGAACGACGCTGGTGCGGGCACTCAAGCCGTTGCTGCGGCGTGGCCTGGTGGCCGCGCCTGCGGAAGGCAAGCGCCATCGTCGGCTCCAGGTCGTATTGACCGCGCATGGATCGAGGAAGCTCGCTGAAGCGGCCGTTCACTGGGCGGCCGCACAGGCCAGCTTCGAACGCGATTTCGGATCGCAACAGGCGGCTCACCTGCGTCGCGAACTGTTTCGCATGACGCACGACGCGTCGGACAGTTAGCCGCCCCGGCAACTCATTCATGCAGTTACAGACATTGATGCGCGAAACCTGGCTGGCTAATGTGTGCATATGCACTAATTGATCGTGCGATGACTTGATGACTCAAGGAAAAAATGGAAATGGAAACGACGACGTATCACTCGCGCCCCCGGCCGCAGTCGGGCATTCGTAAGGGATGGATCGCCGCGGCGGCGCTGGCGTTCAGCCTGGCCGGCTGTGTGAACTACGCAGGCATCAAGAGCGACAAGCAGATGGCGGCCCCGACGAAGTTCGAGTCGCAACAGAGCCTCCCGGCCGAGGGCGGCAAGTGGCCCGCGATGAACTGGGCAAGCCAGTTCGGCGATCCGCAGTTGTCGGCGCTGATCGACGAAGCGCTGCGCGGCAATCCGACGATCGACCAGGCGCGCGCCCGGATCGAGAAGGCGTCCGCGTACATCGGCACCGCCAAATCCGCGCTCTATCCGAATGCGAACGGCAGCTATACGTGGACGCGCCAGCGCTACACCGAAAACGGCATCGTGCCGCCGCCGTACGGCGGCTCGTGGCAGAGCGAGAACAGCCTGCTGGCAAGCGTGTCGTGGGATCTCGACCTGTGGGGCAAGAACCGCGAGCGGTTGCGTCAGGCCGTCTCCGAGGAAAAGGTGGCGGACGCGGAAGCCGAGGAGGTGCGCATCACGCTTGCCGCGTCGGTGGCGAGCACCTATAACCGGCTGGCGCTGCTCCATGCGCTGCGCGACATCCAGGTTCGGGAAGTATCGAACCGCGAGGCGATTGCGCACATCACCGAAGGCCGCGTCAGTGCGGGGCTCGACAGCAATGTGGAGCGGCAGACCGCTTACGGCGACACCGCGACGAGCCGCTCCAGCGTCAGCGATCTCGACGGGCAGATCAAGACCGTGCGCTACCAGTTGGGCGCGCTGCTCGGCGCGGGCCCGGATCGCGGCCTCCAGATCGCCAAGCCGTCGCTGCACGGCGGCGACATCGTCGCACTTCCCGACAACCTGCCGGCCGACCTGCTGTCGCGCCGGCCGGACATCGTCGCGGCCTACTGGAAGGTGGACGCGGCCGTTCACGACGTGAAGGAAGCCAAGGCCGAGTTCTATCCCGACGTCAATCTGTCGCTGGCGGCCGGGCTCGACGCATTCGGCTGGGGACGCTTCCTGACGGCCGGCAGCGGGCAATTCCAGGCGGCCCCGGCCATTCACCTGCCGATCTTCGACGCCGGCGCGCTGCGCGCGCAACTGAAGGGCCGCTATGCGGACTTCGACTACGACGTCGCGACCTACAACCAGACGCTGATCGGCGCACTGTCCGACGTCGCCACGCAGGTCACGCAGATCCGCTCGACCGACCTCCAGTTGGTCGATGCACGCAAGGCGCTGGATGCGCAAACCACCGCCTATCAACTGGCGGTCGTCCGGTACCGGTCTGGGCTCAACCAGCAACTGCAGGTGCTGAACGCGGACGACAACCGGCTCGCGGCCGAGACGGCCGTGGTGAATCTCGAGATGGGCCGTCGCAGCCAGCAGATCGGGCTGATCAAGGCGCTCGGCGGCGGCTTCGATGCTTCGCGCGCCGGCCTCGCGGCGAGCGCCGAAACACCGATTCCCGCGCCGTCCCGACCCGTGGCGTCGAACTGATCGATTGGTTCGGCGGCTGGATCGCGTCGAACGGAACACCTTGAACCTCAACCTTGACTGGAGCCATTCATGAACACCCCCGATTCACAGCCGACCGACGCAGCACCGAAGCAACCGGGCAAGCGCCGCGCGCTGCTTGCACTGGTAGCCGCGTCGCTCGGGATCGCCGGCGCCGCCTACGGTGCCTATTACTTCCTCGACGCGCGTTATCACGTCGAAACCGACGACGCGTACGTCAACGGCAACGTCGTGCAGATCACGCCGCAGGTATCGGGCACGGTCATCGCGGTGAACGCGGACAACACGCAGATCGTGAAGGCCGGCGAACCGCTCGTGCAGATCGATCCCGCGGATGCGAAGATCGCGCTGCAGCAGGCCGAAGCGAATCTCGGCCAGACCGTGCGCAAGGTTCACGGCCTCTATGTCGACGACGACAAGTACCGCGCGAACATCGCGGAGCGGCAGTCCGATCTCGCGAAGGCGCAGGACGACCTGCGGCGCCGCCAGGCGACCGGGATGACGGGGGCCGTGTCGGAGGAGGAGATCTCGCATGCGCGGGACGCCGTCCGGTCGGCGCAGGCCGCGCTCGACGCCGCGAAGCAGCAACTCGGCTCGAATCGCGCGCTGACGTCGAACACGACCGTCGACCGGCATCCGGACGTGATGGCGAGCGCCGCGCGCGTTCGCGACGCGTATCTGGCTTATTCCCGCACGACGCTGCCGGCGCCGGTCACCGGCTACATCGCGCAGCGATCGGTCCAGGTCGGGCAGCGCGTGTCGCCGGGGGCGGCGCTGATGTCGGTCGTGCCGCTGAACCAGGTGTGGGTCGATGCGAACTTCAAGGAGTGGCAACTGCGCCAGATCCGCATCGGGCAACCGGTCGAGCTGACGGCCGATGTCTACGGTTCGTCGGCGGTCTACCACGGCAAGGTGGTGGGCTTCACGCCGGGCACCGGATCGGCGCTCGCGCTGCTGCCGGCGCAGAACGCGACGGGCAACTGGATCAAGGTCGTCCAGCGGCTGCCGGTGCGGATCGAGATTCCGGCCGGCGAACTGGAAAAGCATCCGTTGCGCGTAGGGCTGTCGATGAATGTCGACGTCAACGTGAAGAACCAGGGCAGTGCCGGCCCGGAAGCCGATCCCCCATCGATCTACAAGACCGACGTGTTCGCGAAATACGGCGACAAGGCCGATGCCGCGATCACCGACATCATCGCCGCCAACCAATGACTTCCCGTCGCCCGGCGAGCCGGCGCGCGACACCGCGTGCGCCTGCTGCGCCGGACCTGACCTAACCGGATGATCAGCATGACCGCCAACCAATCGAATCCTCCTCCGCTGACGGGGATGACACTCGCACTCGGCTCGTTGAGCGTGGGCCTTGCGGGTTTCATGACCGTCCTCGATTCATCGATCGCCAACGTCGCGATTCCTACCATCTCGGGCAACCTCGGCGTATCGGTCGACGAGGGCACCTGGGTCATCACCGTCTTTGCCGCGGCGAATTCCGTCGCGATCCCGCTGACCGGCTGGCTGACGCAGCGGCTGGGGCAGGTCAGGCTGTTCGTCGGCTCGATCCTGCTGTTCGTGCTCGCGTCGTGGCTGTGCGGCATCGCGCCGTCGCTGCCGTTCCTGCTGATGGCGCGCGTGCTGCAGGGCCTCGTGGCGGGGCCGCTGATCCCGATGTCGCAGGCGCTGCTGCTCAGTTCGTGGCCGAAGGCGAAATCGTCGCTCGCGCTATCGCTGTTCTCGATGATCGTCGTGACCGGGCCGATCGTCGGACCGTCGCTCGGCGGCTGGGTCACCGACAGCTACGCGTGGTCGTGGATCTTCTACATCAATATCCCGGTCGGGTTGTTCGCGGCCACGATGGTCTGGTTCCTCTACCGCAAGCGCGATACGCCCACCCGGAAGCTGCCGATCGACTTCGTGGGGCTGACCTTGCTGATCGTCTGGGTCGCGTCGCTCCAGGTGATGCTCGACAAGGGCAAGGACCTCGACTGGTTCTCGTCGAACACGATCGTCATCCTGACCATCGTCGCGGTCGTGGGCCTGGTGCTGTTCGTCATCTGGGAACTGACCGACAAGAATCCGGTCGTCGACCTGACGCTCTTCAAGCAGCGCAACTTCCTCGGCGGCACGATCTCGATCGCGATTGCCTACGGGATCTTCTTCGGGACGCTCGTGCTGCTGCCGCAGTGGATGCAGGAATATCTCGGCTACCGGGCCGTCGACGCGGGGCTCGCGACGGCACCGCTCGGCATCTTCGCGGTGATCGGCGCGCCGATCATGGGCAAGATCCTGCCGCGCTCGGATGCACGCATCATCGGCACGCTCGCGTTCGTCGGCTTCGCGGCCGTCTATTTCATGCGCACGTTCTTCTTCACGGACATCAGCGAGGGCTACATCATCCTGCCGACGCTGCTGCAGGGTATCCCGATGGCGCTGTTCTTCGCGCCGCTGACCGTGATCATCCTGTCCGGCCAGCCGCCTGAAAAAGTGCCCGCCGCGGCAGGCCTGTCGACCTTCGCGCGGATGTTCTTCGGCGGCATCGGCACCTCGCTGGCGGGTGTCGTGTGGAACAACCGGACGATCACGCACCACGAGATCCTGACGCAGCAGTCGAGCCCGACCAACCCGATCTTCAATGCGCAGATGGACAGCTACCATTCGCTGCTCGGGCTCGGCCAGGGATCGTCGTATGCGTTGTTCGATCGCGTCGTGCAGTCGCAGTCGGCGATGCTCGGGCTGAACGACGTGTTCTACGGCGCGGCGATCGTGATGATCGTCATCATCCCGCTCATCTGGATCACCAAGCCGGGCAAGGCGGGGGGATCGAGCGATGCGGCGGCGGCCGCGCACTGAGCAGCGGCGCCTCGGCACGTTCGACGGTGGCGCTTCTGTCCGCCGAACGCCGAACGAAGAATGAACGATGCAGCGGAAGGCCGCGCCCGAATCGGAGCGCGGCCTTTCGCATCGGGCCATGCATCGCATGCCCTGTCATTCGATCAACGCATGTCGGGAAGCCGTTCGATCCCGGATGACCCGACGCGGATGCAGTCGACCGCCCCGGTTACCCCGCCGGTTACGGAAGCGCAGGGGGCTGCGTCTGGTCGAGCCATTCGACGATGTTGCGCACGGTGTCGCCGTAGAACGTCTCGTACAGTTCGCGTGTCACGTAGCCGATATGCGGCGTGGCAAGCACGTTGTCCAGCGAGCGCAACGGATCAGCGGGTTCCAGCGGCTCGGTATCGTAGACATCGATCGCCGCCCCGGCGATCTGCCCGCTGTCGAGCGCGGCGAGCAACGCAGCCCGGTCGACGATCGGGCCGCGCGACGTATTGACGAGGCGGCTCGTGGGTTTCATCCGGCCAAGCTCGGCAGCGCCGACCAGGCCTCGCGTCCGTTCGCTCAGGCGAACGTGGATCGACAGAAAATCCGAAGACGAGAACAACTCATCCTTGCTGACCCGTTGCACGCCTTTCGACTCGGCGCGCTCCGCCGTCAGGTTCTCGCTCCACGCAATCACGTTCATGCGGAACGCGCGGCCGATCACGCCGACGGCCGAACCGACCCTGCCGAGCCCGAGCAGGCCCAGCGTCTTGCCGGCGAGTTGCGTGCCGAGTGCGACCTGCCACCCGCCGTCGCGCACGGCCCGATTCTCGACGGCCAGGTTACGGGCCAGGCCCAGGATCATCGCCCAGGTGAATTCGATGGTCGGTGTGGACGCGTATCCCGTGTGAACAACCTTCACGTTCCGCTCGGCCGCCGCCGCTTCGTCGATCGACGCGTTGCCGGCTCCGGTCGACGCGATCAGCTTGAGATTGGGCAGTTGCTCGATGATGGCTCGCGTAAGCGGCGTGCGCTCGCGCATCACGCACAGCACGTCGAACGGTTTCAGGCGCGCGATGACCTGTGCGTCATCCGCCAGGTGGTCGTTGAAGACCGTGATGCTCGCACGACCCTGCAACGGAGACCAATCGGCGAGGTCCAGCGCGACGTTCTGGTAGTCGTCGAGAATCGCGACCTGGATGAGAGAGGAATCCGACATGAACTTTCTCCTTCGAAGGTAGCCCGGTTTCCGAAGCGCACGGCCACCGGGCGGCAATGATCGGTCCACGGGCGTCGATCACGCGTACCCGCCTGTCTGCACAAGCAATGCAGCCGTGATCCACTCGAAACCGAATCCGAATGCATGCGACGCCCACCCGCGGCACTCAACGATACTCGAGAAAGGACAAGGCTCGCTTCGGTCAGCGCAAGGAACAGCGGCTGACACTCTCCGGCGCACGCTTACGCAGCATGAAAATCGATGCTGCGAAAGTCGATGGACACCAGCAGCGGTTCGTCGATCCTGTGCATGGCCTCGTCGTAGGCAAAGACCCGGCGCGACATCGGCACCATCACGCCGCGGACATTGCGATAGCCGGACGCATAGTTGGCACCGCGCGCTCCGCCCATCACGTCGACCGTGTAATCGTGGCGGCGCAGCAGCCCGTCTTCGCCGAAATAGGACACCTGCTCGCGACTGTGGCTGGCGATCGCATCCGGGAACGTGACTTTCAGGCGCCGCCAGGTTTCGCCGTTCTCGTGCCAGTCGGGCAGTTCTTCCGTCTGGAAACCCGGGCGGGCGTAGAGAAACGGAATGGCCAGGTAAGTCCAGAGCGCGTAGCCGGTGAAGTACAGCGCATGCAGGCGATCCCAGCGGGTTTGCTGCGTATGCCCTCGATAAGCGTCTCGCGGCGCGTGCCGCTCATCCGGCGGCTCGCCGTTCACGGCGCCGATGCCGACCACGTCCGGCTCGAACGTGCCGCGCCAGCCGCCGGCCTTCGACGTGAGCGCGACGTGCTGGCGCCGCAGGTCGGCAGCCAGTTCGATCCGCTGGAACAGGTCCGGCTGGCCTTTCAGGTGCCAGACGGCACCTCCGATATCGAGTTCCGCCGAAACCGTGCGGAACCTTTCCCAGTTGTCGATCCCGCCATGGGCCTGAATGGCCTGTTCGAGCAGCGTGTTCATTGCGTCCTCCGTGTATCGAGCGGCGTGTCGCGTGCGCGTTAGCGCTCGTCGCCGAACTGGTCGCCGAACATCGGATGGCCGCCGGCCGATTCGCTGCGCGCCGCTTCGTTCTGCAGCACGTCCCAGTGTTCGACCAGCTTCCCGCCCTCGATCCGCAGGATATCCAGCGCGATCAGCGCGGTCGGCGAGGCCGAGTGGCTGTAGCGGCTGTGGATCCACACGAAATCGCCGTTGGCGGCCACCATGTCGTACTCGAAACGCAGGTCGGGCATCGAGTCGACGAGGCCGAACAGGCCGGCGCGGCCGGCCGGTACGTGCCGGCTGTGCTGGACATAGGTGTCGGACCAGAACTGCGCGGCCTTCTCGTAATCCTTCTTGTTGAACAACGTGTCGAGCGCATCGAGAACGAGCGCGATGTTCCTTGCTTCAGGTTCCTTGCTCATGATTCGGACTCCGATGGTTTAGGGTGTCGTTCCGTTCTTTCCGGTTTGCTTTCGCCCGGGCTCGATGGTCCGGAACGACACGTCTGGGTGACGGGAAAAGCGTCTTCAGTACGACTTCTTGCGCCGCGCATGCGTGGCGCGTGCTGCTGTCATGCAACGGGAATCGGGTTCTCGGCGATGAACTGGTTGAACTGCTCGACGAATGCGTGTTCGTTCGGCCCCGCGTTGGCGCGCAACGGCCTGGCTGCCTCGACGACGACCTCGGTTGTCGCGGTTTCGAGCAGCTTCAGCGTTTCGGCAACGAACGCGTCGACCGGCATCGCGCGCGGGTCGCCGCTCTTGTGCACGAGATCGGTGTCGACCCACGGCGGCGCGATTTCAAGCACGCGCACGCTGGTATCGCGCAGCGCGAAGCGTTGCGACAGCGTGTACGAGTGAATCGCGGCCTTGGTCGCCGAATAGAGCGCCGTCGCGGCGAGCGGTACATACGCGAGCACCGAGCTGTTGTTGATGATCGTCGCGTCGGGCTGTTGCTTCAGGTGCTCGACGAACGCCGCGCTCACGCGCACCGGGCCAAGCAGGTTCGTGGTGACGAGCCGGACGGCCTGTTCGTCGTCGAGCGGCCCGCCGGCATCGTCGAACGGCATGATGCCCGCGTTGTTGATCACGACGTTCAGCGCCGGATAGCGTTCGATCAATTGCGCGGCGACCGTGCGGATCTGCGCCGCGTCGCCGATATCGAGCTCGACGGTGTCGATGCCGGGGTTCTGCTTCGCGATTTCATCGAGCAGCGCCTTGCGACGGCCGGCGACGATGACCTTGTTGCCGCGCTGGTGAAAGGCTTCCGCCAGCGTACGGCCGATACCCGACGTGCCGCCGGTGATGAAGATCGTATTTCCGTTGAGTTTCATGATGAACGCTCCTGGGTGGATGAAATGCATGGGCATGCATTCGCGGCCGTTAGCGGCCCGCGAGATGGCGTTGGAGAAAGCCGCTGACTGCAAGCAGCACGGGCGGATGGGTCACGATGCCCGCGCGTGTCGTGCCGGCATAACGCGCGCATTCCGTGGGGACGCCCGCGGCGATCAACGACGCCGCGTAATGTTCGGCTTCGAGATGCAGCGGGTCATGCTCGACCGTCGCAATGAACGTGGCCGGCAGATGGGCGAGGCGACACGATTCGAGCGGCGCGGCATACGGATGAACGCGCTGCGACACCGTGGGCAGATACGCGCGATAGCTGGCCGCCAACGCGTCGATGGCGGGTGTCGCATGCATCGTGTACGGGCCGATGCGCGTCATGCTCGGGTCGAGCAGCGGCGCAATCAGCACCTGCGCACGGATGCCGGCGTCGCCGCGGTCGCGCGCAATCGCGGCGAGGCCCGTGGCGATATTCCCGCCGGCGTCATGGCCGGCAACGGCCGTCAGCCGCTGGTCCGCACGCATCCCTTTGGCTTCCGATCGCACCCACTGCAGCGCACGATGCGCGTCTTCCACCGCATTCGGGAAAGGACAAGCCGGGGCGAGCGAGTAGCCGACGGAGAGCACCCACGCGCGCACCTGCAATGCGAGCGCCTCGCACACGGCATTCGTTTCGTCGAGCGAGCCGGCGGTGAACAGACCGCCGTGGAAATAGAGGACGATCGGCAGCGGGTGCTTCTGCGTCGACGGCCGGAAGCTGCGCGCGTCGATCGGCTGACTGTAGCCGTCGATGCGCGCTTCTTCAACCAGCAAACCGGATAGGGAAACGGTAGACATACCAGTCAACGCGGCGGCGTTCTCGTTTGCTTGAACAATGAACGCATTCTGGTTGTTACCGCGGAACCGATAAATCTCGCGCTTGCCGCAACAGTGTTCTCTCCTCGAGAACAATGCGGCAGCCTTTGCCGACGGGGCTGGCCTACGCTATCGGCTCGTCTTCGTCACCGTCCAGGTCGATCGCGTCGCCGTCCTGCGTATCGATGCTGGCCGGGCCGCACCGCGCATCCGCGTCGGGCGTACTGGACAACCGCGGGTCGGTGCGGAACAGCTCGGCAATCCAGTCGACGAACGCGCGCACGGTAGCGGAGAGGTGGCGATTGTGCGGATAGACCGCGGAGACCGGCAGCGGCGGCGGTTTCCATTGCGACAGAATCTCGACCAACGCGCCCGATTCGAGATGCGGCAGCGCAAGAAAGCGGGCGCCCTGGACGATGCCGAGGCCCTTCAGCGCGCCGTTCAGATAGGCTTCCGCATCGTTTACGGCGATGGAGCCGCGCATCCTCACCTCGACTGCCTTGCCGTCGACGTCGAACGTGAGCGGCATGATCCGGCCCGTGCGGCCCCAGTAGTAGTTCACGGTACGGTGATCGGCGAGTTCTTCCAGCGTCTGCGGCGTGCCGGCTTGCTCGAGATAGTCGGGGCTCGCGACGGTCACGCCCTGGTAGATGCCGACGCGTCGCGCCACGAGCGACGAATCCTGCAGCGTGCCGATGCGCACCACGCAGTCGATGCCTTCCTGGACCAGGTCCAGCGGCTTGTCGCCGAGGCCGAGCATCAGGTCGATGTCCGGGTAACGCGCGTGAAAGTCGCTCAGCGCGGGCATCACGATAACGCGCCCGAGCGCGCCGGGCATGTCCACGCGCAACCGGCCGCGCGGCGATCGGTCCTTGCCGAGGAACGAATTCTCGATGTCGTCGAGATCCGCGAGGACGCGCACGCATCGCTCGTAATAGGCCGCGCCGTCCGCCGTGAGGTTCAGGCTGCGCGTGGTGCGCTGCAGCAGCCGGGCTTTCAGGTGCGCTTCGAGGCCCTGGACGATCACGGTCACGCGCCCCCGTGTCAGGTCCATCGTATCGGCTGCACGCGTAAAGCTTTTCGTTTCGACGACGCGCGCGAATACTCTCATGGCCAGCACGATATCCATTACCCGGACCTTTCAGAACGACGCATTGAAAATTCATGCGGCCTTCCGGCGCGTTCGATACGCAGGGGAGGCCACCACCGGGACCATGACGCCCAGCGCGCAGTCTAAACCGCAGCGAAGAAGGCCGCCACACGGCGCGGCGGCTTCGTGATTGCCCGACGGTTCATGTCGACGATGGCCGGTCCGCAGTCGATGCGCGCGTGAAACCCGTCGCCATGCGCGGCGAAACGGATTTCCACGTAAGTCAAGGCGTCCGAGGCCCTGGGCGGTTCGTCCCGAATGAGAGAAGTCGACCCGTTATGGCACGACAAAAATCTTTCAGATTCGCGTCCGCGCACCCACGCCGTGCCTTGCCGCTCATGCTGCCGTCAATAGACGCCCGGCTCGCCTGCCGGACGATGCTTGAAACGTCGGTGCACCCAGTAGTACTGCTCGGGAAATCGCAGGATCTGCCCTTCGAGAAAGGAGTTCATCGTGCGCGCGTCGAACGACTCGCTATCGGTCGGATAGCTGCCGAGCGGCTCGAAGATAGTCAGCTTGTAGCCGCGAAATTCCGGCAGCACTTCGGTCACGAACGGTACGACCCGCGCGCCGCTCAGCTTCGCCAGCCGCGATACCGACGTCAACGTGCAGGCCTGCACGCCGAACAGCGGCGCAAACACCGAACCCGTCGTGCCGTGATCCATGTCCGCGGCGAGCATCACCGGGGTGCCCGCGCGCAGAAGCCTGACGAGGTGTTTCGCGCTCGCGCTGCGTTCGATCATCTCGGCCCCGAAGCGTCCGCGCTGACGTTTGGCGAGATCGCACATGCGGCGGTTCGACATGCGCGTGTAGAGTGCCGCCACGGGCAGCGACGACGAATAGAGCATGCAGCCCACCTCGATGCCGACGAAGTGAAAACCCATGAAGATCGTCGGCGGCGCATCCGGGTCGTGGAGATCGATGTGGCTGTCCAGTTCGACCAGGCGATTGAGCGACCGCGCGCTGCCGAACCACTGGAATCCGCGCTCCAGGTAGCTCCGTACGACGTGTTCGAAATGGGCACGCGCGAGAACGTCGCGTTCCTCGTCGGTCTTCAGCGGAAAGCAGAGTTGCAGGTTGACATGCACCACGTGTTTGCGTCGGCTCGGTATGCGGTAAAGCGCAGCGCCGATGCTGCTGCCGGTTCTCGCGACCAGCGAGTACGGAAGAAAGGACAGGAACCGTAGCAGGCCGAACATCAGCCAGTACCCGAGAGCGTTCATGATGATGGACTTCCGTCTGTTGACTGCCCGGCGCCGCTCGAGTCGAGTGATGGAGTACGGGAAAATCGGGTTGTGTCGAGGCTGTATGAAGTAGTGGCTTGCGCGACCACCTCTGACAGAGGCCGCGCGCCAGGCCGCTGATGGCCGGCCGCATCGATTCGGCGTTCGAAGCGATACACGATCGCGGGCGGGAAGTTCATCCACGCGATGCCGACTCGGACTGCGCGAATGCGCATGGCCTCCAGATAACGCGCCGGGATCGGGCAGCGCGGCACATACGTGAATTGATAGAACGCACCACCGGCAGCCAGGTGGCGCGCGAAGGCGCAGTGAACGATCGCGACGGCCTGTTCGACCGGCATCGCGACGAGTGGCAATCCGCTCACAATAACATGTGCGCGCGCCCCGCCGAAGAAATCACCCGTCATGCCGAGTTGGGCCGCATCCATCTGCATGACCCGCAACGCGGGGAACTGATGCCGCAGCGCGTTCGCGAAAGCGGGATCGGCTTCCACCAGCACCAGCCTGTCGCTCGCGACGCCGCGCGCGAGCAGTGCGCGCGTGAATACGCCGGTGCCCGCACCGAGTTCGATCACGGATGCGCCGTCGCGCGGGATCCGTGCGGTGATCAGCGCGGCGAGCGCCGGGCCGGACGGCGCGAGCGCGCCGACCCGGCGCGGATTGCGCAACCAGGTACGCAGGAACAGCATCCATTCAGGGATTCGCATCGACAGGCTCCTGGCGGAATCGATCGGTCAATGACATGTCCGGCTAGACGGCCGCTTGCGCGGCCAGATAGCCGGCCGTGATGAACAGCGTGTTCCATAGCGCGATGCCGGCCGCGGCACCCGACGCGAAACGCGCGAAACTCGCTTCCAGCAATCCGGCGAGCGCCGGTGCCACGAGCCGCACGAACGGCACCAGTTGCGACCAGAGTGCGAGCCGCGTGGGCCGCGCGCGGATTCCGTCGATCAGCGCGTCCATTCTTGCGGGCTGCAGCCTGCCCAGGGGCGCGACGCGGCGCAGCAGGGCCAGCGCGCGGTCGTCCGGCCACAGATTGCCGAGCGCGTAATGAAACAGGCAGCCTGCGAAGCTGCCGAGCGCCGTGACGACGATCGCTTCCGGAAGTGTCCACGCCCCTTGCGCGCCGGCGACGCCGATCATCGTGAGGAGCACGTGGGACGGCAGCACGGGGATCAGCCGTTCGATCAGGGACAGGCCAATGAGGCAGGCGATGCTGTTGGCGCCGGCCAGGCTGAGCGCGAGGCCGAACGGGACGAGCGTGGCGAATTGGTTCATCGCGCCGCTCCCGCGCGGCAGGCGCGCAACGCGCGCGGCCTTCCGTGCCAGAATGGCCCGCACCGGGACGGCGCGAAGGTGGAGCGCCGTGCCGCATTGCATCGCAGCAACGGAATCGAAGGACATAACACGGTCATGGCGGGCCTCTCGAGAAAGCGCCAGATGCATTGCACCGGCAATGCGGCGATCGACACGCATCGTGGCCCCCTGGCTTTAAGAAGTTTTTAATCGCGGTCCGTCAGGCTGGTGACCTCGCCATTCGAGGAGCGAAACCGATGCATATCCTGTTGGTAGAAGACGATGTCATGCTGGCCGATGCCGTTCGTGCCGGCCTTGTGCAGAACGGCTGGCGCGCGGATTGGTCGGCCGACGTGCCGGCCGCGCGGCTTGCGCTCGTCGGTCACGACTACGACGCGGTGCTGCTCGACCTGCAGTTGCCGGGCGCGTCCGGCTTCACGCTGCTCGCCGCGATGCGCGCGAACTACGACCCGACGCCGGTGTTGATCGTGACCGCTCGCGATCAGTTGAGCGACCGCATCCGTGGCCTCGACGCAGGCGCCGACGACTATCTCGTGAAGCCGTTCCAGCTGGAGGAGCTCTATGCGCGGCTTCGCGCGCTGACGCGCCGCAGCCAGGGCCGCGTGTCGGAGCGGTTGATCTACCGCGATGTTCACGTCGATCCGGCTCGAAAGGAAGTCACGCGAGCCGGCGAACCCGTCGCGCTCAGCATTCACGAGTACCGGACGCTGCTCGCGCTGATGGAGCGGCAAGGGCGAGTCGTCACGCGCACGCAGCTTGAAGAGCGCGTGTACGGCAACGACGGCGCCATCGAAAGCAACACGATCGCGGTGTACATCCATCAACTTCGCCGCAAGCTCGGCGACGAACTGATCGTGACAGTGCATGGCTTCGGCTATCGCGTCGGGGAGGGCACGGCATGAAGTCGCTACGCCTGCGCCTGCTCGCGACCGTGATGGCGACGGTCGTCGTGTTCTGGGCGAGTTGGGGTGCGTTTCTCGGCATCGGCCTGTGGCGCGAACAGCGCGGCTGGCGCGACGGCATGCTCGAGGGCGCCGCGCAACTGCTGCTGCTGTCGTTGCCCGATGCGATCGATCGCCTGCCCGAAGCGAGCGCCCAGGCGGTGTTGCCGAAAACCGCGTATGGCAAATACGACGTCGCGTTCCAGATCTGGGTCGATGGCCGCAACGTGATGCACAGCGCGGATGCGCCGGGGCCGGCGCTCAAAGCCGACCCGCAGGACGGATACGGTGTGAGCACCGGGCGTGGCAACGCGCACGACGAAACCTGGCGGGTCTACTCGCTGTCGGACCCGGCGCGCCGGATTCGCGTTCAGACGGGCGGGCCGGCCACGACCTGGCAGGAGAAGGCGAACAATGCGCTGCAGCTCGGCCTGTTCAATACGACGGTGATGCTCGGGATGCTGGGCGTCGTGATCTGGTGGGTGATCCGCTGGTCGTTCGGGCCGGTGCGCGACGTTCAGCGGGCGATCCAGCGGAAGGCGGCATTCGATTTCTCGCCGTTGCCGCTGACGACGCTGCCGCGCGAGCTCCGGCCGCTCGTCGAGTCGTTCAATCGTCTGCTCGCGCGACTGAGTCAGGCCGTCGACACCGAGCGCCGTTTCATCGGCGATGCGGCGCATGAGTTGCGCCTTCCGCTTGCGGCGTTGTCGGCCCAGGCGGAAGTGGCATTGCGGGCGGACAGTCTGGCGGACAAGGACGAAGCACTGCGTCGGCTGGCAACGGGCGTCGAGCGCAGCGCGCGGCTATCCGGGCAGTTGCTCGAACTGGCGCGGCTGGATGCGGGGTCGCGCGCCGAACAGCATGGGCCGGTGGACCTGTCGCGGCTCGTTGCGCTGATCGCCAGCGACTTCGACGCGGCGGCGCATGCACGCCGACAGACGGTGCGGGTCGCGGTCGAACCGGTGTGCGTCTGGGGCGATCTGGACGAGATCGCGATTGCGGTACGTAACCTGATCGACAATGCACTGCGTTACGGCCGTGAAGGCGGGCGGGTCGAGATTACGTGCGACAGCCCTGCCGACGCGGACGGGGCGTGGGTCAGGCTGCGTATCGCGGACGACGGACCGGGCGTGCCGGTCGACGAGCGTGCGCGGATCTTCGAACGCTTTTACCGGGTACCGGGTACGGTGCAGCCGGGAAGCGGCATCGGCCTGTCGCTTGTCGCGCGAATCGCCGAGTCTCACGGCGGGGCGGTCGAGGTGGCGGCCGGTATCGAGGGGCGCGGACTGGCGGTGATCCTGTCGTTCCCGATATGGCTGGAGCCGGAGCGCTGGGAGCGCTAGCGTGGGCTCGGCAAGAACCACGACATCTCGAGACCGGATCTCGCAATCGGCGCAAGCGCCGACTGCTTCCAACGCGTTGCACCCAAAAGCGCGACGTTCGTTGCGTCCGGGCTCGACCGCGAGAGACGCCGCGTCAATGGTGCACGGGGAGCCGTCATTTCCGCGTGACGTTCAGCGGCGAATGCGCGTCGGCCTGCGACATGACCTGCTTGCTGCCGGATCCCGCCTGTGCGTCGAGTTCGTGCCGGCGCGCAATTTTCGCTTCGGCGGCCTGCAGGCTTTTCGCGGAGTCGTAGTCCATCGGGTCGTAGCCGGCTTGCTCGAGCTCGATGAGTTCGTTGCGAACCTGCGCGCGCGTCAGCGGCTGGGTTTCCTGCGCGAAAGCGATTGCGGGCGCAGCGAGTGCGGTTGCAACGACGAGCGTGCGAATCAGCGATTTCATGATGACCACCTCCGGAAGATTGAGCGAAGCGACCTTTGTTTCAGTCGTTGAGTGGAGCTTAGGACCGGACGACATCGCGATAAATACCCGCCGCGCCAATTCAACGTTCCAGCTGGAACAAAAATGCCTGAGCAATCGTGCCGTCCGACGAGAAGGGCTGCTGGTGACGCATTGGCCGCATCACGTCCGCTTTTTCATTCGCGACAAAAGCGCATTGTTTGCCCCCGGCTTCCTCGTGACGGCAGCGCGACATACAGTCGTCTCACCATCACGACGCGCAATCGCCTCCGGCCATGTCCGACGATCGACGCACCACCGACTCAATCTACGAAATGACGCGCGAGCGCCTGGCGCGAGGCACGCTGCTGCAGGCGCTGCGCGCCGACCCGCCGGCCGGCATGACGGTGCGAAGCGATGCGGAACTCGAACGCACGTTGCGGGCCACGCTCGACCGCCACGCATCCGGGCGCGACCTGCACGTATTCGCGTACGGTTCGTTGATGTGGAATCCGGCGCTCGATGTCGCCGGTTCGTCGGTTGCGCGCGTCGACGGCTGGCACCGGGCGTTCTGCCTGCGGCTCGTCATCGCGCGCGGCACGCCCGAGCAGCCGGGCGCGATGCTCGCGCTCGACCGCGGCGGCAGGTGCGATGGCGTGCTGTACCGGATCGACGCCACCAAGGTCGAATCCGAATTGCGCCTGCTGTGGCGACGCGAAATGCTCGCCGATTCGTACGAACCGCGATGGATCACGGCGAAGGTCGACGACCAATCGATCCGCGCGCTGACCTTCGTCGTCAACCGGTCGCACGACCGTTACCTTGGCGGAACCACGCTCGACCGCGTCGCGCACCTGATCCGCACCGGCCGCGGCCCGCTCGGCACGTCGCGCGATTACTTCGACTCGACCGTGCAGGCGTTGACGCGCCTCGGTCTCCGTGACGCCGGCATCGAACGGCTTCGGCGCGAGATACGCAGCGCGGACGAAGCCGAATCCGCGAACGGTTGATCTCCCGCGTTTGCGGACTGCATGCGAATTTCGGCGGTCGGTGCATCAGACGGACGCGCGCCTGTCGCGGCCAATCCGCTCGGTCAGACCCGGCATCAGCGGCGCCTGAGGTGCTCGTCGCGCTCGAACAGTGCGATAACCCAGTCGATGAACACGCGCACTTTCGCGCTCAGGTAGCGGTTGGGCGCGTAGATCACGCAGACCGGGTTGGGGTGGGGCGTCCAGTCCTCGAGGATCGGCACGAGCGTGCCGGCGGCGATGGCATGGCGAACCGAATAGGACGGCGCCTGGATGATGCCGAGGTTCGCGTGGCCCGCGGCAAGGTAGGCGTTCGTATCGTTCACGACGAGACGATGATCGAGCGCGAGATCGCTTCGTTTGCCGTCGTGCGAAAACTGGAACGGCAGCGCGCGGCCGCCGCGCGACGGGATCATGCCGACAGTCGGGAAATCGCGCAACGTATCCGGCGACGCCGGCGTGCCGTGCGCGTCGAGGAACGCGGGCGTCGCGCAGGTCGTGAAGCCGAAGCTGCCGATCTGCCGCGCGACCAGCGACTGCTCGTCGACTTCGCCCGCGCGTATCGCGCAATCGACGCCTTCGGCGATCAGGTCGGTACGCTTGTTGCCGATATCGAGTTCGATCTCGACGTCGGGGTATGCGTCATAGAATTCCGCGAGCGCGGGCACGAGGACGAGCGTGCCGATCGCCGCGGCGGTATCCACGCGAATCTTGCCGGACGGCTTCGCGCGCGCATGGGTCGTCGACGATTCGATTTCCGCGAGATCGGCGAGCAGCCGCACGACGCGCTCGTAGTAGATCGCCCCTTCCGGGGTGACCGTCACCGATCGCGTGGTGCGATGCAGCAAGCGAACCTGCAGGTCTTCCTCGAGCTTCTGGATCAACCGCGTCAACGTCGCATTCGGCATGTCGAGCGTATCGGCCGCTTTCGTGAAGGTTCCGGCTTCCACGACGCGGACGAATGCATTCATCGCAGCAATGCGGTCCATGTGCGCGACTCCAGTCGGGGGTGGAGTCGCCATTAAACCGCAATCCGGCTGCGACCCGCTAGCACCCGTGGAAATCCATCGCCGGGCGCGGTCGGCCTTCGTTGAGCGCGTTGACGGCCGAGCGGATGCCACGTCGCGCGTCGTCGGTTTCGAACAGCGGCATCGCGATGTCGAACATCGCTTCGTCCGCCGCCGAAACCCCGCCGTTCGCCCAGGTGTGCAACAGCGCCTTGTGCGCGGCGTAGGCACGTGTGGGGCCAGCGGCGATCTTGCGGGCGAACGCGGACGCTTCCTTCAGGAGGTCCGTATCGGCAACCACGCGATTCACGATCCCGAAGCGCTCCATCGTCGTCGCGGCAACCTTTTCGGACGTCAGCGCCCACTCGGACGCGCGTGCATGCCCCACGCGTGCCGCGACACGGTAGATGCCGCCGAGGATGGTGACGATCCCGAGCGTCTGCTCCGGGTGCCCGAACGTCGAGGATTCGGCCGCGAAGATCACGTCGGCCCGCAATGCGAGCTCGAATCCGCCGCCGAAACACAAACCCTGAACCGCCGCAACGACCGGCATCGACAGGTTCTCGAAGCGGTTGAATACGGCCATGTAATGCTCGAAGCGGGCGCGCAGTTCGCGCTGGCTCGCGTCCGGCCAGGTCATGATGTCGCCGCCGAACGAGAAGTTTTCGCCTTCGCTGCGCACCAGCACCGCGCGCGCGTCGCTGCGCTCGATCGCGGTGACGGCGTCGGCGAGTTCGTCGATCATCCGGTCGTCGATGCGGTTCTGGGGAGGGCGGTCGAGGACGATCGTCGCGAGTCCGTCGTCGAAGCTGACAGTGAGATGGGGCATGGGGAGGTCCTTGAATACGAGTCTGAACGTTAGCCGAGGTGCTGGCGGAACCACGCGATCGCGGCTGCACTGGAATGCTTGAATTGCGACAGGTACGGGTCGAAATGGCCGCCTTCGATCGTCACGAGCTGCTTCGGCTGCAACGCGCGTTCGTAGGCTGCCAGCTCGAGGTCGGTCAACGTGATCGCATCGCGCGTCGCGACGACCATCAGCAGCGGCGTCGGCGATACGCGTGCGACCCACTGCCCGGGTTCGTACATGCGGGCAGCGCGCGTCGAGCGCACCGTCACGTCGTTTTCCCACACGCCGTCCGGCAGCGGCTGCAGATAGAAGTCGATCGCATCCTTCGCGCGGTACGAGGCTGGAACTGCCGGATCGGCGCTGACGACGGCCTGGCGACGCGGCGGTTCGCCGCACAGTTGCGCGCGGTCGTCGGCGGAGAAGGCTTCCTCGATCGCGGCGACCTGGTCCGGCGGAATGCGGCGCAGCCCCTGTTCGTAGCCGCTGATGGTCGGCACCTGGGCCACGACGCAGCGCAGCCGCCGGTCGGTCGCGCCGAGCACGATCGCGTGGCCGCCCGCATAGCTCGTGCCCCACAGGCCGATACGCGCGGCATCGACGAAATCGAGGCTTTCGAGGAAGCTGATCGCGCGTCGCCAATCCGCGATCTGGCGCCACGGGTCGATGTCGTGACGCGGCAAGCCCTCGCTGGCACCGAAGCCCCGATGGTCGTGCAGCAGCACGACGAAGCCGGCCTCGGCGAACGCGCGCGCGAACGGTTCGAGCCCGTGTTCCTTCACGCCGGCATAACCGTGCGCCATCGTGATCGCCGGGTGCGGGCCCGCGCCGGGCGGAACGAACAGCCAGCCGCGCAACTTGATGCCACCGTCGACTTCGAACGCTACGTCGGTGCGATTGATCATTTTCGATCTCCTGGATGGGCGCGTGTCACGCGCCGGAATAGAAATAGCTCGCGTCGATCTGCCCGTGCAAACGGCGAGCGAGTTCGGCCGAGAATTTGAGTGCGCCGCCGAGCGGGCGGTGGTGGATCGCCACGTGAACGATCTTGCCGTCGGCATCCTTCGTCAGCACGGTGATCCCGCGCATCAGTTCGCCACCGAAGGCCTGGACTTCCCATTCGAGATAATCGCGCGCGTCCTTGCGCGCTTCATGCGTGAAGGCGAGCGCCTCGTAGATCTTGCTCGCCGTCGTCATGACGGTTTTCACCTGTTCGATGCCGATGACCGGCTTCGCGAGCACGCTGGCTTCGAGCACGACGTTCGGCGCGAACGCGTCGGCGAACGTGTCCGCGGATTTCTGCGCGAATGCGCGCGTCCATCCTTGCGGCGCGACGGGCGTATCCGGTACCGACTCGACGTTCGCGACGAACGATCGGAGCGCACGCACGACCGCCGCCGCTTGCTCGACGTGCGGCCAGTGGCCCGAGCGTTCGATCGATACGACAGCGGGCGCTTCAAAGCGCGGTGCCACGCTCGACGCGATCAGTTCGGCATTGACGAACGCATCGCCGTCGCCGCGCACGATCAGCACCGGGCCGCGATAGCGGGCGGGCTCGGCGCCCGACGGATGGCCGTCGTTCCACAGATCGGCGAACACGCCGACTGCTTCGGGTGCCACCCGGTCGCCGAGCCGGCCGAGATGTTCGAGCTTCGCGTCGTCGAGGCTGACCGACTGGCTGCGCCGCAGCGCGCGCTGCGCGGCAGGATCGCCGCCGATGGCGTGGAACGCGTGCATCACGTCGGCAGGCAGGCCGGCGCCGCGCAGCGGCACCGGCGTCAGCAGCACGAGGCCACGCACCTGATCGTCGAGCCGTGCCGCGACGAGTTCGGCGATCTGCGCGCCCATGCTGTGCCCGACGAGCACGACCGGACGCGACAGTGCGTGTACCCGGGTCGTGACGTCGACCGCGAAACGGTCGAGGCTGTACGGGCCCGGTTCGCTTGCGCGTGCCCCCATCCCCGGCAGATCGACGCGCAGCGCGTCGGCGGAGCGGTCGCCAAGCTGCCGGACGACGTCGTCCCATACAGCGGCGCCGTCGAGGAACCCGTGGATGAACACGAATACGGGGGCGGCCGGGTGAGTCGGTTTCATGCTTGTCTCCTGTCGGATCATTCGGCCGGGCGCGTGGCGCCGGAAGCGGACCAGTTGTTCGCGTCGATCGGCGAGTAACCGTCGTCGAGGCCGTCGAGCCGGCCGATTCGGCGGTTCTGCAGCTTCGTGACCACCTGCGGGTCGAGCGGTGTCGTGAACGCGTTCTGCACGACCGTGTATTCGGCGGCGAGGCGGCCGACCGCCTGCAGCGCGGCGGTGTCGATGCGGCCGCGCTCGAGATAGAGATCGTCGCGAATCCGGAAGCGGAGCACTTCGCCGAAGACCACGTGATCGTGGTGTTCGCCGATCGGGATGATCCGTTCCAGCCGGCATTCGAACGCGATCGGCGCCGCCTTGACGCGGGGCGGCCGGACCGTCAGCGATTCGGCCTTTTCCAGGCCGACGGCGTCGAACTCGTCGACATCGGACGGGAATTCGAAGGCGCTGCGGTGCATCGCGTCGGCCAGCTCGAGGTTCGGGATATTCACGACGAATTCGCCGGTGTCGCGGATGTTGACGAAGGTGTCCTTGAGCGTGACGCCGTCCGAGCGCGGCTGCATCGAGATCGACACGATCGGCGGCTTGCGGCCGACCACGGTGAAGAACGAGATCGGGGCGAGATTCGCGACGCCGGTCGTGGAAAGCGTGCTGACCCATGCGATGGCGCGCGGCAGCATCGAGCCGATCAGCAGCTTGTAGTTCGCGGCGGCGTCCTGGGTGGAGGGGTCGACGATCACGATATGTCTCCTTGATTCGAGCGGTTCGGGGCGATACGCGTCACGCGGGACGACGCGCGACCATCAGCCTGGCGGTCAGGATCTGCACGACTTCGCCGCGTTGATTGACCGTCCTGGTTCGCAGCGTGAGCAGTCCGTACTGCGGGCGCGACCGGGACGGCGTCAGCTCCACGACTTCGCTCTCGACGCGCAGCACGTCGCCCGCGCGCGTCGGTTGTTTCCATTCGATGTCGGCGCCGGCGCCGAGTATTCCGTTCGCCAGTTTCGGCCCGCTCGTAACGAGCAGCCGCATCGTGATCGCCGCGGTATGCCAGCCGCTGGCGGCCAGGCCGCCGAATATCGTGCCGCGCGCGGCTTCGTCGTCGAGATGGAACGGCTGCGGATCGAATTCCGCGGCGAATCGCTTGATGTCGGCGGCAGTGACCTCGTGCGTAGCGCCGACGAAGGTGTCGCCGACGGTGAAATCGTCGAAGTAGAAAAGCTGCTGTTCCATGGACGTATCCGATGCGCTGGAGGGGAGATCCGGGCGGCGCCGCTGATGCGTTGTCGTTCGGGCTTGACGCCACTGTATGAAACGTTCCGATGCGGAGTAAGGGGGTGGCGATGAATGCGGCATTCCGGATCGGTCAATAATCGGCGCACCGGGATGCGGGTGCCGCAAGCGGCAACGAACGGCGGAGAGGGCCACGCGTAGCCGGGCCGCAGGGTGCCGCCCGGCCGTCGGGCTCGCGCCGTTTGTCGTTCGGCATTATTGATGCGATTGGAAAACCGCTTTGACCCGGTACGCCTGGGGTAGAAGCGGGCGTATCGCTAGACTGAATGCATGATGACGCGCCAGCCGAAGGCCATGTCGCTTTCCGTACCGAACGGAATCCAGCCGCACGCCGGGCAGCGCGAAAACCATGCGGAGGTAAGGATGGATACGACCGGGATCGAACCGGCCCCGTACCGTGAGGCCATGCCGGACACGCCGGCCCTCAGCATCCGGCACATCTGGGAGGCGAGGGGCGGAACGCCGATACTCCTGCGTGCGATCGAGCACAGCGATCTCGAGATCGAACGCGACCTGGTCGACCGGCTGTCGAGCCAGAGCCGCTACATGCGGTTGATGTCGGCGCGCAAGCCGACCGAAGACGAGATGGTGCGATGGACCCGCATCGACCGCCGGCGGGAAGGCGCCGTGATCGCGACCATCCGGGCGGGCGACCGCGAACGGCTGATCGGCGTCGCGCGCTATGCGATGAACGACGGCGAAACCGATGTCGTCGAATGCGCGATCGTCATCGACGATGCCTGGCATCGGCAAGGGCTCGGCCGCGCGCTGTTGTCAAGCCTGATCGATCTTGCGGAACGGTCGGGCATGAAGCGGGTGGTCGGCACGACGTTGAGCGAGAACGACGCGATGATCGGCCTGGCGCGGTCACTCGGATTCAGGCTGTCCCGCGAACCAGGGGCCGCGTTCGTGACGAATCTGCGGCTCGATCTGGATGCCCGTCATTCCGCGCTACCGGGCGAAGCCTGAAACAGCGGGGCGCTTGCTGACGGCGGACCGTCGGCCGGTTTCGCTTGCGGCGTCCGCACAAGTCGTAACACGATGCAAATCACGCGGGCTCGTTCGCTCTCCCCGGATCGTAGAACATCGCAAACAGTTCGGACTGCGATCCGACACCCAGCTTCGCATAGATGTGTTTTTTGTGCGCGCGCACGGTCTCGAACGAGATCGACAGTTTCTCCCCGATCGCGCGCGACGAGAATCCGCTCAAGGACAGCATCGCCACTTCGATTTCGCGCGTGGTCAACGCGCCGCGTCCGTTCTTTCCGGTCAGCATGCCGAAGCGCGCATGCGGGTCAGGCGCTTCGCCTTCGGCGATGCGCGGCATCTCTTTCACCACGAACGTCTCGAAGCGCAAGCGCTGCTGCATCAGCGACAGCACCCACGGCGTGTACAGCGTAAGCAATGCCATCTCGCGTTCGTCGTACTTGCTTGTTTTCCCGAGCGAAAAGCCCAGCGTGTGATCCCGATCGATCACGACGTTGAAATGCACTTCGTCGCCGACGATGTTTTTCTTGAAGTACCGCTGGTAGTACTCGGTCATCCGGAAGTTGTCCGGTGCGACGTCGGCGAGCGTGTAGAAGCCCGACGCCTGCGTTTCGAACGCGGCGAGATAGAACGGATCGAGCTGATAGAGCGCGGCCAGATAGTCCTGGAACATCAGGTCGATCTTGCCGTCGGGCATCGCCTGTTCGGCGAGCACGAGCGGCGCGGCATCGCGCGCGAAACGCAGCGCGACCCAGTTGTCGAAACCGAGATGCCGCTCGAGCACGCGCGTGAGGCGTGCCCAGAAATGCGGGCCATCGAGGGCGTCGATGGCCGAACCAATCTCCCGATGAAAAGCGAGATCTCGCCATTCGAAGTCCATCGTGTCCTCCAGTGAGGGTAACCCTGGCGGGGAATTTCAGGTCAAAAATAATAACCCGATAATCGGCCTCACTTCGAAAGGCAGTCGCACAAGCGCTGTCTCGCTTGGCGAAGCGTCGTGTGAGACGTGCGGTGCATACGACACGCAAATGAAAGGCTATTGGAAGGAGACGGTTTCATGCAGGTAGAACTCGCGCAACTCTCGCTGATCGACGGCAACGTCGCGCATAACACGCGCAAGGTGATCGACACGATCGGGCGCGTCGACGCGGCAGGCGGCACGAAGCTGATCGTGTTCCCCGAAACGACACTGTCGGGCTTTCCGACGCGAGAAAACGTCGCCGATGTCGCACAAACGCTCGACGGTCCCGGGTTATCGGCAGTACGCGACGCGGCACGGCAAAAGGGCGTCGCCGTCGCGGTGGGCCTCGCGGAACGCGACGGCGGACAGTTCTACAACACCACGGTGCTCGTCGACGAACGGGGCGACATCGTCCTGCGGTATCGCAAGACGCATCTGTGGGCGTCGGATGTCGGCGTATTCACGCCGGGCGACCGCTTCGCGACCTGCATCTGGAACGGCCTGACGGTGGGCCTGCTGATCTGCTACGACATCGAATTCCCCGAGACGGCGCGCGCCGTCGGTGCGCTCGACGCCGATCTGCTGATCGTCACCAACGGCAACATGGACCCGTTCGGTCCGGTGCATCGTCGCGCAATCGCGGCGCGCGCGATGGAAAACCAGATGTTCGCGCTGATGGTGAACCGCTGCGGGTCCGGCGACGACAACCTGACGTTCGCCGGCCTGTCCGCGCTCGTCGATCCGTTTGGCGACACCGCGATCGAACTGGGCCGGAGCGAGGCGGTTGTGCAAGCGAACCTCGACCTGACGCGTCTCGAAGCGAGCCGCGAACACTACAGCTATCTGCACGACGCACGCGTGGCGCTCGGTCTCGCGCCCGTCGAACAATCTGGCGGGCATCGCGCGCTCACGATCGAAGCGTGCCGTCACCGCGCCGAGTAGTCCGAATCCACAACAGTCCGTTCGCGGCATAGAGCAGGGTGCCGTGCCCTGCACATGCCTGCCCGTTCCATTGCAATGCCGGCCCGACGGCACAGGCATGCGTATCGGCCCCGGAAGGCCCAGGAGATAACATGCAAGCGTCGTCATCCCGTGAATCGCCAAGCCTGAAGCGCACGCTCGGCCTGCCGTCCGTGCTGCTGTTCGGCCTCGCCTATATGGCGCCGCTGATCGTCTACGGTACCTACGGCGTGCTCGCCAAGGCCAGCGACGACACGGCGGCCCTCGCGTACCTGCTCGCGCTGATTGCCATCGCGTTCACCGCGCTCAGCTACGGCAAGCTCGCACGGCTCTACCCAGCCGCAGGTTCCGCCTATACGTATACGCGCAAGACGTTCAACCCGCACCTGGGCTTCATGATCGGCTGGGCGACGCTGCTCGACTATTTCTTCCTGCCGATGGTGATCTGGCTGATCGGCGCCGCGTATCTGAACGCCGCATTTCCGCATGTGCCGACCTGGATCTGGATCGTCGCGTTCATCGTGTTGACGAGCGGCCTGAACATCTTCGGCATCGAACTGGCCGCGCGCTTCAATATCGTGCTGATGGTCGTGCAACTCGCGATTGTCGCGATGTTCGTCGTGCTGTGCTGGCACTACGCATCGGCGGCGGCAGGCGCGGGCGGTATCGCGATGGCGGAGCCGTTCTTCAAGCCGCACGTGCCGTTCGGCGCGACGATGGCAGGCGCCGCGATCGCCGCGTATTCGTACCTCGGTTTCGACGCCGTCTCGACGTTGACCGAAGAAACGATCGATCCGAAAAAGAACATGCCGCGCGCGATCCTGCTGATTGCGCTGATCGGTGGCGCGATCTTCGTGATCGCGGCGTACACGATGCAACTCGCACACCCCGGCGTCGAGTTCAAGGACACGGATTCGGCCGCGTTCGAAGTGGCGAAGATGATCGGCGGCGATCTGTTCGTGACGGCGTTCCTCGCGGGCCTGATCCTTGCGCAGTTCGCGTCCGGCATCTCGGCGCAAGCGAGCGTCGGCCGGCTGCTCTATGCGATGGGCCGCGACGAAATCCTGCCGAAGCGCATCTTCGGGTTCATTCATCCGCGCTTCAAGACGCCCGCGATCAACATCGCGCTGGCCGGCGTCGTCGGATTGATCGCGCTGAAGCTGGATGTCGCCACGTCGACGTCGTTCATCAACTTCGGTGCGTTCCTCGCCTTTACGGCCGTCAATCTGTGCGTGATTCGCCTGTATCTTTCGGGCAATCACGGCGAGCGCAGGATCGGGGTGTTCGGCGGGATCGTCTTTCCGGTGATCGGCGCGGTTTCCGATATCTGGCTGCTCGTCAGCCTCGAGAAAACGGCGCTCGTGCTCGGCGTCGTGTGGTTCGCGCTCGGACTGGTGTATCTGTGCTGGATTACGCGCCTGTTTCGCCAGGCGCCGCCTGAAGTGGCGATTTGACGGAGGCGAGGAGGGGGCTGCCGTGGCGGCGCCATTAGCCGGCGTCCGTCATCGGCTTGCCGAACGCTTCCCTGGCGAACTGGATGCCGTGGCCTCGGACAGATTCTTGCAGGCCAGCGCCGGGGCGAAATCGACGTAGCGATCGCGGACAATGGTCCGCGCCGGTCCGTTTCGCGGCACTGGTTACGCCTCACGCGTATCGATTACTGCCGTGCTGCTGGTTCATAAGGCACGTCAAAACGGCTTGCGATGTCGACGCGCACGTTCATTGCGACTCCAGATCCTGGTGCCGCCGCGGGATATCCGCCATGTTAGGCATGGTGCCGCCCAGCGAAGACAAGCGTTTGGCTGCCTGGACGCGAACGAATGTCTTGATGGCCTCGCGGAACAGATCCGCCTTATCCATACCAGGCTCGGCCATCTGCAGGGCCTTCGTATAGAGATCGTCGTCGATCGTGACAGTGGTTCGCATGGTTTTCCCTCGTCAAAATTGATGCTGTGACGCTCCAACAGTATCACCAACATGGCGTGTCGGCCGGCACGCAACCGCCGCGCCGACTCTGAAGATGGATCGATTGGTCGCCGACGCTTCCCGAGGGGTGTCGGCGATCAACCTACAAGCCAAAACACGACATTTTTATTTAGCGGAAACGCGACATCTGAACTTGGGACCTACACACAATGTCGTAGCCATTTCAAGATGTCGTGGCGCCAGCTAAATAGAAATGTCGTGTTTTCAGGGGTTCAGGATTTGTTTCTCATGGGCTGCAGATCACGCCGTGTCGAAGAGCTGGTCCTGATCGGGCAGGGCGCTTACGCTTACTGCGTTGGTCTTCGCAGACCGTCGGCCAGGTTTGCGAGGTTGATTCTGTGCCTGTCGGTGTTCGGCGAGATCCACGATTACCTGCTCGACGTCGGCCTGCGTAAATGCACGTTGCTTCTTCGTGCCAACGGGTTGCTTTGAACCGCGGACGGCCTGACCTTGATTGGTTCGCGACGGCGATCCGGAGGTTCGACGGTTGTCGCGCTGAGCCTGAAGCGCTTGCGAAACTTGTAGCACGTGACTCAATCGCTTTTGCTCGATCACTGCACCTTGATCGACTTCCGCCAGCTTGTCGTAAAGACGGCAAGACAGAACCTTGCCATCGGCTCGGATTTCGATCCGCCCGTCGGGGTACTCCCATACATCGATGTAGCGGTGAATCAGCTTCCGGTTGACCGGCGTGTCGTCCAGCAAGTAAAGCACTCGGTCGTGGAGCACGGTCAGCGATTTCGATACCCGACGTGTTTCACGCCACGTCAATAACGTATCCAGATCCTCGTCGTCTCGCAGTGGCCGATGCGCATTGAAGTCGCTGCGCGGCGGCTTCGCGAAGCGTGTGTTGTAGGCTGCCATGAAGGAGGGCGCATACGCATTGGCCTCGGCTACCGTGCTGATCCCGCGCAGCCGCAGTTCCTTCACGAGCCGGTCTTGCAAGGTCAGATGCGCTCGCTCGACACGGCCCTTGGCCGAGCTGCTGTTCGCGCAAAACGTATCGATGTTCAGCTCATACATGGCCCGGCCAAACTGCGTCACGCTGCTTCCGGTCTTGCCCGCGGTCGGGCTGCGGAACACGCTGTACTTGTCGCTGTAGAGCGCTCCAGGTTTGCCGTAACGCTCCAGATACGCCCGCGTCGCTTCGAAGTAGCTGAAGGTCGATTCGGTCTGCGTGAAGTGCAGATGCATCAACCGACTCGTCGCGTCGTCGACGTACACCAGCAGCGTGCAGGCCGGCGCCCGTTCCTCGAACCATCGATGATCGCTGCCGTCGATCTGGATCAGTTCACCCAAGCAGGCGCGCCGGGCCCTCGGCTGATAGACCTTCGGCGGCCGCTGCCGGCGTGGCACCCACAAACCGGCATCCGTCATCAGCTTCCGGACCGTCTCCTTGGCCAACTGGATGCCATGGCACTCGGACAACTTCTCGCAGGCCAGCGTCGGGCCAAAATCCGCGTAGCGCTCGCGAATGATCGTCAGCGCTCTCCGAGCCAGTTCCTCGTCCAATCGCCGGTTCCCCGGACGACCACGTTTGCGCGACATCAGTCCAGCCGCACCAGACTCCCGGTACCGAATCACTAGCCGTTCGATCTGCCGGACCGTTAGGCCCAGTCGTTCGGCCGCGCGGCCAGGCCTCAGGCCCAAATCCACTACAGCCTGGATTACCTTCAGACGGTCGAGTTCTCGCATGTTCAATGTCACCAGTGCTGTTCGGTGCATCGCCGGCTCCATGATCTGACGGGGAGCCGGCAAGCTTACCGAGGTCCAAACGCGACATTTCTAAATGGCTAGAACACGACATTTCTAAAAAGCTACTACACACAAATATTCGATAATATTGATTATGTCAAATATGATAATCGTGTCCTAAAACCCCCGATCCCGCCGCCAACAACCCGCCGCGACCGTCAATCCACCTCCAGATCCCCAACCGTTTCCGCCCGCCGCGCCCCGCGCCTCGTCACCGCAGCGTGCCGGCCGCGCCGGCCGACCGACACCACCACCCGAAACGCGACCGGCGCGAACACGAGCCCGAACATCGTCGCAGCGAGCACGCCCCCGAACGCGCCCGTGCCGATCGAACGCCGGCTTTCCGCACCGGCGCCCGTCGCCAGCACGAGCGGCACGACCCCGAGCAAAAACGCCATCGACGTCATCACGATCGGCCGGAATCGCGCGGCGGCCGCGTCGATCACCGCCTGCCGCAGCGGCACGCCGCGCCCGGCCAGGTCGCGCGCGTACTGCACGATCAGGATCGCGTTCTTCGCCGCCAGCCCGACCACGGTGATCATCCCGACCTTGAAGTACACGTCGTTCGGCATGCCGCGCGCGAGCGCCGCCGCGATCGCGCCGATCATGCCGAGCGGCACGATCGTCAGCACGGACAGCGGAATCGACCAGCTCTCGTACAGCGCGGCAAGCGCCATGAACACCGCGAGCACGGACAGCCCGACGAGCAGCGGCGTTTGCCGCGCAGCGACCCGCTCCTCGCGCGCCGCATCGACCCAGTCGAAGCCGATCCCGGCCGGCAGCACACCGGCGAGCCGCTCCATCTCCGCCATCGCCGCGCCCGAACTCGTGCCGGTCGCCGCCCGGCCGCTGATGTCGAGCGACGGATAACCGTTGTAACGATTCAGCATCACCGGGCCGATCGTCCAGTGCGGCGCGGCGATGGCCGACACCGGAACCATGTCGCCGGTGCGGTTCGGCACGGTCAGCGCCATCAGTTGCGCATCGGTCGCGCGTGCGACCGGGTCGGCCTCGATGATCACCCGCCGCATCCGGCCCGACGCCGGAAAATCGTTGACGTAGTTCGAGCCGAACGTGCCGCCCAGCAGCCCCGCGATCCGCTCGAACGGTACGCCGAGCGCATACGCTTTCGCGCGATCGACCTCGAGTTCGATTCGCGGCGCGTCCGGCAGGTCTTCGAAATGCACGGCGGCGAGCAATGGATTCGCCTTCGCGCGCGCGGATAGCTGCTCGCGAGCCGCCTTCAACGCGTCGAGTCCGACGCCGCCCCGATCCTCGAGCCGGAACGTGAATCCGTCCGAATGCCCGATACCGCGCACCGAAGGCGGCAGCGCCGCCTCGACGTCGCCGTCGATGATCGTGCCGAAACGCCCGTTGAGCCGGTCGCGCAACGCCATCGCGTCGACGTCGCGCTGCGCCCAGTCCTTCAGTTCCACGAACGCCATCCCGACGTTCTGCCCGCTGCCCGCGAAACTCCAGCCGATCACGCTCGTCACGTTCGCGATCGCCGGCTCCGCGCGCAGGATCGCCTCGACACGCTCGACGACCGCGAGCGTGCGCGCCTGCGTGGCGCCCGCCGGCAACTGGATCATCACCTGCAGTTGCCCCTGATCCTCGGTCGGCAGGAAGCCGCCCGGCATCATCCAGTACAGCAGCCCGCATGCGATCACGAGCGCCGCATAGACTGCCACGACCAGGCCGGTGCGGCGCACGGCGAACACGGCGATGCGGCGATAACCGGTTTCGACGCGTGTGAAAGCCGCACCGAACCGGTCGGCCAGACGCGTGCCGATGCCGCGTCGCCGCGCGCGGCCGGTTCCACCATCGTGTCGCGCGACCGGCTTCAGCAGGTTCGCGCACAGCGCGGGCGTGAGCGACAGCGCCATGAACGACGACACCAGCATCGACGCGATCATCGCCACCGCGAACTGCCGGTAGATGCCACCGACGGTGCCCGGAAAGAACGCCATCGGCACGAATACGGCGGTCAGCACCGCGGTCACGCCGACGATCGCCCCGCCGATCCGCTTCATTGCCCGGCGCGTGGCGTCGCGCGGCGACACGCCCTCCTCCATCACCCGGTGCACGCTCTCGACGACGACGATCGCGTCGTCGACGAGGATGCCGATCGCCAGCACGAGACCGAACATCGTGAACACGTTGATCGACAGCCCGAACGCCCACATCGCGACGAACGCGCCCATCAGCGTGACGGGAATCACGACGGTCGGCACCAGCGTGTAACGCAGGTCGCGCAGGAACAGCCACATCACGCAGAACACCAGCACGACCGCCTCGACGAGCGTCAGCACGACCTCCCGGATCGCGATCTTCACGAAATGCGCACCGTCGAAAGGAATCTCGATCGCCACGCCCGGCGGCAACACCCTCGACAGCTCGGCGAGGCGCACGCGGATCGCGTTCGACGTTTCTAGCGCGTTGCCGCGCGGGCCGAGCTGGATGCCGACGGTGGCCGCCGGCCGGCCGTTCAGCCGCGAATAGAACGAGTAGTCGTCGCGGCCGATTTCGACGCGCGCCACGTCGGCGACGCGCACCGCCGAACCGTCCGTCTTCGACTTCAGCACGATCCGGCCGAACTCGTCAGGCGACGCCAGTTGCCCCTTGACGACGATCGACGCGGTGAGCTGCTGGCCGCCCGGGAACGGCGCATCGCCGATCGCACCGGCCGTCACCGTCGCGTTCTGCGTACCGATCGCCGCGATCACGTCGTCGGCGCCGACACCGTATTCGCGCAGCTTGTGCGGATCGAGCCAAACCCGCAGCGCCTCGTCGGCGTCCCACAACTCGGCCGCGCCGACGCCCGGCGCACGCTTCAGTTCGCGCAGCACATAGCGGTTCAGGTAATCGCCGAGCTGCGCGGAATCGCGCGTGCCGTCGGTCGACGTCAGCGTGACGAGCATCAGGAACGTGTTCGCCGCCTTGAACACGCCGATCCCCTGCTGGACGACCTGCTGCGGCAACCGCGACTCGACCTGCTTCAGCCGGTTGTTCACGTCGACGAGCGCGATGTCCGGATCGGTGCCGGGCGAAAACGTCACGTCGATCTCGAGGTTGCCGTGACCGTCGCTGCTCGTCTCGTAGTACAGGAGCCCGTCGGCGCCGTCGAGGCTTTCCTCGATGATGCTGCCGACGTCGCCGTCGACCGTCTCGGTCGACGCGCCCGGATACGCGGCCGTGATCACGACCCGCGGCGGCGCAAGGCGCGGATATTGCGCGATCGGAAGCTGCGGAATCGCGAGCACGCCCGCGACGACGATTGCGAGCGCAACGATCCATGCAAAGACGGGACGATCGATGAAGAACGACGGCATCGACATGCGTCAGCGAACCGCCGGCGTTCCGGCGCAGGGCCGGTGGACAACATCGGCATCGGCACCGCCGCACGGCACGTGGATAGCCTGGGCGCGCTTCGCCCGGTTCACGTCAATCATCGGTTCTCTCTTGCGGACCGCGCACTGGAGCCAGCATCGACGACGCAAGCAGCGCGCGTGTATACGGATGGGACGGCGCATGCAGCACGTCGAGCGTATCGCCCTCCTCGACCACGCGCCCCGCCTTCATCACGACGACCCGATGGGCCATCGCACGCATTACCGCGAGATCGTGCGTGATGAACAGGTAGCTCAGTTTGTACTTCTTTTGCAGATTCGTCAGCAGATTCAGCACCTGCTTCTGGATCGACACGTCGAGCGCGCTCGTCGGTTCGTCCAGCACCAGCAGCTCAGGCTCCACCGCCAGCGCGCGCGCGATCGCGATCCGCTGCCGCTGGCCGCCGGAGAATTCGTGCGGATAACGCAGCATCGACTCGGCCGGCAGGCCGACCTCCTGAAGCAGCGCGGCGACGCGCGCGCGCCGCGCACCTCCGGCCACCTGCGGCCGGTGCACGGCGAGCCCCTCGCCGACGATCTGCTCGACCGTCATCCGCGGCGACAGCGAGCCGAACGGGTCCTGGAACACGACCTGCATCCTGCCGTACAGCGCGCGCCTGCCGCCCGTCGTCCGCAGCGCGTCGAGCGGCATGCCGTCAATCTCGATCGAGCCGGCCGCCGGCCGCTGCAGGCCGAGCACCGTCGCCGCCAGCGTCGATTTCCCCGAGCCCGACTCGCCGACGATCCCGAGCGTTTCGCCGCGCCTCAGGTTCAGCTTCACGTCGTGTACGGCCCGGAACGTCGTCTTGCCGAGCGCCGCGCGCCAGCCCTTCGCCGCGATGCGGTAATCGACGGCAAGACCCTGGACGTCGAGGATCGTCCGCGCGCCGGCCGCGACCGGCTCGACGTCCCGCTGCGGTGCGCTGTCGAGCAACCGGCGCGTATAGGCGTGCTGCGGTGCTGCGAACAGCGCGTCGGTCGTGTTCGTCTCCACGAGCACGCCCTGCTCCATCACGGCCACGCGCTGGGCGAAGCGCCGCACGAGATTCAGGTCGTGCGTGATCAGCAGCACGGCCATCCCGCGCGCGGCCGCCTCCTGCTCCTGAAGTTCGATCAGCAGATCGACGATCTGCTGGCGTACCGTCACGTCGAGCGCCGTCGTCGGCTCGTCCGCCAGCAACAGCCGCGGCCGGCACGCCAGCGCCATCGCGATCATCGCGCGCTGCCGCTGCCCGCCCGACAACTGATGCGGAAAACTGTCGATGCGCCGCTCCGGCTCCGGGATACCGGTGCGCCGCAGCATCGCGATTCCCCGCTCGCGCGCGTCGCCCGGCCGCAGCCCCTCGTGCAGCCGCAGGCTCTCGGCGATCTGCTTGCCGATCGTATACAGCGGATTCAGCGCGGTCATCGGTTCCTGGAACACCATCGCGATGTCCGCACCGCGAATGCCGCGCATCTGCTGTTCGGTCTTCGCGAGCAGGTCCTCGCCGTCGAACAGCATCCGTCCCGACAGCGTCGCCTGCTGCGCGAGGCGCAGGATCGACAGCGCCGTCACGCTCTTGCCCGACCCCGATTCGCCGACGAGTGCCACGCGCTCGCCGCGGCCGATCGACAGGCTCAGGTCCTGCACGGCCGCCCTCGCGCCGAAGCGCGCCGAAAACCCGTCGATCTGCAGCAACGCTTTCGCCATCATCGCCCCCCGCCGAACGCCGAGCCGCGCGCGCGCGTGTCGAGCGCATTGCGCAGCGCGTCGCCCATGAAGGTCAGCAGCAGCAGCGTCACCACCAGCGCCGCGAATGCGGAGATCGAGATCCACCATGCGTCGAGGTTGTTCTTGCCTTCCTGAAGCAGCTCGCCCAGGCTCGGCGTCGGCGGCTGCACGCCGAGGCCCAGGAAATCGAGGCTCGTCAGCGACAGGATCGCGGCGCTCATCCGGAACGGCAAGAACGTGATCACCGGCGTGAGGCTGTTCGGCAGCACGTGGCGCCACATGATCTGCGCATTCGTCAGCCCCATCGTGCGCGCCGCTTTGACGTAATCGAGCGTGCGGTTGCGCAGGAATTCGGCGCGCACGTAATCGGACAGCACGAGCCAGCCGAACATCGACAGCAGGATGAACAGCAGCCACAGCGACGGCGTGAAGATCGACGCGAAGATGATCAGCAGGTACAGGTCCGGCAGCGCGCTCCAGATCTCGATCAGGCGCTGCCCGATCAGGTCGGTGCGGCCGCCGTAGAAACCCTGCAGCGCGCCCGTCAGTACGCCGACCAGTACCCCCGACACGGTCAGCGCGAACGCCATCAGTACAGACAACCGGAACCCGTAAAGCAGCCGCGCGAGCACGTCGCGCCCGAACTGGTCGGTGCCGAGCCAGTTGCTCGACGACGGCGGCGCCGGATACGGCTGCGATGCGAAGTAGTCGATCGTGTCGTAGCGGTAGCGATTCGGCGGATAGACCGCGAAATTGCCGTGCGACTCGAGCTTCGCGCGCATGTAGGGATCGAGATAGTTCGTCTTCGCGGGGAAGTCGCCGCCGAACGCGGTCTCCGGATAGTCCTTCACGATCGGAAAATAATAGTGCCCGTCGTAGCGCACGAGCAGCGGCCGGTCGTTCGACAGGCCGTCGGCACACAGGCTGAGCGCGAACAGCGCCGCGAAGATCACGAAGCTTGCATAGCCGAGCGGCTGCGCGCGAAAACGCTGCCACGTGCGCCGCCATGGCGACGGCGACGGCGCGCACGCGGGATCAGTGGTCCAGGCGGCTGAACTGGATACGGGGGTCGACGAGGACATAGCAGATATCCGCGATGAGCTTGGTCAGCAGACCGATCAGGGTGAACAGGAACAGCGAGCCGAGCACGACCGGATAGTCGCGGCGGATCACCGAGTCGTACGACAGTTGCCCCATCCCGTCGAGCGAGAACAGCGTCTCGATCAGCAGGTTGCCGTTCAGGAACGCGCCGACGAATGCCGCCGGCAGCCCGGTGAGCAGCGGGATCGCCGCATTGCGCAGCACATGCTTCCACAGCACGTCGAGCTCCGGCGCCCCTTTCGCGCGCGCGGTCAGCACATACTGCCGGCCGATTTCCTCGAGAAACGTGTTCTTCGTCAGGATCGTGACGATCGCGAAATTGCCGATCACCGCCGCGGTCACCGGCATCGCGATGTGCCACAGATAGTCGAGCGTCTTGCCGATCAGCGTCAGGTCGTCGAAGTTGTCCGACGTGAGCCCGCGCATCGGAAACACCTGCCAGAACGTGCCGCCGCCGAACAGCATCAGCAGCAGCACGCCGAGCACGAAACCCGGCACCGCGTAGCCGGTCAGCACCAGCACGCTCGTCACGGTGTCGAACCGCGAGCCGTTGCGCACCGCCTTCGCGATGCCGAGCGGCACCGACACGAGATACGTGAGGATCACCGTCCACAGCCCGAGCGTGATCGACACCGGCAGCTTCGACCGGATCACCGCCCACACGCTGCGGTGCGCGAAGTACGACTGGCCGAGGTCGAACGTCGCATAGCTTTTCAGCATCAGCAGATAGCGTTCGAGCGGCGGCTTGTCGAAGCTGAACTGCTTGCGGATCTGCTCGATCTGCTGCGGATCGACGCCCTGGCTGCCGTGGTAGCCGCCCCCGCCTCCGCCCGCCTCGCCCCCGCGTGCGCTGCCGTGACGCAACTGTGCGAGCACCTGCTCCACCGGGCCGCCCGGCACGAACTGCGTGACCGCGAACGTGATCGTCACCACCCCGACCAGCGTCGGGATCATCAACAGCAGCCGCCTGAATATGTATGCCAGCATCGATGCCCCCGTCAGGCCGCCGGAGCGGGCTGTGCCGCCGGCTTCTTCACATACCAGTAGTCAATGATCCAGTCCTCGTACTGATAGGAGTCCGGCACGATCGCCGGATGGCCGAGCGTCGCCTTGTACGCGATCCGCGCGTTCGGCAGGTAGTACTGCGGGATGAGCGCGTACAGGTTGATCAGCACGCGGTCGAGCGCGTGCGTGGCCGTCTCGAGATCGTCGAGCGTGTCGGCCGCGAGCGCTGCATGGATCAGCGCATCGACGGCCTTCGACTTCACGCCCGGATAGTTCTCGGAGCCCGGCTCCGATGCGGCCGCGCTGCCGAAACGGCGCGTCAGCTCCGCGCCCGGGATCGTCACGGGCAGGTAGATGTACGTCGTCATGTCGTACTCGAAATTGTCGAGTCGCTTCAGGTAGACCGCGCTGTCGATCTCGTGCAGGTACGCGTGGACGCCGAGCGTCGCGAGCGCCTGCGTGTACGGCAGGATCAGGCGGTCCATGCCGGGCTGGTCGTCGATGATCTCGATCGTCATCGGCGTGCCGTTCGCGTCGCGCAGCGCGCCGTCGCGATAGTGCCAGCCGGCCTGCGCGAGCAGGTCGCGCGCCTCCTTCAGGTTCGCACGCAACGAACCGGGCGGCAGCGTCGAAGGCTGGCCGACCATCGGGCCGAACACTGCCGGCGGCAGCGTCGACCGGTACGGTTCGAGCAGCGCGAGCTCCCTGGCGCTCGGCACGCCGGACGCCGCGAACGGGCTCGCCTCCCAGAAGCTGCTGGTGCGGCGATACTGCCCGTAGAACATCATCCGGCTCATCCAGTCGAAGTCGAACGCCAGCGCGAGCGCATGCCGCACGCGCACGTCCTGGAACATCGGCTTGCGCATGTTCATCAGGAAACCCTGCATCTGCGCGGGGCCGTCCGGAAACTCCCCCTTCTTCAGCATGCCGTTGCGGAAATTCTTTCCGACGTACTTGCGCGCCCACTGCGTCGAGCTGTATTCCATCCGCGCGTCGACATCGCCGGCCTTGAACGCTTCGAGCGACGTGTACTGGTCCAGGTACAGCTTGAACGACACGCGGGCGAAGCGGAACATCCCGCGCCGCGACGGCAGGTTCGCGGCCCAGTAGTGCGGGTTGCGCACGTAGCGGATCTGCTTGTCGTTCTTGCGCTGCTCGATCAGGTAGGGACCGCTCGCGATCGGCGGCACGGTCGCGATCTGGTCGAACGGCGGCCGCGTGCCGTCCGCGCGTTGCCCCCATTTCGGCGAGAACACCGGCAGGTCGCCCGCGATCAGCGCCGCGTCGCGCTCCGCGTGCCTGAACTCGAAGCGGATCGCATGGCTGTCGACCACCACCGCGCGCTTGATGATCGAAAACTCCGCGTTGTAGATCGGCGACGCCTGCGGGCTCGTCAGCGTGTCGAACGAATACTTGACGTCTGCCGCGGTGATCGCGTCGCCGTTCGAGAAGCGCGCGGCCGGGTTGACGTGGAACGTCGCGGACAGCCGGTCCGGCGCGATCTCGACGTCGTCGGCGATCAGCGCGTATTCGGACGCGAGCTCGTCCCAGCTCCGCTGCATCAGCGTGTCGAACATCAGGTTCTTGATGTCCGGCGCGGGCGAGCCGCGCACGAGGAACGGGTTCAGCGAGTCGTAGCTTTGCCTTTCGTCGTAGTTTTCGAAATCGAGCGTGCCGTTGTCGGGCGCATCCGCATCCGCGTAGTCGAAATGCGTGAAGTCCGGCGGATATTTCGGCTGGTCGTATTGCGAGATCGCCGACACCGCGAGCGCGGCCCGTGGCATGACGCCGCCCGACACGAGCAGCGCCGCGCAGGCGCACAGCGCGGCGCACGTGCCGTTGCGCGTGCGCACCTGCGCGCGCACCAGGCTCGCGTGGCGCGGCACCCGCGCCCATCGCCATTTCAACAGTGTCATGGTCGGTCTGTCCGGAAGCGTGCGGGCGCGATGCCTGCGCGCGGTCGATGCCTGTGCCGGACGCCGCGTACCGGCCGCGTCCCGCGGGTTGTTCGTGTTGCAAACGATCCGACAAGCTGCGCCGTCGTCCGTCCCGGTTGCGGGCCGTCATGGCGCCAGGCGAAAAAAGGCCGCTCCAGAGAAAGGGGGGGTGGACGTGGAGCGGCCGGTCTAAAGCCTGTCAGTGCATCGCGGTCGCCGTCAGAACTTGTACGTCGCGCCGATCTGCGCGAACCGGCCGATGTACGAATACACCGACGTGTCGTACCCGCTCTGGTCCAGCGTGCCGTTCGCGAAGATCGGGTCATACGGCGGCGTGCGGTTGAAGATGTTGTCGATGCCGCCGTAGATCGTCCAGTTCTTGAAGCCCGTGTACGTCAGCATCAGGTTGAACTGGCTGTACGAACCGACCTTCGACGGGGCCGGCGCCGGCAGCAGGTTCTGCGCGTACGGGCCGGTGAACTGCCACGTCAGCGCCGCATCGAACTTCCGGTAGTTCCAGTCCAGCGTCGTGTTGCCGCGCCAGCGCGGGAAGCTGCCGCCGAACGGCTGCGTGATCGTGAAGTTGTTGCCCGCGCCGTTCACCGGTGCGCCGTCCGGGAAGCCGATCTTGTAGCTGTTGATGTACGCCCAGTCGCCCGACAGCGTGACCGTACCCCAGCCCTTGAGCGGCAGCCCCTGGCGGAACGTGCCTTCGAAGCCGTTCGTGTCGAGGTAGCCGAGGTTCTGATACGGAATCACCTTGTACAGCAACTGGCCCGTCGTCGGGTCGGTCACGACCTGCGACGGCGTGCCCTGGCCGATCACGTTGTCGATGCGGATCTTGTACCAGTCGAAGCCGAGATCCGTGTAGCGGCTCGGCGAGACCTGGAAGCCGATGTTGAAGTTGCGCGTGCGTTCCGGCGCGAGGTTCGGGTTGCCGACGGTAATCGACGTGTAGTTCTGGCCGGTGGCCGGGTCGACCTGGATGCCGAGCGTCTGCGACTTGCTGTCCTCGACGAAGGTCGGCGCGCGGAAGCCGCGGTTGTACGACGTATACAGCGTGAGTGCCTTGATCGGCTGATAGCGCAACGCAAAGCGCGGCGAGAAGGCGCCGCCCACGTCCGTGTAGTGATCGTAGCGGCCCGCCTGGCTGAACGTCAGGTTTTCCAGGATCGGGACGTTGATCTGGTAATAGACGGCCGCGACGTTGCGCTGGCCGTTCACGGTCTCCAGGTCCGGCGTGATGACCGCCCCGCTCAGGTATTCGGAGCCCGGCGTCAGCGTTTCGCTCTGGTGCGTGAACTGCGCGCCGAAGCCGATACCGACGTCGCCTGCCGGCAGATGGAACAGGTTCGGCGTCGACAGCGTCGCGTCGATCGTGTCGAGCTTCGAGATGCCGAGGTTGTTCGCTTCCTGGAACAGCCCGTTGAACGCGTTCGGCGTCGCCGCCGGGTTCGCGAAATTCAGCGTGCCGTTCTGGTAGATGTTGTTCAGCGCGTTGACGTTCAACTGGTTCGTGAACACGTTCGACACCGTGCTCTGCGAATGGCTGACCGACGTCGCCCAGTCCCAGTCGCCGTACGGCAGCGTGAACGACCCCTTGATACCGGCGGCCGCACGCCAGTAGTTGGCCCAGGTCTTCTGCGCGACCGTGTTCGGAAACGCGTAGGTGAGCGGCGTGGCCGCACCGGTCGTGTTGTACGGGTTGCCGACCGGCACGACGAAGTTGAACGGCGACAGCAGCTTCGTCTGCGGATTCCAGACGAGCGCCGGGTTCTGCGGGTTGCCGATCACGTTGTTCCACAGGCCGTCGTTGGTCGTGGTCGTGTTGTAGCTCTCGAGGAAATCCGCAAACGCGGTCGTCTTGTCGTCGATCTTGAAGTCCGCATGGAGCTTCGCGTTCAGGCGCTCGGTCATCGGCAGGATCGACGTGCTTTCGGCCGTGTTGTACCCGCAGACCGTGCCCGGCATCCCTGACGACAGCGAATTCGACGCGGCCTGATGGACCGAGCCGCCGAACGGACAGCCCCCGTTCAACGCCTGCGCGACGCCGCCGGGCATGTTCCAGTAGGACGGCGCGAGCAGCGAGAAGCCGCCCGGCTTGCCGGTGAAGTCCTGGTTGCGGGTCGAATCGCGATCGGCGAGCGTGAAGCCGTTCGACTTGTAGTAGCTGAGCGCCGCCGTCACGTTGAAGCGGTCGGCGTTCAGGTCGCCGAAGCCGCCGAGCACGCCGAACTTCATCGTCCCGTCGCCGTTACCGGCGTTGATCGCGCTGCCGAGGCTGCCGTCGAGCTGCAGGCCGCGGAAATTGTGTTTCGTGATGATGTTGACGACACCGCCGATCGCGTCCGAACCGTATTGCGAGACCGCGCCCGTCTTCACGATTTCGATGCGCTCGATGTCGTTGAGCGGCAGCGTATTGAGGTCGAAAAACGAATCGACGCTGTTCGAGAAGAATGCGTACGGCGCCACGCGCTGGCCGTCGACCAACACGAGCGTGTATTTTTCGGACAGGCCGCGCAGCGCAATGCCGGCGGCGCCGGCCGCGAAGTTGCCCGACTGCCCCTCGCCCCAGCTGTTCGCCGAGTTGGCCGCCGCATCGCGCAGGAAGTCGGCGACGGTCACCGCGCCGCTGCTCTGGATTTCCTTCGGCGTGATCGTCTGCACCTGCTGGAAACCGGTCTTGTCGGCCTGCCGGATCAGCGAGCCCGTCACTTCGAACCGCTTGATCTGCGCGACCTTGCCCTGGCCGCTCGCGCCGGGTGCGGCAGGCGTCGCCTCGGCTGTCGCACCGGATGCCGCCGCGGGCGCCGCGGCGCCCGTGGCGGCAGCGGCGCCCGCCGTGCCGTCCGCCTGTGCGACGGTCACGGGCGCGCCGTTCGCGACCGCATCCGCGATCGCGACGGCGCCCGGCGCCGGCTGGCTCTGGGCGAACGCCGGCGGCACCAGTGCGGCCGTCAGTGCCAGTTCCGCCCAGACTATCCTCTTGATGGCCAACGCCAAAACTCTCTGCTTCATCTTGTTCCCTCTCGCTCGTAGTAAGACCCCACCTGCCGTGCGCCGGAACCTTGTGAATTCCTTGCGCGTCCTGGGCGCCCGTGTATCGGAACCCGCGATTGCCACTTTTCCGACTGCCATGACTCGAACGGATCGTCCTCGGGGCACCCGTGCCAGTCAGCATCACCGTCTTTCTTGATTTTGATTCGTCATACTGATTACCTACAATGAGCGCGCTTCCTGCTACCTCCCGATTCGATGGACGGCGAATCCTGCAGGCGACGAGAACGTCTCGCGCGCCGTACTCCGTGCCATCCGCTGTCGATCGGGTACTTCTCCTTCATCGCGGCGCGGCGCAGCGCCGGCCGCCCTCCGCTAGAACAGCCTCGGCGTGCCGACCCAGACGATCACCGCCTCTTCGTCGGCCGTGTTGTGCCACGCATGCGGCATCGTCGATTCGTAATGCGCGGTATCGCCCTCGTTCAGCGTGAACGTGCAATCCTCGAGCGTCAGCGCGACCTGCCCGCGCATCACGTAGACAAACTCCTCGCCCGCATGCGTCGTCACCTCGGACGGCAACTGTCCCGCGGGCATCCTGACGAGAATCGCGTCGAGCTTGCGGCCATCCACCAGATTCGTCAGCCTGGCGAACTGGCTGGCCGAGTTCGCGAACTGGAAATACTGCAATGCGTTTCCGCGGCACACGGAGCGCGCTTCCGTCGGCGTGTCGATGAAATACTGCATCGTCACGCCGAGCGCCTTCGCGATCCGGACCAGCGACGTGATCGACGGCGTTGCCCGCCCGCGCTCGACCTGCGACAGGAACGGCTTCGAAATGCCGGCGATCGTGGACGTTTCGTCGAGCGTGAGTTTCAGGCGCTGGCGCAGCGCCCGGATCTTGTTGCCTAGCGACACGGCGACGAGCACCGACTCATCAGGGGGCAAAACCATGGAATGACGCAGCCTCGCAGTCGAAATCGGTTTGATGTCGGCGATCCTTGACCGATGCGACGACGCGCCCGGCCCGGCGCGATACCCGGCTGCGCGCTGCCGCCGCGTGCAGGCCGCGCGCGGCGCAACCCGGCACCGTCGCTGCACCGTCTCGCAGCCTTCGCATATTTCATTCGGTTTACTAACTAACAAGGCTGCCCCTTTCCTCGTCGGACCTGACCGTCAAGCACTTGCACTGCCGCGGCGGTATGCCGCTTGTCGACCGCGCCCGCGTCGCGCGCCGTCGTGCCTTTCCGTTGCGTTACCGGGATGCCACCGACGTCCAGAGCTTTGCCAGGTCGCCGGAACCGTCGGCCCCCTTGACCGTGCGCAGCACCTGGATCGCGCGCGCCTTCTGGCCAGCCACGTAGTACGCCTCGCCGAGCCGCAGTCGCGCCGCGTCAAGATGTTCGAGCCCACCCTTCGCGATTGCCTGCTCCATCATCGGCAAGCCCTGCTGCGCATGGCCCGCAAAGACGAGGTTCATGCCCGCGTCGATCGGCGCCGCCGGCGTCGCGGCGTCGCCGCCCGGTTGCGCGCGCTTGGCGGCGAGCGCCTGCAGCCGCTTCTCGCGATCCGCCTGCGCGTCCTTGCCGAGTACGCCGGACGCAAACCCCTGGTCGATCACCTGCTTGCCTTCGGCGGGAGACCCCGCAACCAGCGCGAGCTGCGTCATCTCCATGTATGCGTCGGCCGTCGCGAGCGACCCTGTCGCGCGGCGCAACCGGTAGATGTCGAGGTCGAGCGACGACAGATACCCGGGGTTGCCGCGAATGGCCGTGATCATTTCGTCCCAGTACGTGGGGCTCGGGTGGTAGGCCACCAGCAGCCCGAGCGCACCGCGGTACGCGTTGCCGTCCTTCACTTTCTGCGCGCACGTCGCGAGCATCTGCAACTGCCCTTCATCCGGTGCGTGTCCGCCGTTCGCCTGCGCGTCCGTGCTCGCCTTCAACTGGCTCACGACCGGCGCGCAATCGTTCGACAGGTAATACGACTGCGTGAGCAGCGTGCGCATTTCCGGATCCGTTCCGCCTGCCTTCAGGTAGCGCTGCGCGATCCGGATCGCCAGCGGGTAGTTCTTCTGCTGGAAGTAGATACCGGCCAGCGCCGCCGTCGTCCGCTGCTCGTCGTCGCCCGACAGCCGCCCCGAGCTCAGTACGGCCTCGTACGCCTGCGCGGCCGTGCCCGATTCGCCTGCCGCCATCGCCGCCGCGCCGCGCATCTCCTCCACCATGTATGTCTCGTACGGCGTCCGGTTGGGCACGGCGGCCGCCTGGGCGATCTTGCCGAGCGCGTCGCGATACTTGTGCGCCCGGTACAGCTCCTGCGCCGCCGCCAGCGGTTTCGCCACGTCCGGCCGCAGCGCGTCCGCCGGCAGCGCCGGCCGGCCGAGCATGCATGCCGCGCCGAGCGCCGTCACCGCCACCATCCGTTTCCATCGTCGCTGGTTCATCGGCTCGTCCGTTTCGTCATTGCATGAACTGTTCGTTACCGATCAGGCCGATCTTGGTCGCGCCCACGCGTTGCGCGGACGCCAGCACGGCTGCCACGTCCTTGTACGGCACCAGTTTGTTCGGCCGCAGGTGGATCTCCGCCTGCACGGGCTCCGCCGCCACCTGGGTCAGCTTCGCCTCGAGCGCCGCGCGGTCCGGCACCGGCGCGCCGTTCCACGTCGTCGTGCCGTCGAAGTCGATGTCGATCTGCACGATTTCCGGCGGCGTTGCCGGCGGTGGCGGATTGCCCACCGGCAAGTCCATCTTTACCGAATGCATCTGAATCGGGATCGTGATGATCAGCATGATCAGCAACACCAGCATCACGTCGATCAGCGGCGTGGTGTTGATGTCGACCATCACTTCCGGTTCCGCATTGCCTCCGCCCGAAGGCACATTCATTCCCATCGTCGACTCCTGTCGATCAGAGTTGGCGCTTTAGCGCTTACTCTGATCCCATGCTTTGCGGTCGATCAGAGTTGGCGCTTTAGCGCTTACTCTGATCCCATGCTTTGCGGTCGATCAGAGTAAGTGCTTCAGCACTTACTCCTGCCCCATGCTTCGCATCTGATCCCATGCTGTGCGGTCGATCAGCGTCCGCGCTCCGGCGCTCGTGTCGGCCGGCGCGCGTGCTTCGGCACCTGCTCCAGCCCATTGCTTCGCAGCGGCTCCCGCTCGAAGCTAGCCGCCGCGCGCAGGCGGCTCCGTAATGAACGACAGCTTCGCGATCCCCGCACGCTCGCACATCGTGACCACCCGGCCGATAAACTCGTAGCGCGTGCTCTGGTCGCCCCGCACGTGGACGCTCGGTTGCGGCTGCTGCTGCGACACGTCCTTCAGCTTCGCGAGCAGCGTCGCCGCGTCCACCAGTTGCTCGCCCCAGAAGAAATCGCCGTCGCGATTCACCGCGATCTCGATGCTCTTCGGCGTCGTCTGCAGCGGCTGCACCGTTTCCTTCGGAAGCTGAAGCTGGATCGTGTGCGTCACCACCGGAATCGTGATCAGGAAGATGATCAGCAACACCAGCATCACGTCGACGAGCGGCGTCGTGTTGATGTTGGCGATCACCTCGTCGCTATCGTCCTGCCCGACGTTCATGGCCATCGCGCTTCTCCGTCAGCCGATCAGTTCGCGAGCGACGCCGCCGGCGACGGCGCGCGCACCGGGCGCCGGTTGCCGGCCAGCAGCACCGTGTGCAGTTGCGCGCCGAAGTTGCGGACCCGTTCCATCACCGACTTGTTGCGCCGGACCAGGAAGTTGTAGCCGAGCACCGCCGGCACCGCGACAGCGAGGCCGATCGCGGTCATGATGAGCGCCTCGCCCACCGGGCCCGCGACCTTGTCGATCGACGCCTGGCCCGCGATGCCGATCGCCGTCAGCGCGTGATAAATCCCCCAGACCGTGCCGAACAGCCCCACGAACGGGGCCGTCGAGCCCACCGTCGCCAGAAAGGCGAGCCCGTCCTGCATCCGGTTCGACACGTTCGTGATCGAGCGCTCGACCGATACGTCGATCCATGTGTTGCGGTCCACCGCTTCCAGCAGCGCGTCTTCGTGATGCTCGCCGGCCTCGATCGCCGTTTCGGCGATGAACCGGAACGGCGACGCCTCGTCGAGCAGCTTGGCGCCCTCCGCCAGCGACGGCGCGGTCCAGAGCTGCGCGTCCGCCAGCTTCGCGCGACGATTCGCGCGCAACTGTTCCAGGAACTTCGTGATCATGATGTACCAGCTTCCCATCGACATGATCACCAGCAGGATCAGCACGAAACGCGCAACGAAGTCGCCGTTCTTCCATAGCGCGCCGAGCCCGTACGGATTCTCGACCGCTTCCGTCGTGGCCGGCGCGGGCGGCGGAGCCGGCTCCGCGGCGGCCGGGACCGGGGCCGGCGTGACCGACGGCGCCGCGGCCTGCGCCGATGTGCCGGCCGCCCCGCTTGCCTGCGCGTGAGCGAGCTGCGGTGCAACGAACCCGTCGACTGCGGCGACGGACATCAACATGCTTGCCGCCAGCGCGGCCAGTGAACGCTTCGTCATACCCCACTCCAGTTCTTTCGGTGAACTTATTACTTCAGTTCGAGCCGGTTTTCCCCGGCCCGGCTCGTGCCGGGCCGCCCACTGCATCAATTCAGATTGAACGAGAACGGCACCTGGACCCGCACCGACTGGCCCTGCGCGACGCACTTGAACCGTTTCACGGTGTTGTAGGCGGCGCGGTCGAGGATCGGATCCGCGGACTGCGCCACGCGCTCGTTCGTGATGTTCCCCTCCGCATCCACGACGAATTCGATCGTCACGTCGCCCGTGATGTTGTTTTCCTGCGCTTCCTTCGGGTACTGGATCGACGCGCGAAGCGTGTCCGAATTCGGGCAGACGACCCCCACGTCATGGCTGACCGGCTTGGCCGGCGCCGGAGCGGGCGCCACGACCGGCGCCTGCACGGCCGGCGCGGAGGGTACCGGTGCCGACTGGTGCGTGATGGTCGCCTGCGGCGGCGCCTGCACCGGCACTTCCGGCGGCGGGACGAACGGCGGTGGCGGCGGCGCGAATTTCGGCGGCGGGAGCTTGACCACGGGCATCGGCGGCGGCGGCGGCGGCTTGACCGGCTCGATGATGCGGGTTTCGATCGGATGCTGGATCACCTGCACGACTTTCGTCGCGAGGCCGTTGAGCAGTGCGTAGATCAGCACCGCATGCAGCATCAGGACGATCCCGATGCCGCCGAACCGGCGCACCGGATTCTGCTGCTTCTTGCCGAACTCTCGCGGACGCCCCAGCGTAGCCAGTCCGCTGTTCGAAGTAGCCAGACCTTCTTCGACTTTCATGCCCACCATCCATCCCCCAAGCGATTCGCCCAGTTTCGGATTGCTGCCGGCGGCGGAGCCAGGTCGGCACCACTACCGCATCAACCCGAACATTTCATTTCAAATTCAATTAGCAATCCGAATTGAAAGAATCACATTCGAATTCCAATTCATTCGTTTTCAAGGAATCGTTCCGGCCGGCGCGGCCCGGTGCCACACCGGAAATCCACGCGCCTGCACGTTCAGGCAATTGTCAGCTGAGCTGGCGCCACCTCGTGTTTCGTATGACGATTCGCCGTTCGTTACACGGTGATGTCAGTAGCGCCGTTCACTTGGGTGCAGAAGATAGCAAGGAAAAAATTTTGCCGTCAAACTTTATTTGATGCCCGAATACAAAGTTTGGAGGGTTTATTCGAAATAATATTCCGGTAAGCAGAAATCCAACTTTTATTATTGAAACGGTAATTGTTTTGTATGGATATATATGGAATCGAATATTAAATCCTTTCGACATAAATATCCTTGTATTTCCCGCATTGCACCACAATGATCCGCGCCGGAAGCGACTTGCAGGGCTCGCCCCTTCGCGTCGCCAACACCTGCATCGGTCGCCCAGCGCCTCTGCTCACCTGCCCCTGGTCGGCCGACACCGCTCCCGGGTCACGTCGAGCGCACGACTGCGCTCCATACAATTGATATGCAATCCGATACAAACAGGAAGCGGGCCTTCACCACGTGAAAGTCCGCAAAACCATTTCGGATATCGAATTAACTGCCAGGAATGACGCGCGACGTCCCGGCGGGCGACCACGTCGCCCACGCATCGCCGCGCACGCGTGCGCACCGGCCCCGCGCTTCGCCGCATGCGCCGCACGGTCAGGACTGCATGCCCTGCATCCTGTGCGAGAAATGCGCGCGCTCGGCCGTCTCCATCAGCATCAGGAATTCGTCCTGCATCATGTGGATCAGCGCTTCGTGGTCGCCGGCCTCGAAATACACTTCCGGCTGCTGCGCGAGGCGTTCCTCGAGGAACGTTTTCATCCCGTACGCCATGCAGACCGGCGGCAGCGCGCCCATGTCGCAATCCTTGAACAGTTCGCGCAGTTCGACCTCCCGGGCGAGCACGAGATGGCGGCCCGTCTTCACCCAGAGATCCGACAAGCGCACCGCGTGCGTCGTCGGCAACACGGCGGCGACGTAGCCCTCGTCGTCCTCGAGTAGCACGGTTTTCGCGAGGCGATCGCCGGGAATATGCGCGGCGGCGGCCGTCTCCATGCTCGTATGGCTATAGGGGTGGTACACGACTTCGTACCGCGATGACTTCTGGCGCAGGCAATCCTGCAGGGTGGCTGACACGGACATGGCACACCTCGTCTGGGCGAATCGGGCGAACGGCGTTCGCTCCGGATTTTTTCAGCATAGGTCGCATTCGGCCCGATGGAAATCGCCCCTTCCTCATTCGGGCTCCAACCCCGGTTCCAACCCCTTTTCACGCAGCCATTCGCGGTTGAAAAGCCGCGCTCGATAGATGTCGCCGCGATCGCACAGCAAGGTCACGATCGTGTGCCCCGGGCCCATCCGGCGGGCCAGCCAGACCGCCGCCGCGACGTTGATGCCGCTCGATCCGCCGACGTACAGCCCCTCCTCGCGCAGCAGCCGGTAGACCATCTTCACGCACAACGGATCATCGATTCGCACGGCGTCATCGATCGGCGCGCCGGCGAGATTCGCAGTGACGCGCGTCGAGCCGATGCCTTCGGTGATCGAGTTGCCTTCGGCGCCGAGGTCGCCCGTTTTCACGTAACCGTAGAGCCCGCTGCCGTGGGGATCGGCCAGCACGATCCGGACCTCCGGATTCTGCTCCTTCAGGTAGCGGCTCACGCCCGCCAGCGTGCCGCCCGTGCCGGTCGCGCAGACGAATGCATCGACCGTGCCCGCCGTGTCGCGCCAGATTTCCGGCCCGGTCGTCTCGTAGTGCGCCTGCCGGTTGACGACGTTGTCGAACTGGTTGGCCCATACCGCGTTGTCGAGTTCGTCTGCAAGCCGCCCGGCAATCTTCTGATAGTTGTTCGGGTCGCGGTACGGCGCCGCCGGCACCGGGCGCACATCGGCGCCGAGCGTGCGCAGGATCTCCATCTTGTCCGGCGATTGCGTGTCGGGAATCACGATCACGCAGCGATAACCGCGTGCCGCGCAGATATGCGCAAGACCGATGCCCGTGTTGCCCGCCGTGCCCTCGACGACGGTGCCGCCCGGCTTCAGCGCGCCGCGCTGCTCGGCGTCGCGGATGATGTAGAGCGCCGCGCGATCCTTCACCGATCCGCCCGGATTCATGAATTCCGCCTTGCCCAGGATCTCGCAGCCCGTTTCCGCGCTGAGCTTCGCCAGCCGGATCAGCGGTGTGCGACCCACGCAGTCGACGAAACCTTGTCGCACGTCCATGTTCCCCTCCTTTGCATTCGCGCTCGCGCGCCGTACACAACGAAGGATAGGACGCGCCCGCCGCTTTCGGCGCCGGCCGCCGCGTACTAAGCTTGGAGAGCCCATTGCGGCGCGCGCGCCGCATCGCCAGACGAGGTCCGCCATGCTGCAATTGCAAACCGTCGCCGTCGACAAGCCCGAGGCCGTGAATTTCATTCTCGGCCAGTCGCATTTCATCAAGTCCGTCGAGGACATCCACGAGACGCTGGTCGGCACCGTGCCCGGCATCCGTTTCGGGCTCGCGTTCTGCGAGGCATCGGGCAAGCGGCTCGTGCGCCGTTCCGGCACCGATGCGGAGCTCGTCGAACTCGCGTGCCGCAACGCCAGCGCGATCGGCGCCGGTCACGCTTTCATCGTGTTCCTCGGCGACGGTTTCTATCCGGTCAACGTGCTCAATGCGATCAAGGCCGTGCCGGAGGTCTGCCGGATCTACTGCGCGACCGCGAACCCGACCGACGTGATCGTCGCGGAAACCGCGCAAGGACGCGGGATCGTCGGCGTCGTCGACGGCTTTCCGCCGCTCGGCATCGAGAACGACGACGACGTGCGCTGGCGCAAGGATCTGCTGCGCACGATCGGATACAAGGCTTAGAGGCGCCCGGCGTCGATCGGTCGAACCGGATCCGGATGAGCCCCCCTGCCCTGAAGACGTATCACGGGAAATTCCGTCGGCGCGAGAAACCGGGGCAATCGGCGGGCGAGAAAACGTTGGACCGTTAGTTGCATTTTTGAGTCGTCCGTCGATCAGTCGTCAGCCAAAGGACGAATCGCATGCGTCGCACGTCCGCGTCAAACCGCCCCCGCGCCTGCCGCACGCGTGCCCTATACTGACCTCGGCGTCTGCCACCGGACGCCGCGCCGCCTGCCGGTCGTCAATGGCTGGCATCTCGCCGATTCATGGAGCCCTGCATGCATTACCAGTTGATCTACGAACTCGTCGACGACTACCTGTCAAAGCGCGAACCGTTCCGCGCCGAACACCTCGCGCTCGCGCATGCCGCCACCGAGCGCGGCGAACTGGTGCTCGCGGGCGCGTTCGCGGACCCCGCCGACCAGGCCGTGCTCGTCTTCGAAGGCGATTCGGCCGAAGTGGCCGAGTCGTTCGCGCGCGCCGATCCGTACGTGCAGAACGGCCTCGTAAAATCGTGGCGCGTGCGTCCGTGGCGCGTCGTGGTCGGCAAGCACGCGCCGCGCTAGGCGCGAAGAACGGCTACAGCCACCCTGCTCGCTTGAAGCGCCACCACAGCGCGAAATCGGCAATGACCATCACGGCAATGCAGCCGTAGAAGCCGTATTTCAGGTGCAACTCGGGCATGTTCGCGAAGTTCATCCCGTAAATGCCGGCGATCATCGTCGGTATCGCGAACAGCGCGGCGAACGAGCCGAGCCGCTTCGTCACCTCGTTCTCGGCCAGCGAAATCATTCCGAGGTTGACCTGGATTGCCGTCACGACCATCTCGCGCCGCCCTTCGATCGTCTTCACGATCCGCTGCAGATGGTCGTACACGTCGCGGAAGTAATGCTCCATCCCGCTGCATACCTGCGGGATGCGCCCGCCGGTGAGCTTCGCCAGCGGCTCCATCAGCGGCGCCGTGTGCTGGTACAGCATCACGAGCCTGCGCTTCAGCGAATAGAGATCCTCGATGATCGCGCGCGACGACGCGGGCGTGGCCTTCGCAAAGATGCGATCCTCAAGTTCCTCGAGTTCGGTGCCGAGCGTTTCGAGGATCGGGAAGTAACGATCGACGACCTGGTCCATCAGCGCGTAGAACACGAACGCCGAGCCTTCCCGCAGCAGATGCGGCTCGCGCTCGCAGCGCTTGCGCACGTCGCGGAAATCCTGCTCGGTATGGTTGCGGATCGACAGCACATAGTTCGGGCCGACGAACACGTTCAGTTCGCCCACCTTGAGTTCGTCGTCATCGTCGAGCTCGACCATATGCAGCACCGCGAACAGCGAATCGCCGTACTCCTCGATCTTCGGCCGCTGATGCCCCTTGCGGGCATCCTCGAGCGCGAGCTCGTGCAGCCCGAACTCCTCGCCCATCAGGTCGATTTCGTCGGGCGTCGGATCCTTCAGCGCGACCCACACGAAGCACTCGGGCTTCGACACGTAGTCGCTGATGGCGTCGATATCGATGTCGGCCAGCTTGCGGCCGTCCTGGTATGCAGCACAGTTGATCAGCATGTTGTCCGTGATGTTGCGGTTTGCGCATCAGTTTACCGGTTTGCTGCGAGGGCGGCCCGGCTTGCGCGGCACGCCGATATTGGTCATGATCGGACTGCCTGCGCCGCAGCACGCGCACCAAGGCACGTCAGCACGCCCGCCGCACGGCCGTGCGGCCCAACCGTCAAGGAGACACACCCATGTGGTATTTCTCGTGGATACTCGGCATCTGCGTGGCGCTCGGCTTCGGCATCATCAACGCGATGTGGCTGGAAGCGGAAGTGTTCTCGCGCGGCGACAACCGCAGCGGCACGTCGAGCCAGGGGGCGGGGAGCAAGGTTTCGTGACACACCTGGTGTTCTTCTGCGGTCACGCCGGCACTGGCAAGACCACGCTCGCGAAGCGGCTCATCGGGCCGCTGATGCGCGCAACCGGCGAGGCCTTCTGCCTGCTCGACAAGGACACGCTGTACGGCCGCTACAGCTCGGCCGCGATGGGCGCGCTCACCGAGGATCCGAACGACCGCGACAGCCCGCTCTACCTGAAGCATCTGCGCGATCCCGAATACCACGGCCTGCTCGACACCGCCCGTGAAAATCTCGCGCTCGGCATCAGCGCGATCGTGGTCGGCCCGCTGTCGCGCGAAGTGCGCGACCGGCGCATCCTCGACCGCGCATGGCTCGGCATCGCGCCCGACGTCACGCTGACGGTCGTCTGGGTCCACACGTCGGAGGACGTCGCACACGCACGGATCGTCGCGCGCGGCAACCCGAACGATGCATACAAGCTCACGCACTGGGACGAATACCGGCAGCGCCGCTTCGTGCCGACCGGCCACGAATGCGACGGCATCGTGATGTTCGACAACACCGCGCCGTCCGACGCGGACGTCGACGCGCTGCTGTACCGCATCGCGCCGCCCCCGCCGCCGGCGACGATCGTCCCGCCGCTGCCAGCCTGACCGGCGCACTTTTCGCTCCCCAAAAAAACGACGCCGGAAGCGCTGCTGCGTTCCCGGCGTCGTACGGCCCCCCTCGTGCCAGAGGCTGGCGGGCGGTCAGGCTACCGCGTGCACGCGCTCCATCGTGCCGCCTTCGTACAGCTTGCCGAAGCGGTTCGACAGGAACGCCTTCAGCGACACCTTTTCCTGCGGGATGAAACCGCTCTGCGGCAGCTTCTTCTCGCGGAACAGATCCAGCACCGCGCACATCGCGCCGGCCGTCGTGATCTGGATCGCGCTCATGTGCATCCCGCACACGTCCTTCGCGAAGATCTTGCGCGTGAACACGTCCTGCACGAGCTGGCCGTCCTTCACGCCCGTCACCGTGACGAACACGAGCACGACGTCCTGCTTCGTCGACGGCACCGCGCGGCGCATGATCGACTTCAGCGTGTCGCGATCGGTCGACAGGCGCAGGTCCTCGAGCAGGAACTGGACGAGTTCGCGGTGGCCCGGGTAGCGCACCGACTTGTAGTCGAGCGTCTCGACCTTGCCCGACAGCGTCTCGCACAGCGTGCCGAGGCCGCCCGACGTGTTGAACGCTTCGTATTCGGTGCCGTCGAGCGAGAAGTGCTCGAGGCCTTCGAGCGGCTGCACCCACTGCTTGCGGCCGTCGCGGATCGCTTCGCACGGCTGGCAGTATTCGTTGATCAGGCCGTCGACGCTCCACGTCAGGTTGTACTTCAGCGCGTTGGTCGGATACTCGGGCAGCGCGCCGACGCGCATCTTCACGTCGCGCACTTCGCTGAAGCCGTTCACGAGTTCGTGCGCGGCGATGCCGATGAAGCCCGGCGCGAGCCCGCATTGCGGCATGAACGCACGGTCGGAGCCGTCGGCCAGTTCGCGGATCGCGTGGGTCGCGCGCACGTCTTCGGTCAGGTCGAAGTAATGGACGCCGGCAGCCTTCGCGGCGGCGGCGACGTTGACCGCGAGGTAGTAAGGCAGCGCGTTGACGAGCGCATCGAAGCCCTTCACTGCTTCGCGAATCGCATTCGCGTCGGCCGAATCGACCCGTTGCGTCGCAATGCCTTCGCGCGACAGCTTCGCGAGCGCGTCCGCATCGCGGTCGAACGCGACGACTTCGTAGTCGCCCGTTTCACGCAGCATGTGAGCAATGGTGTGGCCGATCAGACCTGCGCCGACGATGGCGATTTTCATGCGCTTATCTCCTGATGATGGGTTGGTGTTGTGGACGGCGTTGAGCCATGAACACAGTTTAGGGACGCGCAAAATCAGTTCCAAGACGAAGAATGATGCGAAACGACCGATAATTTCGACGTTGTGACGATATATTTCGTCGATATGTCGAAACGATGCGTTTTACGCCGCCGCCGGCCGCGCTATGGCTGGCCTAAGTCTCCCGTTTCAGACTGCGTGCCGACCAACCGATTTCCAAGGAGGCACCGCATGCAATCCCTGCCCGTCAATCGCGCGTCGCACTGGCTGAACAAGGTGCCCGACGTCGCGCTGTCGTTCTGGATCATCAAGATCATGTCGACCACGGTCGGCGAAACCGGCGCGGACTTTCTCGCGGTCAACGCCGGCCTCGGCCAGACCGTCACGCGCATCGCGATGGCGTCGCTGCTCGCGATCGCGCTGTGGCTGCAGCTGCGCACACGCCGTTACGTGCCGTGGATCTACTGGCTCACGGTGGTGCTGGTCAGCATCGTCGGCACGCAGATCACCGACCTGCTCACCGACGGCCTGAACGTCAGCCTGTATGCGAGCACCGCCGCGTTCGCCGTCGCGCTCGCCGCGATCTTCTTCGTGTGGCATCGCATCGAAGGCACGCTGTCGATCGACACGATCGTCACGCCGCGGCGCGAGCTGTTCTACTGGGCCGCGATCCTCTGCACGTTCGCGCTCGGCACCGCCGCAGGCGATCTCGCGACCGAAGCGCTCGGGCTCGGCTTCACGCTCGGCGCGCTGTGCTTCGGCGCGGCGATCGCGGCCGTGTTCGCGATGTGGCGGCTCGGCGTCAATGCCGTGCTGGCGTTCTGGATCGCGTACATCCTGACGCGGCCGTTCGGCGCATCGCTCGGCGACCTCCTCACGCAGGCCCGCGCATACGGCGGGCTCGGCTTCGGCGCCGCGTGGACGAGCCTGCTGTTCCTGACCGTGATCGTGCTGCTCGTCGCGGTCGCGCAGTTCGGCAGCGGCCCGCACACGCGTGCCGGCGCGGCCGAATGACGCCCTTTCCTTTCCGTTCATCCAATCGAGGACACCTCATGCGCTTCCCGTACTCCGTTTCCCGTTTCGCCGTTGCCGCGGCCGTGATTGCCGTGCTGGGCGCCGCCGCCGGCTGCTCGAAGCAACAGGATGCAAACGCATCGACCTCGGCGCCCGCGCCGGCCGCGGCGGCGCATGCATCGAAGCTCGGCGACCTGTCGCAGTTCCGCACGATCGCCGCCGACGTCGACACGCTCGTCGGCAAGGGCGACCTGGCCAGTGCGAAGACACGCATCAAGGATCTCGAGATCGCGTGGGATGCGGCCGAGGCCGGCCTCAAGCCGCGCGCGGCCGCCGACTGGCACATGGTCGACCAGGAGATCGACCGCGCGCTCTCCGCGCTGCGCGCCGACCATCCGACCCAGGCCGATTCGGCCGCCGCGATGAAGAGCCTGCTCGCGGCGTTCGACCGGTTCAGCGGCAAATAAGCGTCGCACCGGGCGCGCGGCACGTGACGCGCGCCCGGGAATCGCATACGCTGGCGGCGTTTGCGCCGCACGGAGAACACGCATGCGAATACTGCTCGTCGAAGACGACCCGATGATCGGCGAGGCAGTCCATGCCGCGCTGAAGGACGCGTCGTACGCCACCGACTGGGTCACCGACGGCGCGCGTGCATTGACCGCGTTCGCGGCACAGCCCTACGACCTGATCCTGCTCGATCTCGGCCTGCCCGGCCGCGACGGGCTCGACGTGCTGGCCGGCATTCGCGCGAAGGACGCCAGCGCGCCGCTGCTGATCGTCACCGCGCGCGACGGTCTCGACGACCGCCTGCGCGGCCTCGACGGCGGCGCCGACGACTACATCGTGAAGCCGTTCGAGATGGCCGAGCTGCTCGCGCGGATTCGCGTCGCGATCCGGCGCCGGGCCGGCTCGGCCGCGCCGCTGCTGAGCAACGGGATCGTGTCGCTCGACCCCGCGACGCGCGAAGCCGCCGTCGACGGGCAGGCGCCGGTCCCGCTGTCGAATCGCGAGTTCTCGCTGCTGCGCGCGTTGCTGGTGCGCCCCGGCGCGATCCTGTCGCGCCGCGAGCTCGAGGATCGCCTGTACGGCTGGGGGGAGGAAGTCGAAAGCAACGCGGTCGAATTCCTGATCCATTCGCTGCGCCGCAAGCTCGGCAGCACCGTGATCAAGAACGTCAGGGGTGCGGGATGGATGGTTTCAAGAAGCGCCTGAGCGAGTCGATCGGATTCCGCCTGTCGGTCGCGCTGTCGGCCGCGATCCTGGTCGTCGCGATTGCCGCGGCCGCGTTTGCGTTTTCGTCGGCGTTCGACGAGGCGCACGAATTGCAGGACGACGTGCTGCGCGAGGTCGCGACGCTGCTCGACCGCGCGCGCGCGCCGGCGCCCCGTGCCGGCGGTGCCGGGCACGCGAGCGAAAGCGACGAGCTGTCGCGCGTAATCGTGCAGCCGCTCGGCGGCGCGCCGCAGCCGGCCGCCGACGGCACGCCGCGGCTTGCCCTGCCGCCGACGCTCGCCGACGGGCTGCATACGGTCGATAGCAGCGGCAACGCCTATCGCGTGATGGTCCATACGCTCGCGAACGGGGAGCGCATCGCGGTCGCGCAGGAAACCGGCATGCGCGACGACGTCGCGCGCGAGAGCGCGTGGCGCACCGCGCTGCCGCTGCTGATCCTCGTGCCGATCCTGCTGCTGCTCGTCGCCGATCTCGTGCGCAAGCTGTTCCGCCCGGTGGCCGCGCTGTCCGCCGGCATCGACGCGCGCGACGAACACGACCTGCGCCCGGTGCCGGCCGAACACGTACCGGTCGAGGTGCGGCCGTTCGTCGTCGCGATCAACCGGATGCTCGAACGTGTCGCGCAATCGGTCGACGCGCAGCGCCGCTTCGTCGCCGACGCCGCGCACGAACTGCGTTCGCCGCTCACGGCGATGTCGCTGCAGGCCGAGCGCCTTGCCGACACCGACCTGCCGGACGATGCGCGCGCGCGGCTTGCCGCGCTGCGCGGCGGGCTCGACCGCAGCCGCCACCTGATCGGGCAGCTCCTCGCGCTCGCGCGTGCGCAAAGCGCGCCGGCCGCGCCGCCCGGCGCCGTGTCGGTCCATGCGACCTATCGCCGCGTGCTGGAAGACCTGATGCCGCTCGCCGACGCCAAGACGATCGATATCGGCGTCGACGACGGCCCGGACACCCGCGTGCCCGTCGACGAGCTCGAACTCACGTCGCTGGTCATGAATCTGGTCGACAACGCGATCCGCTACACGCCGTCCGGCGGACGCGTGGATCTGTCGACGCAACAGACCGACACGCACGCGTGCGTGACGATCGCCGACACCGGGCCTGGTATCGCACCGCAAGAACGCGAGCGCGTGTTCGATCCTTTCTACCGGGTGCCCGGCAACGCGCAGATCGGCTCCGGGCTCGGCCTGTCGATCGTGAAGATCCTCGCGGACCGGATGGGCGCCGACATCGCGCTTGCCTATGCGGACGAACGGGAATCGCGCGGGCTGCGTGTCTCGGTGCGGATTCCGCTCGTACGGCCACCCGGCGCGGCGCAACCCGACAGCCACGCCGATGCGCCGGCGCAAGACGCGCGGCGCGACGTGCCCCGGACGTGAGCGTCAGCCGCCGACCGTCCCGCGATCGATCTTGCGCGACAGGATGATCGACGTCGTCGTGCGTTCGACGCCTTCGAGCGTACCGATCTGGTCGAGCAGGTCGTTGAGCCGTTCGGGCGAATCGGCGCGCAGCCACGCGACGTAGTCGTACTCGCCGCTCACCGCGCACAGCAACTGCACTTCGGGCATCCGGTCGAGCTTGCGCAACACGTCCTTGCCGAACTTCGGCGTGAGGATGATGCCGACATACGCGTAAATGCTCGCGTCGAGCACGTCCTGCCCGAGCCGGACGCTGTAGCCGGCGATCACGTTGGTGCGTTCGAGCCGCGCGATGCGTGCGACGACCGTCGTGCGCGCGACGTCGAGCTGGCGCGCGAGATCCGCGACGCTTGCGCGCGCATCGGCTTGCAGCAGCGCGACGAGTTGCCGGTCGAGATCGTCGAGTTGGTCGAGACGGGGTGGACGCATGAGGCTGGGCCGGCGTACGACGCGCCGGCTAAGTGGAAGGTGACGCGATGATAGCGCCGAACGCCGGTGCGCCCAAACGGCGTCGCACGACCGAGGCATCGCGCACTGCCATGCGGTCACGCAGCCTTGTCCGTGCGCAACGGCCGCATCCGGATCGGGTTTGCCGCGCCCGTCGCCGGTACGCGCCGGACCCTCGCGGGCCCCGTGCCGACCCGCTGTGTCCCTTTCAATTTCGATTCGTTTCGGATGTAAGCAAGTGTCGCATTCACTGCCGCGCCGCATGCAACGTGCTACTAATAGCATGCGACGCGAGATACGCGCTTGCGGCAGTTGCCGCCGCGCCCGCTCGCAAGACACCACCCCGGAGAGCCAACCATGAAGAAAATCTCGCTCACCCTCGCTACGCTCGTCGTTGCAGCCAGTGCGTTCGCGCAAACCCCGGCGCAGCCGCAAGCGCCCGCTCCGGCCACGACGGCCGCGGCCGCGGCGTCGGCCCCGAGCGCCGAGCAGCGCGCGGCACGCCACGAAGCGCGCGTCGAGCAGCGCATCAAGTACCTGCACGACCAGTTGAAGATCACGTCCGCGCAGGAACCGCAATGGAAGACCTTCGCCGACACGATGCGCGACAACGGCGAAACGATGGGCCGCCTCTATCGCGACCGGATGGCCAAGCACGACGTCTCCGCGCTCGACGACATGAAGCAGTATGCGGAACTGTCGCAGGCGAACGCCGACGGCGCGAAGAAGCTCGCCGACGCGTTCGCGCCGCTCTACGGGAGCTTCCCGGCCGAGCAGAAGGCGCTGGCCGACACGACGTTCCGTAGCTGGCTGAACCATGGCGGCGAGCACCGCGGCAAGGGCAAGACGAAGGGCAAGGAAGGCAAGGCGGCAGCCGCGCAGGCTGCGAGCGCACCCGCGCAACCCTGACGCCCGCCCCGCCGGCGCCGCGCCGCGCCGCCCGTCCGGGCCGAACGGCGCCGCGCGTCCTGCCGGCGATCGGCGCACGCCACACGGCGCGCCGAATTCGGGATAAGCTCCCGGCTTTTCCCGCACTTCCTCGCCATGCTCGAACTCAAGCACATCGATCTGCGCACCGACCCGCAGGCCCGTCGCGTCGTCAAGGACGAAACCGTCGCCGTTTCATTCGCGGACGCCGACGGCGAACTGATGAGCCTCGAAGGCCCGAACCGCTATGTGGCGGGCGACGCGCTGATCACGGGCTCGACCGGCGACCGCTGGGTCGTGTCGCGTGCGCGCTTCGACGCCAAATACCTGCCCGCCGATCCGGCACTCGCGCACGGCGCGCCGGGCGCCTACCGGAATCGGCCGACCGTCGTGCTCGCGCGCCGAATGGACGAGCCATTTACGATCGCCCGCTCCGAAAACGGCGACACGCTGCGCGGCGTCGCCGGCGACTGGGTAATGCAGTACGCGCCCGGCGACTACGGCGTCGTGCAGGCGCAGCGCTTCGCGCAGGTCTACCGCGACGCGTAATCCGCCGCGCCGGCATGATGCCGGCGCACCCGCTCACGCAAAGTCTTCGTCGAGTTCGAGTTCCGCGTTGCGCTCGACGGCCTCGCCGGCCGCGTGCCGCTCCTCGAGCGACCCGAGCATCGCTTCCGTATACGCATGCAGCACCGCATGGCTGCGCGCGCGCTGCATCGGCCTGAGCGCCAGGTAGCGCGCGAGCGCGGCCGGCACGACGCGGATATCGAGCGTCATCCGCTTCGGCGTCGCGCCGAAACGCATCGCGAGCCAGTGCACGGACAGGAACCGCCCGCGCTCGTCGCTGCTTTCGGTGAAGCGCGTCTGCTCCGGAAAGAGATCGCAGATCACGCGCGCGAGCGCGTCGAATTCCGCGCTCTGGCATTCGATCAGGTAGTCGTCCATCCCGTCTCTCCCGTCAGGCTGCCGTATGCGACGGCCGGCACGTCTTGATCATCACGACGACCAGGATCGCGGCCAGCACGAAATACGCAGCCTCGACCCATCCGGCCGGCAGCACGCGCACCTGGTACAGCAGCGCCGGCGCCGCCGCGAGCGCATGCAGCACGATCGCGAGCGGCAACACGCCCGCGCGGCCCGCGCGCACGCCGCGCCATACCAGCACCGACAGCGCAAGCTGCAGCACGAATGCCGCGCAGCGTTCGAGCAGCAACAGCAGGATCGACTGTACCGACAGCGTCGCGAGCATCACATGCAGCCGCACGACGGTATCGCCCGGCAGGTCGGCCAGTTGCGTCTCGAGCTGGCCGCGGCTTGCCAGCCACGCGAGATACGACCACTGGCCCCACACGAGCACGCCGACGAACCACGCTTCGGCGCCGCCGTGGCCGATCCCGTAGCCGATCGCGCGGCCGTCGCCGGCCGACGCGCCGTAGCGCCGGTTCAGGAAACGCATCCCGAGATAGCGGCCGACTTCCTCGAACACGGCGGTCGCGAGCGCGCTGTACGCGACGAACGCGAGCGGCTGCGTCAGCCAGCCATCCGGCGGCGTCTGGCTCAGCACAAGACCGTGGAATGCGCGTTCGACGATCATCGCGAACAGCGTGAAGACGGCGACGCCGACGATCGTGTCGCGGCGGTTGAGCGCAAGCGGCTTGCGCAGGATGCGGAAGAGGACGAGCGGCAGCAGCGCGATGATCAGCGTGGCGGCGATCAGCACCGCCAGCGTGACGGGAGCGACAGTCATGTATTTCCTTGTTCGGGGCAGCGCACTGACGCGCTGCGTGCCCCGAATGATACTCAGCTTGCGGTCGACGCGCGCGCAATCAGCTCGCCCGGCAGCATCGCGACGCGCACGTCGCCTGCTGCGCCGTCGATCCGCTCGTGCACGAATTCGACGGCCTTGTAGCCGATTTCGTAGGTCGGCTGACGGATCGTCGTGATGCCGATCAGCTCGGCCCATTCCGGATCGTCGATCGACAGCAGCGCCGCCTGCTGCTGCCACGCGGCGCCGAAACGCGCGCGCAGGTGGCGCGCGATCGCGAGCGCGACCGGCGCGTTCGCGGCGAACAGCGCCGCACGCACGCCGCGCCGTGCCGCGTCGTCGATGCGTGTATCGACGTCGGCGAGCGCCGCCGCGGCCGCGCCGGGCTCGTTCAGATCGAGCACGACCGTCGACGGCACCGGCAGCCCGCGCGCGTCCAGCGCCGCGCGGAACGCGGCCTCGCGCACGCGCCGCGAGCTGACGCGCTCGAACGGCTGCACGACGAAATGGATCGCGTCGAAGCCGTGTTCGACCAGGTGCGCGAGCGCCGTCTCGATCGCATCGGCGTTGTCGAGGCCGATCAGGTCGGCCTCGAAGCCCTCGACGGTCCGGTCGACGAGCACGGCCGGGATGCCGGCGCCGCGCAACGGGCGCAGCACATCCTCTTCGGCGCCGAGCGCGTTGACGATCAGCCCTTCGACACGGTAGGTCGTGAGCAGCTGCAGGAAGCGGCGCTCCATCTCGACCTCGTTCGCCGCATGACAGATGAGCGGCATGTAGCCGAGCGCATGGCACGCGGCCTCGACGCCCTGCAGCACTTCGACGGTGTAAGGATTGGTCAGGTCGGCCGCGAGCATCCCGAGCAGCCGGTTGCGGCCGCGCTTGAGCCCGCGCGCCATCTGGTTCGGCCGGTAGTTGAGCCGCGCGATCGCCGCTTCGATCCGCTGGCGCAGATCGACGGACAGCACATGCGTCTCGCCGTTCAGGAAGCGCGAAACGCTGGTCTTGCCCGTGCCGGCCTCGCGCGCGACGTCGCTGATCGTCGCCGGACGCGTCGTGGTAGGTTGCGAATCGGTCACTGTCGAGCCTCGCGACGTACGATCCGCGCCGCTTCGTGAGCAGACGGACCTTTGTTGTTGGATACGAAAGCCACCCGGCAGACTCCTCTGTCGACCAGCGTTAGCGCTTTAGCGCTTACGCTGGTCCCATGCTTCGCGGTCGACCAGCGTTAGCGCTTTAGCGCTTACGCTGGTCCCATGCTTCGCGGTCGATCAGCGTTAGCGCTTTAGCGCTTACGCTGGTCCCATGCTTCGCGGTCGATCAGCGTTAGCGCTTTAGCGCTTACGCTGGTCCCATGCTTCGCGGTCGATCGGCGCCGGCGCGTCGGCGCCCGCCCCAGTCGCATGCAAAAGCAGTCGGCCGCACCGGACCTGGCGCGGATGCCCGTCGCCGGACGCCGCCGGCAGGGTTGCCGTGGTGTCGTGGCGACGAGCGGGCGATCATAACGCAGCCAGCCCTCCGGCACCAAGACCATCGACTCTAACCGCACCGACACCCCGCCGGCCGGCTGTCGGCCCGTTACCCTGCGCGGCTCAGGCCCGCTCGAGCGCGTCCGGATTGACGAGATTCGTGCGCAGCGTGCCGGCCAGCGCGCCGACCAGGTTTTCCGCAGCGCAGCGTGCCATCGCGTGGCGCGTCTCGTGCGTCGCGGAGCCGATATGCGGCAGCGCGACGACATTCTTCATCTGCAGCAGCGGCGAATCCGCCGGCAACGGCTCCTTCTCGAACACGTCGAGCCCCGCGCCGCGGATCGTGCCCGCACGCAGCGCGTCGACCAGCGCGGCCTCGTCGACGACGGGCCCGCGCGACGCGTTGATCAGGATCGCGCCGCGCTTCATCTTCGCGAATTCGGCCGCGCCGATCAGGTGGTGCGTTTCCGGCGACAGCGGCACCTGCACGCACACGAAATCCGACTGCGCGAGCAGTTCGTCGAGCGTCACGCGCCGCGCGCCGTACTGCGTCTCGGCTTCGGCATGCGCGGACCGGTTCGCGTACAGCACCTGCATCCGGAAGCCGAGCGCCGCGCGGCGCGCGACCGCGCCGCCGATCCGCCCGAGCCCGACGATGCCGAGCGTCTTGCCCTGCACGTCGGTGCCATACAGGTCGGGGCCGATGCTGCGATGCCAGTGGCCGGCCTTCACCCACTCGGCCAGCTCGACCACGCGCCGCGCGGACGCCAGGATCAGCGCAAACACCGTATCGGCGGTCGACTCGGTCAGCACGTCCGGCGTATGCGCGAGCACGATGCCGCGCCGCGTGAGATCCGCGACGTCGAAGTTGTCGTAGCCGACCGAGATCGTCGACCAGGCCTTCAGCCGCGGCGCGCGGTCGAGCATCTGCGGCGTGACCTTCAGGCTCGCGCCGATCGCGCCATCCGCATCGCCGAGCGCATCGGCGAGTGCGTCGGCGAGTGCGTCGGCGCCGTCGGCCTGCACGACGTCCGCATGCTCGCGCAGGTACGCGAGAACGTCATCGGGCAGCGGCTTGTACGCGACGATACGAGGCTTCATCAGTTTCATTTTCCTTGCAGCGGCGCGGCGAGCGCATGCGCATCGCGCGCCTGGGGTTTGACGGACAGCGTGAGGATCACCGCGGCGACGAGCGCGGCGCTCATGAATGCGTACGACGCGACGGGCGAGCCGGTCGCGCCGTTCAGGTAGCCGACGAAGTACGAGCCGACGAACGACCCGAGCGCGCCCATGCTGTTGATCAGCGCCATCGCGCCGCCGGCGACGTTCTTCGGCAGCAGTTCCGGCACGATCGCGAAGAACGGGCCGTACGGTGCATACATCGCGGCGCCCGCGACGACCAGCAGCGCATACGAGATCCAGAAATGCGACGAACCGAGCGCGTACGACGCGGCGAACGCGGCCGCGCCGATCAGCAGGAACGGCCATACGAAGCCGCGCCGCGAGCCGACCTTGTCGGACGCCCACGATGCGGCGAGCATCGCGATCGTCGCCGCGAGATACGGCAGCGCGGACAGCCAGCCGGTCGCGACCATCCCGAGATCGGAGCCGTTCTTGACGATCGACGGCAGCCACAGCACGAAGCCGTACACGCCGATGCTCCAGCAGAAATACTGCGCGCACAGCTTGATCACGGCCGGCGAGCGGAACGCCTCGCCATAGTTGCGCACCGGCTTGATCGCCGCCTGCTCGGCCGCGAGCGCGGCGTCGAGGTCGCGTTTTTCCTGCGCGTCGAGCCACGGCGAATCGGCCGGCTTGTCCTGCACGAGGAACCACCAGCACACGGCCCAGAGGACGGCCGGCACGCCTTCGGCGATGAACATGTGGCGCCAGCCGAATTCGTGCACGAGATAGCCCGACAGGATCGACATCCACAGCACGGTGACCGGGTTGCCGAGGATCAGGAACGTGTTCGCGCGCGAGCGCTCGTTCTTCGTGAACCAGTTGCTGATGTAGATCAGCATCGCCGGCATCACGGCCGCCTCGACGACGCCGAGCACGAAGCGGATCGCCATCAGCGACGGGATGTTGCTGACCACGCCCGTGAGCGCCGCGCAGCCGCCCCACAGGATCAGGCTGACGAACACCAGCTTCTTCACGCTGCGGCGTTCCGCATAGATCGCGCCGGGAATCTGGAAGAAGAAGTAGCCGAGGAAGAACAGCGCGCCGATCAGCGACGACAGGCCCTTGCTGATCCCGAGATCCTGGTTGATGCCGGCCGCCGCCGCGAACCCGTAGTTCGCGCGGTCGAGGTAGGCGAGGCTGTAGGTGATGAAGACGATCGGCATGATCGTCCACCAGCGTCGGGCTGCGAGATTGGTTGCCATCAGAATGTCTCCTTTGTTGACCGGGCTGACGCTTCAGCGCTTCGCGGCCGGAACCGGCGCTTCAGCACCGCTCCGGTCGCCTGCTTTGCCGTCCGGTCGCACGCAAAGCGGTGCTTGATGCACGAAATGGATCCGCGGATTGTGCCGTGTCCGGCCTCTCATTGCGCGGTGACGGTTTCCTCTAAGCGATCGGCGCGATTGCTGACATTTTCGATCCGATCAAGTGCGTCGCGCGTCGGCAGGCCTTCCGAATCGCCGATCACCTGGATCGCGAGCGCGCCGATCCGGTTGCCGCGCGCGACGGCCTGCTCGACGCTCCGGCCTTCCAGCAGCGCGCTGACCACGCCGACCGCGAAGCCGTCGCCGGCGCCGACCGTGTCGACGACGCGCTCGACGCGCTCGCCCGCGACCGTGCCTTCGCGGCCGTCGGCCATCCGGAAGTACGCGCCTTGCTCGCCGAGCTTGATCACGACGCCGCGCGCGCCCTGCGCGAGATAAAAGCCCGCGATGTCGGCCGGCGTATCGTGCCCGGTGAGCTGCCGCCCCTCGGCGACGCCCGGCAGCACCCAGTCGGCGAGCGTGGCCAACGCGTTCAGCGTCTTCGCCATCGCGTCCGCGGACGGCCACAGCGTCGGGCGCAGGTTCGGGTCGAACGAGATCGTCTTGCCGGCCGCGCGCATCTCGCGCGCGAGCTGGAACGCGAGTTCGCACGACGTCGCGGAGATCGCCGGCGCGACACCCGTCAGGTGCAGGTGGCGCGCGCCGAGCACGTAGTCGGCCACGTAGTCGTCGCACGACAGGTGGCTCGCGGCCGAGCCCTTGCGGAAATATTCGACGGTCGGGTCGCTGCCGTCGTCGTTGCGCGACTTCAACTGGAAACCGGTCGGGTAACGCGGATCGACGGTCACGCACGACGCGTCGATGCCTTCGCGCGCCAGCGTGTCGAGCACGTAGCCGCCGAACGAATCGCGGCCGACGCGGCTCATCCAGCCGACCCGGAAGCCGAGCCGCGACAGGCCGATCGCGACGTTCAGGTCGGCGCCCGCGATCCGCTTCGTGAATTGCGCCGCATGCGCGAGATGACCGGGCTCGGTCGCGACGAACATCGCCATCGCTTCGCCGTAGGTCACGACATCGAGTGCTGCTTTCATGAGTGGACTCCTCGGGATCCGTTTGCCGTCACGCGGTCGCGAGCCACGCGACGCGCCGGCATGCATCGCCGGCCAGGTCGGCCGCGTCGAACGGAAACTCGATGCCGCGCGGCGCATGCTGCGGCAGCGCCGCGAGCACACCGGTCACGAGCGGGTCGTTCGGCACCGGCGCCGCCGCGAAACGGCGCGCGCCCTCGCCCTCGACGGCCTTGCAATGAATGTATTCCACATGCGGCGCGAGCACCTGCGCGCAGTCGAGCGGCGCTTCGCCCGGCCACTGCCAGTTGCCGATGTCGAACGTCATCCCGAGCGCGTCGGGCATGCCCGCCTCGCCCAGCGCCTGGAACAGCCCGCGAAACTGCGCGAGCGCGCCGCCGACCGAAAGCTGGCCGTTCTCGACCACCACGCGCGCACGCGCGCCGCGCGACAGCGCGACGATGTCGGCCGCATGGGCCTCGCCGGCGAAGCCCCCGAGCTGGAATTTCACGAAGCGCGCGCCGAGCGCGTCGGCTTCCGCGAGCGCGTCGCGCAATGCGTCGGCGTCGAGCGCGCCCGTTTCCGTGTACAGCGAGGCCGGCGTCGAATAGACCGACCACAGCCCGTGCCCGGCCAGTTGCGCGCCGAGCACGGCCAGCGCGCCAGGTGCCGCGTCGTCGTCCGACGCGAACAGCTCGCGCCGCACCTCGAAACCGGTCGCACCGGCTGCCGCCGCGGTCGCGACGAATGCGCTGTGGCCCTCCTGACGCACGCGGTCCATCCCGAATGCGCTCGCCACGATCACGATGTCTGCCATTTTGCCCTTTTTTACCGGAATGGAACCGGTTCCATTTGCTTGAGACGGATGGTGCGCTTCGCTTCAGACGCACGCCATAGAGGAAATCCCTAAGGCCCGTGCACTACGCAACCGCGCGCCCGACGGCGCGCATCGCGTGTTCCCGGCCCGGCTCCGGCCGCTTAGGCGAGGTCCTGCGCGAGACTCATTTCGAGGAATTGCGCGGCGACCCGCGATGGCGCGCCGCCGTGCGGCACGAGGATGGAGAAATGACGCGTGAGCGGCGCGGGCGCGAGCGAGCGCAGTACGAGCGCCACATCCTGGTGACGCAGCGACATCGCGGACACGAACCCGACGCCCATCCCGGCACGCACGGCCTCCTTCACGGCCTCGACGCCCGCGATCTCGAGCGCGACGCGCATCGGCGCGCCGCCGTGCGCGAACGCGCGCTCGACCAGCTGCCGCACGCCGGAGCCTTCCTCGCGCAGCACGAGCGGGTGCGGGGCAAGCGCATCGAGCGTCACGCCCGCATCGTAGCCGGGCGCGGCCAGCGGATGACCGGCCGGCACGATCGCGACGATCTCGTCCTCGTGCCACGCATGCACGGTCGTGCCGGGCGGCAGCGCCTCGCCGGGCGGCCCTTCGATCATCGCGATGTCGAGCGACGGCAGCGCGGCGACCACGTCGGCCGTATTGCCGCTCATCGTATGGATCGTCACGCGCGGCGCACGCGGCTGGAACGCCGCGATCAGGTACGGCAGCAGGTAGCTCGCCGGCGTCGTGCTCGCGCCGATCCTCAGCGTGCCGGCCTCGAGGCCGCGCACCGCGTCGCGAAACGCGCGCGCCTGCGCGAACGTGTCGCGCTGCGCCTTCGCGTATTGCGCGAGCTGTTCGCCGACCGGCGTCAGGCGGATGCCGCGGCCGTCGCGCTGGTACAGCGGCTCGCCGAATTCGTCCTGCAGCAGCCGCAACTGGCCCGACACGGCCGGCTGCGACAGGTGCAGCGCCACGGCGGCGTGGCTGATGTTCAGGTGTTCGGCGACGGCCGCGAACGTTATCAGTTGATCCGGGGTCATGGGGATAAATTATCGGCTTTCCGGATAGTTTACGTCACAAATCACAATTTTTCATATCGATATAACGAAACTAGGATTACAGCATCGCAACTCGCTCCATTCCGGTGCTTCCATGCCCACTGCCCCGACTTCCCCTCTCAGCCACGCCGCGCCGACGATGCGCGGCCAGTTGAACGGCGTGCTGTTCGTCGCGCTGTTCGCCGCCGCCGTCACGAGCCTGTCCGAGCTCCCCGCGATCGCCGGGCTGGGCCTGTCGCCGCTGATCGTCGGCATCGTCGCCGGTGCGCTGTACGGCAACGCGCTGCGCGACGGCATGCCGGCCAGTTGGGCGGCCGGCGTCAATTTCTCCGCGCGCAAGCTGCTGCGCATCGCGGTCGCGTTCTTCGGGTTGCGCGTGAGCCTGCAGGAAATCGCGCAGGTCGGCCTGCCGGGCCTGACGGTCTCGGTGCTGGTCGTCGTCAGCACGCTCGCGATCGGCACCTGGGCCGGCATGAAGCTGATGAAGCTCGACCGCGACGCGGCGCTGCTGACCGCCGCCGGCAGCGCGATCTGCGGCGCGGCCGCCGTGCTCGCGTTCGAATCGACGCTGCAGTCGAAGCCGCACCAGAGCGCGATGGCCGTGGGCAGCGTCGTGCTGTTCGGCACGCTGTCGATGTTCCTGTACCCGATCGCGTATCACGCCGGGCTGTTGAACCTCGATCCGGCCGGCCTCGGCCTGTTCTTCGGCGGCACGATCCACGAGGTCGCGCAGGTGGTCGGCGCAGCCAGCGACATCAGCCCGCAGGTCGCGCACGTCGCGACGATCGTCAAGATGACGCGCGTGATGCTGCTGGTGCCGGTGCTGCTCGTGCTCGGCTGGTGGCTCGCCCGCTCGGCTCGCGCGACGGCCGGCGGCGCGCAAGGCAAGCGCAAGGTGGCCGTGCCCTGGTTCGCGCTCGGCTTCCTCGGCTTCGTGATCGTCAATTCGCTGAACGTGCTGCCCGCCGACGTCACGCATACGCTGAACGTGCTCGACACCTTCGCGCTGACGATGGCGATGACCGCGCTCGGCATCGAGACGCGCGTGTCGCAGATCCGCGCAGCCGGCCCCCGCGCACTGGTGACCGGCCTGATCCTGTACGTGTGGCTGATCGCCGGCGGCTACGGGATCACCTGGGCCGTGCAGCACTGGCTTGGCTGAGCCGCCTGTCCGCAACACTTCGCGCGCCGCGCCCGACGGGATGGTCCCGCGGGCGCGGCGCAGTGCTATGCTTCGCGTCGTTTTCCATCGCCCTCTTTCAGCCGTGCTCTCGTTCCTGCTGAAGCTGCGCACTCGCGCCCAAACGCTGTTCCGCCTGTCGGACGCCCATACGATGCTGATCTGGTCGGCCATCGTCGGCGTCGGCGGCGCCTTCGCCACCATGGCGTTCCGCGAAGGCATCGACCTGATGCAGCACCTGATCTCGGGGCACAGCGGCAGCTTCGTCCAGATGGCGAAGAGCCTGCCGTGGTACGTGCGGTTCTGGATGCCGGCCGCGGGCGGCTTCCTTGCCGGCTGCGTGCTGCTGCTCGCGACGCGCGGCGACAGGAAATCCGGCAAGACCGACTACATGGAATCCGTCGCGCTCGGCAACGGCATCGTGCCCGTCAGGCAGAGCCTGTGGCGCAGCGTGTCGTCGCTGCTGACGATCGGCAGCGGCGGCTCGATCGGCCGCGAAGGCCCGATGGTGCAACTCGCGGCGCTCGCCGCGTCGCTCGTCGGCCGCTTCGTGCACTTCGACCCGCCGCGCCTGCGCCTGCTGGTCGCCTGCGGCGCCGCAGCCGGCATCACGTCCGCGTACAACGCGCCGATCGCCGGCGCGTTCTTCGTGTCGGAAATCGTGCTCGGCACGATCGCGATGGAGAGCTTCGGGCCGATGGTCGTCGCGTCGGTCGTCGCGAACATCGTGATGCGCGAATTCGCCGGCTACCGGCCGCCGTACGAGATGCCCGTGTTTCCGGCCGTCACGGGCCCCGAGGTGCTGCTGTTCGTCGTGCTCGGCGCGCTGTGCGGCGTGCTCGCGCCGCAGTTCCTGCACCTGCTCGACGCGTCGAAGAACCAGTTCAAGCGGCTGCCCGTGCCGCTGCCCGTGCGGCTCGCGCTCGGCGGCCTCGTCGTCGGCGTGATCTCGGTGTGGATTCCGGACGTGTGGGGCAACGGCTACAGCGTCGTGAACCACATCCTCCATTCACCGTGGACCTGGCAGGCGCTCGTCGCCGTGCTCGTGTTCAAGGTGATCGCAACCGCCGCGACGGCCGGCTCCGGCGCGATCGGCGGCGTCTTCACGCCGACGCTGTTCGTCGGCGCGGTATTCGGCTCGCTGTTCGGGCTCGCGATGGAGGCGCTGTGGCCCGGCCATACGTCGGCGTATTTCGCGTATGCGATCGTCGGGATGGGCGCGTTCATGGCGGGCGCCACGCAGGCGCCGCTGATGGCGATCCTGATGATCTTCGAGATGACGCTGAGCTATCAGGTCGTGCTGCCGCTGCTGGTGTCGTGCGTGTTCGCGTATTTCGTCGCACGTGCGACGGGCACGACGTCGATGTACGAGATCACGCAGCACCATTACCAGGACGCGCAGGAACGGCTGCGGCTGCGCACCACGCAGATGCGCGAGCTGATCCAGCCCGCGCAGACGGTCGTGCCGCTTGCCGCGAGCGTCGCCGACATGACGCGCGTGTTTCTCGAATATCCGGTGAAGTACCTGTACGTGACCGACGACGCCGGGCGCTTCCGCGGCGCGGTCGCGCTGAAGGACATCACGTCCGACCTGCTCGACAAGCGCGACACGTCCGACAAGACGGCCGCGCACTACGCGCATACGCCGTTTCCGCTCCTCACGCCCGACATGCCGCTTGCGACGGCGCTCGAACGCTTCATGGCGTTTCAGGGCGAACGGTTGCCGGTGATCGAGAGCGAAGCCGAGCCGACGCTCGCGGGCGTCGTCTACAAGACGTCGCTGCTCGACGCGTATCGGCGGATGACCGGCGAGCGCTGACACGCGCGGTACGGCACGCGCCGCATCGCTTCCAGCCTGCCGCGGGCGGGCACGACGCCCGCGAACCCGCTTCCCCGTCAGTCCGGCGCGCGCCCCAGCACCACGCGTGCGAAAAATCCCGCCAGCACGGCCTCGGCCGTCTCGGCCGACACGTGCTGCGGATCGGCCGTGTAAAACGACTGCACGCCGTCGCACAGACACATCAGGCCGAACGCGAGCGTCTCGGCCGGCAACAGCAGCGGCGTGCCCGCGCGCTCGGCGAAGCGCTGGATGAATTCGGCCATCTGCAGCCGTTTGCCGTGCAGGAACTGGTTGAAGCGCACGCGAAACTTCGCGTCGCGCGCCGCCTGCAGCTTCGCCTCGCCCCACAGCAGCGAATATTCGTCGTCGCGAAACAGCGTCCGGTAGTACGCGAGCGCCATCGACTCCATCTGCTCGCGCGGGCCGCCATCTTCGAAGATCGCTTCGAAATCGGCCCGCACCGAATCATGGTCGCGCGCGAGCAGTTCGAGCAGCAGTTCCGACTTGCTGCGGAAATTCGAATAGAACGCGCCGCGTGTATAGCCGGCCGCCGCCGCGATGTCCTCGACGCTCGCGGCAACATAGCCTTTCTTCATAAAAATCCGGTGCGCGGCATTCAGCAGACGTTCGCGCGTCTGGTCCCTGCTCTGCTCGCGGGTTAAGCGCTGTGGTTTCATGCCGCGCAGTCTAGCACTCTTCCGCTTTCGGATTCATTTTTGCATTCGAATACAGGTGTGTATTAGAATGCACCACAGTTTCCGAAGATGCTGCCCGCCGGTGCGTTCCTGCCGGCTTCGTTCCGCTCCACCTCACCTGGGGGTTTCGTGAATCGCTCCGGTTCCCGCGCCGCGCTGCTGATCGGCGTCGCGCTCTTCGTCGCCGCCTGTCACCCGAAAGAATCCGCGCCGCCCGCGCCGCGCCCCGTCGTCGCGCTGCCCGCGCATGCCGACGACGCCGCGGTCGCGCGCACGCTGCCTGGCGAGATCCAGCCGCGTTACGCCACGCCGCTGTCATTCCGCATCGCCGGCAAGATCGTCGAGCGCAAGGTGCGGCTCGGCGATACGGTCAAGGTCGGTCAGGTCGTCGCGCTGCTCGATCCGTCCGACGTCGAGAAAAATGCCGCGAGCGCGCAGGCGCAGCTCGATGCCGCGACCCACAGCCTCGCGTTCGCGAAGCAGCAGCTCGACCGCGATCGCGCGCAGGCGCACGAAAACCTGATCGCGACCGCGCAGCTCGAGCAGACCCAGAACAGCTACACGTCGGCGCTCGCGCAGCGCGACCAGGCGCAGCAGCAGCTCGCGCTCGCGAAAAACCAGCTCCGCTACGCGACGCTCGTCGCCGATCATGCGGGCTACATCACCGCCGAACAGGCCGACACCGGCCAGAACGTGTCGGCCGGCCAGGCCGTCTACCAGCTCGCGTGGTCCGGCGACGTCGACGTCGTCAGCGACGTGCCCGAGGCCGCGCTCGCGTCGCTCGCGCCCGGCCATGCGGCAACCGTCACGCTGCCGTCGCTGCCGGGCCGCCCGTTCGCCGCGAAGGTGCGCGAAATCGCGCCGGCCGCCGATCCGCAAAGCCGCACGTATCGCGTGAAGCTCACGCTCGCCGCGCCCGATCCGGCGATCCGCCTCGGGATGACCGCGAGCGTCGCGTTCGACGGCGCGCCGGCCGCCGGCGACGCGCCGCCGATCACGCTGCCCGCGACCGCGCTGTTCCACGACGGCGCGCATCCGGCCGTGTGGGTCGTGCGCACGAAGGACGACACGCTCGAATTGCGCCGCGTCGACGTCGCACGCTTCAACGAGCGCACCGTCACCGTGTCGCACGGGCTGCAGCCGGGCGAGCGCGTCGTGCTGCAGGGCGTGCACACGGTCAGCGCGGGCGAGAAGGTGCGCCCGATCGCGCCGCTGCATCCGGAGGACTTCGCATCGTGAGCGCCACCCGCGAAGAAGGCCGGTTCAATCTGTCGGCATGGGCGCTGCGCCACCAGGCGCTCGTCGTCTACCTGATCGCGCTCGCGACGCTCGCGGGCATCCTCGCGTATACGCGGCTCGCGCAGTCCGAAGACCCGCCGTTCACGTTCCGCGTGATGGTGATCCGCACGTTCTGGCCCGGCGCGACCGCACGGCAGGTGCAGGAGCAGGTGACCGACCGGATCGGCCGCAAGCTGCAGGAAACGCCGGCCATCGACTTCCTGCGCAGCTATTCGCGCCCCGGCGAATCGCTGATCTTCTTCACGATGAAGGATTCGGCGCCCGTGAAGGACGTGCCCGAGACCTGGTACCAGATCCGCAAGAAGGTCGGCGACATCGGCCATACGCTGCCGCCCGGCGTGCAGGGCCCGTTCTTCAACGACGAATTCGGCGACGTCTACACCAACATCTGGACGCTCGAAGGCGACGGCTTCACGCCCGCGCAGCTGCACGACTACGCGGACCAGTTGCGCACCGTGCTGCTGCGCGTGCCGGGTATCGGCAAGGTCGACTATTTCGGCGACCCCGACCAGCGGATCTTCATCGAGGTCAACAACGCGCAGCTCACGCGCCTCGGCATCTCGCCGCAGCAGCTCGGGCAGGCGATCAACGCGCAGAACGACATCTCGTCGGCCGGCGTGCTGACGACCGCCGACGATCGCGTGTTCGTGCGGCCGAGCGGCCAGTTCGACAACGTCAACGCGATCGCCGATACGCTGATCCGCATCAACGGCCGCACGTTCCGGCTCGGCGATCTCGCGACGGTGAAGCGCGGCTACGACGATCCGACCGTCACGCAGATGCGTGCGGGCGGGAAAGCCGTGCTCGGCATCGGCGTCACGATGCAGCCGGGCGGCGACGTGATCCGGCTCGGCAAGGCACTCGACGCCGAATCGAAGGACCTGCAGGCGCAGTTGCCGGCCGGCCTCAAGCTGGTCGAGGTGTCGAGCATGCCGCATGCGGTCGCGCATTCGGTCGACGATTTCCTCGAAGCCGTCGCCGAAGCCATCGCGATCGTGCTGGTCGTGAGCCTCGTGTCGCTCGGCCTGCGCACCGGGATGGTCGTCGTGATCTCGATTCCGGTCGTGCTCGCGGTGACGGCCCTCTTCATGTACCTGTTCGACATCGGGCTGCACAAGGTGTCGCTCGGCACCCTCGTGCTCGCGCTCGGGCTGCTCGTCGACGACGCGATCATCGCGGTCGAGATGATGGCCGTGAAGCTCGAACAGGGCTACACCCGCGCGCGCGCCGCCGCATTCGCATACACCAGCACCGCGTTCCCGATGCTGACGGGCACGCTCGTCACGGTGTCGGGCTTCCTGCCGATCGCGCTCGCGAAATCGAGCACCGGCGAATACACGCGCTCGATCTTCGAGGTGTCGGCGATCGCGCTGATCGCGTCGTGGTTCGCGGCCGTCGTGCTGATCCCGCTGCTGGGCTTCCACATGCTGCCCGAGCGCAAGCGGCACGCGCACGAAGCGCACCTGCCCGACGACCACGAGCACGATATCTACGACACGCGCTTCTACCGGCGGCTGCGCGGCTGGATCGACTGGTGCATCGAGCGGCGCTTCGTCGTGCTGCTGATCACCGGCGCCCTCTTCGTCGTATCGCTGATGGGCTTCTCGCTGGTGCCGCAGCAGTTCTTCCCGAGCTCCGACCGGCCCGAGCTGCTGGTCGACCTGCGGCTGCCCGAGGGTGCGTCGTTCGCGGCAACGCTGCGCGAAACCGAACGCCTCGAGAAGGCGATCGACAAGCGCCCCGAGATCGATCATTCGGTGAACTTCGTCGGCAGCGGCGCGCCGCGTTTCTATCTGCCGCTCGACCAGCAGTTGCAACTGCCGAACTTCGCGCAGTTCGTGATCACCGCGAAATCGGTCGAGGATCGCGAGAAACTCGCAACCTGGCTCGAAACCACGCTGCGCGACCGCTTCCCGGCCGTGCGCTGGCGGCTGTCGCGGCTCGAGAACGGCCCGCCGGTCGGTTATCCGGTGCAGTTCCGCGTGAGCGGCGACAACATTGCGACGGTTCGCTCGATCGCCGAGAAGGTCGCGGCGACGATGCGCGGCGATGCGCGGACGGTCAACGTGCAGTTCGACTGGGACGAGCCGGCCGAGCGCTCGGTGCGCTTCGAGATCGACCAGAAGAAGGCGCGCGAGCTGAACGTCACGTCGCAGGACGTGTCTAGCTTCCTCGCGATGACGCTGTCCGGCACGACCGTCACGCAGTACCGCGAGCGCGACAAGCTGATCGCGGTCGACCTGCGCGCGCCGCAGGCCGACCGCGTCGATCCGGCGAAGCTCGCGGGCCTCGCGCTGCCGACGCCGAACGGGCCGGTGCCGCTCGGTTCGCTGGGCCGCTTCGAGCCGACGCTCGAATACGGCGTCGTGTGGGAACGCGACCGCCAGCCGACCATCACCGTGCAGTCGGACGTGCGCGCCGGCGCACAGGGCATCGACGTCACGCATGCGGTCGACGCGAAGCTGAACGCGCTGCGCGCGCAGTTGCCGGTCGGCTATCAGATCAACATCGGCGGTTCGGTCGAGGAAAGCGCGAAGGCGCAGAACTCGATCAACGCGCAGATGCCGCTGATGGCGATCGCGGTGTTCACGCTGCTGATGATCCAGTTGCAGAGCTTCTCGCGCGTGCTGATGGTCGTGCTGACCGCGCCGCTCGGGCTGATCGGCGTGGTCGCCACGCTGCTGCTGTTCGGGCAGCCGTTCGGCTTCGTCGCGATGCTCGGCGTGATCGCGATGTTCGGGATCATCATGCGCAATTCGGTGATCCTCGTCGACCAGATCGAGCAGGACATCGCGGTCGGCCACGGCCGCGTCGACGCGATCATCGGCGCGACCGTGCGGCGCTTCCGCCCAATCACGCTGACGGCCGCAGCCGCCGTGCTCGCGCTGATCCCGCTGCTGCGCTCGAACTTCTTCGGGCCGATGGCGACCGCGCTGATGGGCGGTATCACGAGCGCCACGGTGCTGACGCTGTTCTACCTGCCTGCGCTGTACGCGACGTGGTTCCGCGTGAAGCGCGACGAACGCGACCCGCAGGACGGCCCGCCGCAAGGCGGCAGCACGCCGGCCGCGCCGTCGGGAGCCTGACCATGGATGTATCGATGAACCTGAAAACCCAAGCCGTGCGGGCGCTCGCGGCCGCGAGCCTCGCCGGCCCGCTGGCCGGCTGCGCGTGGTTCGCGCCGAGCGGCGAGCCGCCCGCGATGCCGTCGCCCGCGCATTACGGCGCCGCGCCGCAAGTCGAACAGACCGTGTCCGCGCAAGGCGTCGCGCAGCAGTTCGAGGTCGGCGCGCAGCCGGTGCCCGACTGGTGGAAGCAGTACCGCTCCGATTCGCTGAACGCGCTCGTCGACGAAGGGCTGCGCAACAGCCCGACGCTCGGCGCGGCGTCGCATTCGCTGGATGCCGCGCGCGAGCAACTGCGCGGGCAGATCGGCAGTTCGATGCTGCCGTCGATCGACGCGGTCGGCCAGGCCACGCGCCAGCGTGCGCTCGGCGTGCCGATTCCCGCGCTCGGCGCGTCGACGCTGCTGTACGACACGTTCGTCGGGCAACTGCAGGCGAGCTACACGGTCGACCTGTTCGGCGTCTCGCGCTTCGCGAACCGCGCGCTCGCGAAACGCGTCGACGTCAGCGCGTTCCAGCTCGAATCCGCGCGGCGCGCGCTGGCCGCGAACATCGTCACCGCATCGATCACGGTGTCGGTGCTCAACGCGCAAATCGACACGACCGAGCGGCTCGTCGCGCTCGCGAACGACCAGGCGCACGACGCCGAACGCCGCTACGCACTCGGCTCGGCGTCGCGCAGCGACGCGCTGAACGCGCGGCAAAGCGCCGACACGTTCGCGGCGAGCCTGCCCGCGCTGCGCCAGCAGCGCGATTCGGCGCGCCACGCGCTCGCGGTGCTGGTCGGCCGCACGCCCGACCGGCCGCCGGCCGATCTCACGCTCGCCGATCTGCACCTGCCCGAGCAGGTGCCCGTCGTCGTGCCGTCGGACCTGCTGCAAAGCCGCCCGGACATCCAGGCGGCCGACGCGGGACTGAAGGCGGCCGCCGCCGAAGTGGGCGTCGCGACCGCGCAGATGTTCCCGCAACTGTCGCTGTCGGCGGCGATGGGCAAAGGCGGCTTCAGCTGGCCGACGATGCTGTCGGGCGCCGGTGCAATCTGGAACGTCGGCGCGTCGCTCAGCCAGCCGATCTTCCACGGCGGCGCGCTGCTCGCGCAACGCCGCGCGGCGAAGGCGACCTACGAGGCCGCGGTCGACCAGTACAAGCAGGCCGTGCTCGGCGCGTTCCAGAACGTCGCCGATTCGCTCGCGGCGCTCGAGCACGATGCCCAGGCGCTCGACGCGTCGTCCCGCGCGGCGCTGTCCGCACGCGGCGCGTACGACGACGCGGCCGCCCGCGTGCGGCTCGGCGCGCTGGCGCCGTCGGCCGCGCGCGCCAGCGAACTGCAGTACCGCAATGCGCGGCTCGACGAGATCCGCGCGACCGGCGCACGGTTCGCGGATACCGCGCGGCTTTATCAAGCGATGGGCACGCCGCCGGCCGACAAGGCCGGCAAAACCGACAAGGCAGCCGGCGACGGCGCAACCGGCAAGCAAGCGCGCGCCGCCACGCCCGACACCGCGCCTTCGCCGCAATAAGCCGGCCCACCGATCGGGCGCGCGACGCGCATCCCTGCGCGCGCCCGATTGCCGATCTTCCGCTTGACCCTCACGTAGCGTAACGTTCGAGACTCCAGTGTGCGTACCGAACGGAGGAACGAATGCGACTGAAAGTGGGAGAGCTGGCGAAACGCAGCGGGCTGACCGTCCGCACGCTTCATCACTATCACGCGATCGGTCTGCTGACGCCTTCGGCACGCGCCGACAACGGCTACCGGCTGTACGACCGCCACGACATCGCCCGGCTCCACCAGATCCAGGCGCTGCGTCGCTTCGGAATGTCGCTCACCGAAATCGGCGACTACCTGAACCAGCCCGGCACCCCGCTCGTCGATCTCGTCGCGAAGCAGATCGCGCTGCTCGACCGTCAGCTCGCGCAGACCGCGCAGTTGCGTGCGCGACTCCTGAACCTGCACGCGCAGCTCGCCGCGGGCACGGAGCCGGAACTGGCCGATTGGCTCACCACACTGGAGTTGATGACCGTGTACGACAAATACTTTTCCGAGGAAGAACTCGCGCGCATGCCGATGTACCGCAAGAGCCAGACGGGCGACGCGGAATGGATCGCGCTCGTCGGCGACGTGCGCGCGCTGTACGACGCGGGCGTGCCGCCCGAGGACGAGCGCGCCCGCGCGCTCGCCGGCCGCTGGATGACGCTGCTCGTGCGCGACACGAACAACGACCCGCGTCTGCTGGCGAAGCTGAACCTGATGCACGAGCACGAACCGGCGATGCAGTCGAAGATCGGCATTTCGACCGCGCTGCGCGACTATGTGCTGCGCGCGACCGCCGAGACGAAGATGCGGATCTTCGAGAAGTATCTCGCGCCGGACGAGATCCGCTTCATGCGGGCGCACTACGGCGAACGCGCGATGGATTGGCCGCAACTGATGGCCGACGTGCGCGACGCGATCGACGCGGGCACGAAGCCCGATGCGCCGGAAGGCCGCGCGCTCGCGCAGCGCTGGCTCGAGCTGTTCTGCAGCTATGCGGGCCACGACCCGGCCACGCATGCGAAATTCCGTCACGCGATGATGAACGAGCCGGCGCTGACGAAGGATGCGTGGGTCGACGATACGCTGCTCGGTTTCATCCGCGACGCGATGGTGCAGTTGGCGCCTGCGCGCTGATTGCGTGATGCCCGGGCGGTGCGTGGCGGTTTCGCGCGCCGCCCGGGCGGGCCGTCACGGTAGCCGGCAGCCGGTCCGGCCGACGGCCGATCGCGCAACGAGACCGCCGCGCAACCCGCGCACACGCACCACGGTTCGAGCCGCACGCTTCACCACTTGCAGCCCGTATCGCGAACCGCATCCAGCGCGAGCATCGGCAGCGCAAGCAAGCCTGCGCCCGAATATGCGCTTCGGCAATCGGCGCGACGCGCCCCCGACATTCCGCCTGCCAGCTTTTCGTCGACCGAATTGCGGCGTGACGCCGGGGGTCCGGACGATGCGCCCAACGCGCCGATCGCCGCGGCCGCTGGACTGTGCGGCGTCGCGCGCCGCGCGCCGCGCGCCAATCGTCGCCAGATCGCTCCCCCAGTCGAGCTCGGGCATTGACGCACGCTCCGACCGGCTTTCGCGCTGATCCGGCGTGCGGGCTGCGCGCGCCGTCCTTTGCGTGTCCGACGCGCGCGGCATTTCGGAAAGCGAACGTGTCGCGATGCGCGGCGTCGCCGCAGCGCCGGAGCGGCGCGCCGATTCACGCGTGCCGGGTACGCGTGCGTCAGGCGCGGTGCGCCCGTCTGCCTTCGTTGCGCGCGCATGCTCCGGCGTAACCGGAATCAACCGGACGCTCAGCGCGAGCCTGTCCGATTCGTCGATCTTTTTTGCAGCCGGGCCGGCCGCCGTCGGCATCCACTGAAGCGCGAACCATCCAAGCACGTGGACCGATAAAGTGATCACCGCGGCGACGGCAACGATCCCCGACCGGCGACGCCGCGCCGCATCGGCAGTCCGCCGTGGCGGCACGTCAATCCGGCTCGCCGCCACCGTCATCGCTGAACGCGAGCAGGTCGCCGGGCTGGCAATCGAGATAACGGCAGATGGCCTCGAGCGTCGCAAAGCGGATGCCCTTGACCTTCCCCTGCTTGAGCAGCGACAGGTTCTGTTCGGTGATGCCGACCGCCGCCGCGAGATCCTTCGAGCGGACCTTGCGGGTCGCGAGCATCACGTCGAGCTTGACTACGATCGACATGGCGCGCCTCAGACGAACTGCCGATGTTCGGCGTCGAGTTCGCTCGCCTGCCGGAGGATATGCGCGATGACCGCAATACACGCCGCGGTAAACAACGCGACGACGTACGGCATGCTGAAGCCGATGCTGACCACGCGATGGCCGACCGGCTCGCGCATCGTCGTCCACACGCTCAGAAGCGGTTCGCACAACAGGCTCAGCAGCACCCACAGGCCGATCGCGCGGCCCGTCTTGCCGAGATGGCCGGCCGCCTGCGCGGAGAAATAGTCGCGGCGCGCGTAAGTCCGGAACAGCGCGCGCAGATGGCGCAGGCCGTTCGCGAGCGCGACGAGCGGCACGCTCGACAGCAGGATGCCGACCGCCTTTTGCCACCACGGGAATGCGGCGACATCAACGCGCAGGTTCGACATCACCGAGTCCGTGAGGCCGAATACGAAACCGGGCCCTGTGTCGGCCGCGCTCAGCGACGGAAACGCCCAGCAAGCGGCGTTGAGCACCAGCATCGCGACGATGAACCACAGCGTGACGGCGGCCATGCGCTGGCTGATACGGGCAATGCGATCGGAATGCATGCGATGTCCTCGACGGAGAATGAACGTGCGTCGATTGTACGCCGATAATTATCGTAAAACGATAATTAATTGTCATTTTTATATGATTTTTTATCGCGCAACGGACGCTTGCCGGTTCGACGAACCCGCTTCGCACGCGCCCAATGGCCGCGCGGCCCTCTACTCATAGTCGTGCACGCTGATCCCGCGCCAATGCGTCGTCATGTAGCGCAGAAATGCGGCATGAGCCTTCAGGTCCGCATTCGGCACGGGGGCCGCGCCGCCGTCCATGAACTTGCCCTTGACCGTCACGGTTTCCTCGCCGCGCAGCACGTACTTCGTGCCGTTGTCGACCAGGAAGTACTTGACCTGATCGGCGCTGACGTCGCCGCGGCAGCCGATCCTGTACGCGAACAGGAACTGCTTGCGGCCGTTGCCGAGCAGGTCGCGCATTTCGATCGACGCGGGCACGACGTCGAGGATCACATCGACCGGGCATTCCTTCACGTAGTCGCGCACCGCCCAGTCGGGCCGACCGTTGAGCGTCGCGGATACCTTGAGCTCGACGTCATCGCCGGATGCGGTTCTGGCGAGCGTCACCGTATGCGCGCCGGCCGCATCGGTCCACGTGTAATCGGCAGCCGGTGCAGGATTGGCCAGCGCAGTGGCGGCGAGAAACAGGCAAGGCGGAAGGAAGGGCTTCTTCTTCATCGACGATGAATTCCGGATAGAACGCGCCATTATCGGCAAAGCCGCCTGCCACCGCCAGTTGCACCCGGCGCCCGCGCCGCTCATCGTTCGCGCGATCCGAGCCCGAGCGCCTTCAACCGCCGGTACAGCGTGCGTTCGCTCATCCCCGTGCGCTCGGCCAGCGCCTTGCGCGTGCCGGTGAATTCTCCGGCAATCCGCGCCAGTTCGGCATCCGTCAGCGCGCCCGCCGCGCCCGCGCCGTCCTGCTGCGTCGAAGCCGCCGCCACGAGTTCGGCCGGCAGATGCTCGACCCGGATCGTCCCGTCGTCCGCGAACAGGCATGCGCGTTCGAGCACGTTGCGCAGCTCGCGGATGTTGCCCGGCCATGCATACGCATCGAGGCACGCACGCGCGCGCTCGGTCAGCACGAACGGTCGCGCGCCCGCATCGCCCGCGTTCGCGCGCGCGTTCGCGATCCGCCGCAGGATCGATTCGGCGAGCAGCGCAACGTCGCCCTGCCGTTCGCGCAGCGCCGGCAACGGAATCGGAAACGCGTTGATCCGGTAGTACAGGTCCTGCCGGAACCGGCCGTCGTCGATCATCTCGCGCAGCGGCTTGTGCGTGGCCGCGACGAGCCGGAAATCGGCGCGCAGCGCCTCGACGCCGCCGACGCGCCGGAACGTGCCCGACTCGATCAGCCGCAGCAGCTTCACCTGCATCGGCAACGGCACGTCGCCGATCTCGTCGAGAAACAGCGTACCGCCCTGCGCGGTCTCGACAAGACCCGGCTTGCGCTGGTTCGCGCCCGTGAACGCGCCCTTCTCGTAACCGAACAGTTCGCTCTCGAACAGCGTCTCGGCGATCCCCGAGCAATCGACGACGACGAACGGCCCCATCGCGCGATCGCTTGCCTCGTGCAGCGCTCGGGCGAACAGTTCCTTGCCGGTGCCCGATTCGCCGAGCAGCAGCACCGGCAACATCGACGGCGCGACGCGCTGCAGCGCGCCGAGTGCCGCGTTGAACGCGTCGGCGCCGCCGACGAGCCCTTCCGCGCTCGGCTGCGCGGATGCGCTGCGTACCGTCGTCAACCGCTCGACATACGCGATCACGTTGCCGTCCGCATCGAAGATCGGCCGCAGTTCGACGTCGACGTGTTCGGGGCCGCGCGGCGTGTGATGGATGTGCAGCACGCGGTTCAGCCCGCGCGATTCGAGCGCCTGCTTCATCGGGCAATGCTCGCCGGCCTGGTCGCACGGCACGTCGTAGTGATGCGAGACCCGGAAGCAATGCCGCCCCACGTGCTCGACGCCCGCGACGCCGAACTGGCGCCGGTACGCATCGTTCGCCGCGAGGATGCGGTAGTCCGGATCGACGACGATCATCGGCTGCGGGTCCTGCTCGAGATACGCGACGAGCGCGCGGACGTCGGGCATGACGTCGCGGTGCGGCGCGGGAACGATCGGGATGGTGTCGTGCGGATTCATGCGGACGCTCGGTGACGGTTCTGCCGGGCGGACTGCCAGGCTGGCTGCCAATTCTGCCACGGCACTGCCAGATATGGCAGTCCAGATGCTCGACCGGCTGCGGCCAACGCCTGGATATCGTGGCTGCCGCGCCGAAAATCCGAGCCGAATCAAGTCTCTGGCACTTCGATCAGTGCCGCTACATAGGTTGGCACGCTTCTTGAGTTACAGATCCCGATTGCAGATGCAGAACCCGATCGAGGACACCCCGTGAGCAACGCCCCCACGCTGTCGGTCGAGGGCTTTTTCGACCCGGCGACCCACACCGTCAGCTATCTCCTGCTCGATACCGCGAGCCGCGCGTGCGCGCTGGTCGACAGCGTGCTCGACTACGACCCGAAATCCGGCCGCACGCGCACCGCGAGCGCCGACCGGCTGATCGCCCGCGTCGCCGAACTCGGCGCGACCGTGCGCTGGCTGCTGGAGACGCACGTGCACGCCGACCACCTGTCGGCGGCGCCGTACCTGAAGACGCAGGTCGGCGGCCTGATCGCGATCGGTTCGCACGTGCGCCGCGTACAGCACGTCTTCGGCACGCTGTTCAACGCGGGCCCCGGCTTCGCGGAGGACGGCCGCCAGTTCGACCGGCTCGTCGACGACGGCGACACGCTCGCGCTCGGCGCGCTGACGATCCGCGCGCTGCACACGCCGGGTCACACGCCCGCGTGCATGACCTACTGCGTCGACGACGCGACGCAGCGCGCGGCGTTCGTCGGCGACACGCTGTTCATGCCCGACTACGGCACGGCCCGCTGCGACTTCCCGGGCGGCGACGCGCGCATGCTGTACCGCTCGATCGCGCGCGTGCTCGCGCTGCCGCCCGACACGCACCTGTACCTGTGCCACGACTACCAGCCGGGCGGCCGCGACGTGCAGTTCGTGACGACCGTCGCCGAGCAGCGCCGCGCGAACGTGCACGTGAAGGACGGCGTGACCGAGGACGATTTCGTCGCGATGCGCACCGCGCGCGATGCGACGCTCGCCATGCCGGTGCTGATGCTGCCGTCCGTGCAGGTCAACATGCGCGCCGGCCACCTGCCCGAGCCCGAAAACAATGGCGTGCGCTACCTGAAGATCCCGCTCGACGCGATCTGAGCGCCAGCGCCCCAACCGAGAACCCCGACATGACCACCATTCGCAAGCTGACCGACGCGCTGTCGGTCTCGCCGCAGATCGCGGCGGCCGACCTGCCCGCGCTTCACGCGGCAGGCATCCGCGCGATCGTCTGCAACCGGCCCGACGGCGAAGGCCCCGACCAGCCGACCGTCACCGAGATCCGCGCGGCCGCCGCGCCGCTCGGCATCGACGTGCATTACCTGCCGGTCGATACGGGCAAGGTGACCGACGACCAGGCCGCGCAGTTCGGCGCGCTCGTCGCGTCGCTCGACGGCCCGGTGCTCGCGTATTGCCGCAGCGGCACGCGTTCAGCCACGCTGTGGGCGCTGTCGCAAGCGGGCCTGCGCCCGCTGAACGACATCGTCGCGACGGCCGGCGCGGCCGGCTACGACCTGCGTGCGCTCGCATCGCGCGTCACGCAAGGCGGCCGGCAGGCGGCGCCGGCCGTCGACGCGCGGCACGACATCGTGATCGTCGGCGCGGGCGCGGCCGGTATCGCGGTCGCATCGAGCCTGCTCGCGCGCGATGCGTCGCTCGACATCGCGGTGATCGATCCGGCCGACGTCCACTACTACCAGCCGGGCTGGACGATGGTCGGCGCGGGCGTATTCCGGCCCGAGACGACCGCGCGCAGGATGACCGACGTGCTGCCGCGCGGCGTGCACCGGATCCAGGCCGCCGTCGCGGGCTTCGAGCCCGACGCGCACACGGTCGTGCTCGACGACTGCCGGCGCATCGGTTACCGCAAGCTCGTCGTGTGCCCGGGGCTCAAGCTCGACTGGCACGCCATTGAAGGCCTCGCCGACACGCTCGGCAGCAACGGCGTCACGTCGAACTACCGCTACGATCTCGCGCCGTATACGTGGGAGCTCGTCCGCGCGTTCCGCGGCGGCCATGCGCTCTTCACGCAGCCGCCGATGCCGATCAAGTGCGCGGGCGCGCCGCAAAAGGCGATGTACCTGTCGTGCGACCACTGGCGGCGCGCGGGGCGCCTCGAAGCCGCGAACGTCGAGTTCCTGAATGCGGGCGGCGCGCTGTTCGGCGTTGCCGACTACGTGCCCGCACTGATGGAGTATGTGAAAAGCTACGACATCGCGCTGTCGTTCGGCCATAACCTCGTCGCGATCGACGGGCCCGCGCGCCGTGCGACATTCGCGCGCGCGCTGCCGGACGGCGGCAACGAAACCGTCGTGCGTTCGTTCGACATGATCCACGTCGTGCCGCCGCAGAAGGCACCCGACTTCGTGCGTTCGAGCCCGCTCGCCGACGCAGCCGGCTGGATCGACGTCGATCCGGCGACGCTGCGGCACAAGCACTTTCCGGACATCTACGCGCTCGGCGACGCCACCAACACGACCAATGCGAAGACGGCCGCGGCTGCCCGCAAGCAGGCGCCCGTCGTCGCGCACAACCTGCTCGCATCGCTCGGCCGCGCGCACGGCGACGCCGCGTACGACGGCTACGGCTCATGCCCGCTCACCGTCGAGCGCGGCAAGATCGTGCTCGCCGAGTTCCTGTACGGCGGCAAGGTCGCGCCGACCTTCCCCGCATGGCTGATCGACGGCAAGCGCCCGTCGCGGCTCGCGTGGCTGCTCAAGGAACGCGTGCTGCCGCCGCTTTACTGGAAGGCGATGCTCAAGGGCCGCGAATGGCTCGCGAAGCCCGCGATCGCAGGTTGACCGGAGCCCGATGACGTCATGCTGATTTCCCTCGTACTGGGCGGCTTCGTCGGCGCCGTGCTCGGCCTGACCGGCGCCGGCGGCGGCATTCTCGCGGTGCCCGCGCTCGTCGTCGGCATGGGCTGGCCGATGCAGCAGGCCACGCCCGTCGCACTCGTCGCGGTGGCCGGCAGTGCCGCGCTCGGCGCGCTCGAAGGCTTTCGCCGCGGGCTCGTGCGCTATCGCGCGGCGCTGCTGATGGCCGTGGCCGGCGTGCCGCTGACCACGCTCGGCGTGCGGCTCGCGCACGTGCTGCCGCAGCGCCTGCTGCTCACGCTGTTCGCGCTGACGATGCTGGTCGTCGCCGGCCGCTTGCTGCGGCAGGCGCTGCGGCAGGCACCCATCGACGCGGACGCGTCGCCGCTGTGCGTCGGCCGCGTGAATCCCGATACGGGCCGTCTCGTGTGGTCCTGGCCGGTCGGCTTCGCGCTTGCGTCGACCGGCGCGGTAACGGGACTGATGACGGGGCTGCTCGGCGTCGGCGGCGGCTTCGTGATCGTGCCGATGCTGCGCAAGTTTACGAACGTGTCGATGCACGGTGTCGTCGCGACGTCGCTGATGGTGATCGCGCTGGTCGGCACCGGCGGCATGTTCGCGACCCTCGTGTCGGGCACGCGCGCGCCGCTCGACGTGACGCTGTGGTTCACCGTCGCGACCGCGCTCGGCATGGCCGCCGGCCGCGGCGCATCGCGGCACCTTGCCGCGCGACACGTGCAGGCCGGCTTCGCGGCCGTGCTCGTATTCGTCGCGCTCGGGTTGCTTGCGAAGGCGGCGTTCGGCGCTTGAGCCGCCGGCGGCTGCAGGTACGCGCCGCCAAACAAAACGCCCGGCCCGACTCATCGTCGGCACCGGGCGTTTTTAGTTGCAGTTGCAGTTGTAACCGCAGCGGGCGTCAGGTCGCGAACCCCGCCAGCCGCTTGCGCTCCTGGCGCAGCATCACGAAGTTCGCGATCACGACGCCGGCCGTCACCGCGACGATGAACAGCGTCGCGAGCGCGTTCATTTCCGGGTTCAGCCCGAGACGCACGCGCGAGAACACGACGAGCGGCAGCGTCGTCGAGCCGGGGCCCGACAGGAACGCCGACAACACGAGGTCGTCGATCGACAGCGTGAACGACAGCAGCCAGCCCGCGATCAATGCCTGCGAGATCAGCGGCAGCGTGATCGTGAAGAACACCTTCAGCGGCGTCGCGCCGAGATCGAGCGCGGCTTCTTCGAGCGACGGATTCAGCTCGCGCACGCGCGACTGCACGATGATCGCGACATACGAGATGCACAGCATCACGTGGCCGAGCCAGATCGTGAAGACGCCACGCTCGGCCGGCCAGCCGATCCACTTCGCCAGTTCGATGAACAGCAGCAGCAGCGAGATCCCCTGGATCACCTCGGGAATCACGAGCGGCGCGTTGATCATCCCGCTGAACAGCGCGAAGCCGCGAAAGCGCCCCATCCGCGCGAGCACGAAGCCGGCCCACGTGCCGATGAACACCGACGCGAACGCGGTCAGCACGCCGATCCTCAGCGACAGCCACGCGGCCGTCAGCAGCTCGTCGTCCTCGACGAGCGCCGAGTACCAGCGGAACGAGAAGCCCGACCACACGGTGACGAGCTTCGACTCGTTGAACGAATAGACGATCAGGCTGAGGATCGGGATGTACAGGAACGCGAAACCGGCAAACAGCGCCGCGAACTGCAGGTAACGATTCGGCTTCATCGGCGGGCCTCCTGCTCCTTCGCCTGGAAGTGCTGGAACATCGCCATCGGCACGAGCAGCAGCAGCACCATCGCGCAGGTCACCGCCGACGCCATCGGCCAGTCTGCGTTGTTGAAGAACTCATTCCACATCACGCGGCCGATCATCAGCGTGTTCGCGCCGCCGAGCAGTTCCGGGATCACGTACTCGCCGACCGCCGGGATGAACACGAGCAGGCAGCCCGCGATGATCCCGTTCTTCGACAGCGGCAGCGTGATCTGCACGAACGCCTTCCACGGTTTCGCGCCGAGGTCGTACGCGGCCTCGAGCAGGCGCAGGTCCATCTTCACGAGGTGCGCGTAGAGCGGCATCACGAGGAACGGCAGGTACGAATACACCATCCCGATGTACACCGCGTAGTTCGTGCGGTACAGCTCGATCGGCGTATGGGTCAGGCCGATCCACATCAGGAAGTTGTTCAGCAGGCCGTTGTTCTTCAGGATGCCGATCCACGCATACACGCGGATCAGGAACGACGTCCAGAACGGCAGCATCACGCCCATCATCAGCAGGTTGCGGGTCGCCGGGTTCGAGCGCGCGATGTAGTACGCCATCGGATAGCCGATCAGCAGACACAGCAGCGTCGTGACCGCGGCCACCCACACCGAGTTCACGTAGGTCGCGAAATACAGGCTGTCGGTGAACAGGAACGCGTAGTGCGACAGGTTCAGCGCGACGTGCACGACACCGTCCGCGTACGACGCGAGCTCCGTGTACGGCGGGATGCCGAGCTGCAGCTCCGCGAAGCTGATCTTGACGACCAGCACGAACGGTACGAGGAAGAACAGCACGAGCCACGTGAACGGCCCGGCGACGACCGCCGTGGCGCCCGTCAGGTTGAAGCGCCGCACCGGCCACTCGAGCAGGGACTTGAACGCGCTCATGACGTCAGCACCACGCCCGCGGTCGCGCTCCAGCGCACGTAGATCTCGTCGCCGAGCGCCGGCGTGTCGAGCTCGGAAATCGCGAGGCTCGATACGTTCGCGATCACCGTCTTGCCCGCGTCGAGCTTCACGTGATACAGCGAATAACCGCCCATGTACGCGACGTTGCTGATCCTGCCGCGCGCCCAGTTGAACGCGCCTTCGGGCGGCTTGCGCGTGAGCGCGATCCGCTCGGGGCGCACCGACACCGTGACCGGCATCCCGAGCGGGCCCGAGATCCCGTGGCTCACGTACAGCCGGCTCGGCAGTTCCGGCGATTCGATGTACACGTGATCGGGTTCGTCCTCGACGGTCACGCCGTCGAACAGGTTCGTCGAGCCGATGAACTCGGCCGAGAAGCGGCTGTTCGGATATTCGTAGACTTCGTTCGGCGAGCCGATCTGCACGATCTGCCCTTCGCTCATCACCGCGAGGCGGTTCGCCATCGTCATCGCTTCTTCCTGGTCGTGCGTGACCATCATGCAGGTGACGCCGACCTTGTTCAGGATGTTGACGAGCTCGATCTGCGTGCGCTGGCGGATCTGCTTGTCGAGCGCGGACATCGGCTCGTCGAGCAGCAACAGCTTCGGGCGCTTGACCAGCGAACGCGCGAGCGCGACGCGCTGCTGCTGGCCGCCGGAGAGCTGATGCGGCTTGCGCTTCGCGTACTTGCTCATCTGCACGAGTTCGAGCGCCGACGCGACGCGCTCCTTCAGCTCGGCCTTCGGCGTGCCTTCCTGCTTGAGGCCGAACGCGACGTTCGACTCGACCGACATGTGCGGGAACAGCGCATACGACTGGAACATCATGTTCACGGGCCGCTTGTACGGCGGCATCTGCGCGAGGTCCTCGCCGTCGATCAGGATCTTGCCCGACGTGACCGTCTCGAGGCCCGCGAGCATCCGCAGCAACGTCGACTTGCCGCAGCCCGAGCTGCCGAGCAGCGCGAACAGCTCGCCCTGGCGCACGGTCAGGTTGACGCTGCGCACGGCTTCGGTGTCGCCGAATTTCTTCACGACGTCGACGATCTGGACAAAATTCTCGGCGCGCGCATCGGCGCCGGAGGAGAAAACGGAGGACGGTGCGCCCGCGACCGGCGCACCCGACTGGCTATTCATGATGTGCTGCTTCTCTCCTGCGTTTGAACGAACAAAGCCCCCGGGGGCACCAGGGGCTTCATGACTGCTGGCTCACTTCGGCTCGCGTCAGCGGCCCGACTTCAGCTCGGTCCACAGACGCGTCTGCAGGCGCTGGATTTCAGGCGGCAGCGGCTTGAGCAGGAACAGCGTCTTCACGACATCGGCCGGCGGGTAGACGGCCGGGTCGTTCGCGACGTCGGGCCGCACGTACTTGCGTGCCTCGGCGTTGGCGCTCGGGTAGTACACCGCGTTCGTGATCGCCGCGTGCACCTTCGGATCCTCGATGTAGTTGATCCACTGCAGCGCGGCGTCCTTGTTCTTCGCGTCCTTCGGGATCGCCATCACGTCGAACCACACCGGCGCGCCGCCCTTCGGAATGTAGTACTCGACCTTGTACGGCTTCTTCGCCTCGATCGCGCGATGCTTCGCGATCACGACGTCGCCCGACCAGCCGAACGCGAAGCAGATGTCGCCGCCGACCAGGTCGTTGATGTAGCCGGACGAGTTGAATTGCGTGATGTACGGGCGGATCTTCTTCAGCACTTCCATCGCGGCCTTGTAGTCGGCCGGGTTCGTGCTCATCGGATCCTTGCCGATGTAGTGCAGCGCAGCCGCGAACATCTGGTCGGGCGCGTCGAGCACCGACACGCCGCAGGTCTTCAGCTTCGCGAGGTTTTCCGGCTTGAACAGGATGTCCCAGTTGTCGAGCGGCACCTTGCCGAGCGCCTGCTGCGCCTTCGTCAGGTTGTACGCGAGACCCGTCGTGCCGTACGCCCAGGGCACCGAGTACTTGTTGCCCGGGTCCGCGCCGGCGACAAGCGCCATCAGTTGCGGATCGAGGTACTTGAGATTCGGCAGCTTCGACTTGTCGAGCGGCGCGAAGATGCCGGCGGCGATCTGCTTGCCCGCGTAGTTGCTGGTCGGCACGACGATGTCGTAGCCCGAGCTGCCCGTCAGCAGCTTCGCCTGCAGCGTGTCGTCGCTGTCGTAGTTGTCGTAGCGGACCTTGACGCCCGCCTGCTTCTCGAAGTTCGGGATCGTGTCCTTCGCAATGTAGTCCGACCAGTTATAGATATTGAGCTGCGTATCCTTCGCCGCTGCCGCCGATGCACCCACGCACAGCGCGAGCGCTGCGAACCGGCCCACTACCTTTGCTTTCATCCCGTTCTCCCTCCGGCCGGACCGTTTGTCCGGCTGCCTTCTGCCTCGTCACGGCGGTGAATTCTGGCGCTCCGCCCCTCGAAAACCCCGAAAACTACCACCATTCGCGCTCCGTCACAAAAAAATCATGCCGGTGTCGCGCAAACGGAACAGAATACCGCTGCCGGCCAGTCAGGCCGCCCGTGCAGCCGGGTATTCCGAGGGGAATTCTATCGGGTAATCGGCGGCTGTCCACCGGGAAAAACAGGCTGCGGCGAAACCGCGTTCGCCGGCCGCGCGAGTCGCGCGTCCAACGGTTGCGCACACCGCCGTTTCACCGGTGAAATCGCGGCGCGCTTCGCGCACAGTCGCCTGGCGTCAGGCGCCTGGCGGGCAATCCCGTCGGCCAGCCATTGCCGTGCTGCCGTGCCGGACCGACCGGCCGCCCTGTCATGACGCTGCGCCGGTACGGCACACCGGCCGCACCCGCCGGGCCGATCGGCCGCGATGCATTAAAATGACGGCTGACGATTCAACTGCGCGAACCCTCCCGATGGCCTCCAATCTTCACGACCTGCCCGACAGCCCCTGCATCGGCGTGTGCTCGACCCTCTTCGACGAAGTCTGCAAGGGCTGCGGCCGCACGGCCGCCGAAGTGTCGAACTGGGTGTTCCTGAGCGACGACGAAAAGCGCGCGGTGTGGGAGCGCATCACGCGCGAAGGCACCGCGATGCGCTTCCAGTACGACAAGCTGTAAATCCGCCGCGCAAAAAAAAGCGGCATGCCGACCGCCATGCCGCCAACCCCAACTCTGTTCTTTCCTGCTGCGTCTAGAACTTCATCCCGACGCCCACGCCGACGATCAGCGGATCGATGTGCAGCGTGCCGATGCCCTTGTCGCCGAGCGTCGCATCGGTGCTCATCCAGATCTTCTTCACGTCGACGTTCATGAACACCTTCTTCGTCACCTGCACGTCGATGCCGAACTGCAGTGCGGGACCGAAGCTGCTCTTGTTGATCGACACGCCCTGCCCGCCGACGTTGAGCCCGTTGTTGTAGAAGTACGTGTAGTTCAACCCCGCGCCGACGTACGGACGCACCTTGCCGGCATGGTTGAAGTGGTACTGCAGCAGCAGCGTCGGCGGCAGCACGCCCACGCCGCCGAGGTTGCCGAGGCTCGACGTCAACTGGTGCCGCGACGTGCCGAGGATCAGCTCGACGCCGAGGTAGTCGCGGATCATGTACGTGAAGTCGAGCTCGGGCACGATCGCGTTGTTCACGCCGACGTTGAGCGCGCCCAGCGTGTCGCTCGCGCGCTCGTTCGGCTGGATGCTGATCGCGCGCAGGCGAACCAGTACGTCACCCTGGTTGATGCCGTCGCCCGGCGACGCCGCGTGCGACAGCGACGGCATCGCGACGAGGCTTGCCGCGACGGCGGCAGCGGTGACACAAGTTCGAATCGTTTTATGCATGGTACGGACCCCCAAAGAATGGTTTCCATTCTCCCTGCAGGGTCTTTTCTGTATCTTGATATCCGTCAAGCCAGCGTAAACGTGGGACGGTTTGCCGCAGGCTCGGTCGCACAGCCCGTCAGCAGCAGATCGAGCAAATCGCGCACGCTGCGGATCGCGCGGCCGAACGGCAACGCTTCGCGGCCGCGGAAGAACAGCCCGTTCGCGACGTCGCCGCGCAGCGCGGCCGCCAGCCGCGTGTCGATGCAGAAATGGCCGAACTTCTCGATGCCGTCGCGCAAACCGCATACGCTCAGGCATTCGAGCGCGGTCGGACAGCGCTGCTTGAATGCGCCGAGCTTGTTGCGGATGCGCGTCTCGTTGCGCAGGTAACGATCGAGCCACGGCGTCTTCACCGCACGCGCGGGCAGCCCCGTCACGCTGACGAATTCGACGATGTCGTCGGGTGCCGCATCGGCAAGCACGCGCTTGAAATCCGGATGCGCATCGCCTTCTTCCGTCACCGCGAACGGCGTCCCGACCTGCACGCCGTTCGCGCCGGCCGCGAGCGCCGCGCGCACCGCGTCGTGACTGTTGATCCCGCCCGCCACGATCAGCGGGATCGTGTCGCGCGCGAGGCCAAGCGACGCCATCACCTGCGCGGTCTCGTCGAGCACGCGCGCGAAATCGAAACGGTGATCGTGCATGTCGTCGATCTGCGTGACGCCGAGGTGGCCGCCCGCGTGCGCCGGATGCTCGATCACGATCGCATCGGGCAGGCGCCCCTTCTTCATCCACTTCTTCAGCACGAGCGCGATCCCGCGGCTGTCCGACAGGATCGGGATCAGCGCGATGTCGTGTCCTTGCGTGAGATCGGGCAGATCGAGCGGCAGGCCCGCGCCCATCACGATCGCGTCGGCGCCCTCGTCGCACGCAACCCGCACGTAGTCCGCATGCGCGCTCACCGCCTTCATCACGTTGACCGCGATCATCCCGCGCCCTTCGCTGTAGGTCTTCGCGAGACGAATCTCGCGCGCCAGCGCGTCGAGGTTCGCGGCCTCGAGCGTGGCGCGATCGGGTTGCGCGCGGCAACGCGCGAGCAGGTCCGCATGATGGTGACGCAGGTCGATGCTCGCGATCGTGCCGACCGCACCTTCGCGCGCGACGCTGCCCGCCAGCCGATGCGCAGAGATGCCGACGCCCATGCCGCCCTGCACGACAGGCAACAAGGTGCGGCCGCGAATCGTCAGCGGCGGAAAGGGAGTGCGTACGGTCATCGGATACCTCGTCGGAACATCGGAACCGCGATGATCGACGATCCACCGTCGCGCACCTTGACGGGCGTCAATAAAAAACGGCACGCGAGCGTGCCGTTTCCGGTTCATGCGGCGCGAAGCGCTCAGGCCGGCGTCGCCGGCTTCAACTGCATCGACTTGTACTCGAGATACTCTTCGAGCCCGTATACGCCGTTCTCGCGGCCATGCCCCGACTGCTTGTAACCGCCGAACGGCGCGGTGCCGTTCCACGTGCCGCCGTTGATGTCGACCTGCCCCGTGCGGATGCGGCGCGCGACGCTCATCGCGCGTTCGTCGCTGCCGGCCCATACCGCGCCGCCGAGCCCGTACGGCGAATCGTTCGCGATCCGCACGGCCTCGTCTTCGTCGCGATACGTGATGATCGACAGCACCGGCCCGAAGATCTCCTCCTGCGCGATCGTCGATTTCGGATCGACACGGCCGAACACGGTCGGCTTCACGAAGAAACCCTTCGCAAGTCCTTCCGGCAAGCCCGTGCCGCCCGTCACGAGTTCCGCGCCTTCGTCGATCCCGCGCTGGATGTACGCCTGCACGCGCTGCTGCTGCACGGCCGACGCGAGCGCGCCGAGGCGCGTCGCGTCCTGCCGCGGGTCGCCCGCGACGTACGTTTCGGCCGCGGCCTTCGCGATCTCGCGCGCTTCTTCGTAGCGCGCTTCCGGCACCAGCATCCGCGTGTGCGCCGAGCAGGTCTGCCCCGCGTTCAGGTAGCACGCGTTGACCGTGCCCTTCACCGCCGTCGCGAAATCGGCATCGTCGAGGATCACCGATGCCGACTTGCCGCCCAGTTCGAGCGCGACGCGCTTGACGCCCGCGGCCGCCAGCTCGGCCACGCGCTTGCCGGCGCGCGTCGAGCCCGTGAACGACACCATGTCGACGTCCGGATCGGTGGCCAGCACCTCGCCGACGACCGGACCGTAGCCGCACACGAGGTTGAACACGCCGGCCGGCAGGCCGGCTTCGTGAATCGCTTCGGCGAGCATGAACGCGTTGAGCGGCGCGACTTCGGACGGCTTCAGGACGACCGTGCAGCCGGCCGCAAGCGCCGGCGCGACCTTCAGCGTGACCTGGTTGAGCGGGTAGTTCCACGGCGTGATCGCCGCGACCACGCCGACCGGCTCGCGCACCACGAGCGAGTTGCCGACCTGTGCCTCGAACTCGAACGACTCGGCGAGTTTCGCGTACGCCTTCCAGTTGTAGATCGGGCCGCCGACCTGGATCGCGCGCGACAGCTTGATCGGCATCCCGACTTCGCCGGTGATCGACTGTGCGAGTTCCTCGCTGCGCGCCTGCAGATGCTCGACGATCTTGCGCAGGTAGCCCGCGCGCGTCGCGGCCGGCGTGGCCGCCCATGCGTCGAAGGCCGCGCGCGCAGCGCGAATCGCGTCCTGCGCGTCGGATGCGATGCCCTCCGGAATCCGGCCGATCACGGCTTCGGTGCCCGAGTCGATCACGTCGATCGTGCCCGTCCCGGCCGGTTTGCGCCATGCGCCGTCGATATAGAACTGGTCGTAGATTTTCATCGTGTTCCGTCTCCTGTCGACCGGAGTTGGCGCTTTAGCGCCTACTCCGGTCCCATGCCTTGTGCGGTTGGCCAGAGTTGGCGATTTCGCGCTCATGTCGGCTGGAGTAGGTGCTTCAGCACCTGCTCCAGCCCCATGCGTCGCGTCTGGTCCCATGCTTCGCAGGGAAGCCGACATTCTAACGAGCGTTTCGATCGGCTGGTGTGACGATTGACAGTCATTCGAAAGGTCTTTGACCCGTCGCAGCGCCACTCCGCCGTCGGCCGCAAACGCCGGCCGGGCGTCCGCCATTCCGCCGTCGTGTCAGCATCCGCCCGGGTGCGCGGCCGGGCCCGCATCGTGCTATGTTTTTATTATCGGCACCGATCCATTGCGACCGGCGCCGCCCGGAATCAATGCATTTCGTGAGCGCTGCCATGTCCGACGCATCCCATACCCTCGGCTCGCAAGACCGCCTGGAGCTGCTTTGCTGGCTCACCTGCGGCAATCTCGGCGCGTTTTACCTCAACGAATCGTGGCCGGACGCCACGTTCCAGGTCCAGGCCGCGCACCGCTGGCTCGACCGCCATCACCGTCAGGCCGACTGGCTCGCGGTCGCCAAGCTCGCGGCGCTCGCGCAGGACATCGCGAAGCGCCACGCCGGGTTCGTCGACGCGTCGTGGGCACGCGACGCGGTCGAGGAAATCGTCGATACCGACGATCTCGACTACCGGGCGAAACTCGTGCAATGGGTGTACGAAGACTGCTGCAAGGCGCTCGCGGACAAGCGGCTGGCCGATTGACGCACGCGGTGGGCGGTACACAAGCGGCGGCTGGCCAGCCTGCAGCGGCTGCCGACGTGAATCGTCGGCACGACCGGAGCGCCCGACCAGACCATTTCCCTGCATCGAGCGGCGGATCGGACGACGGTAGCCGAAACAACGCGCCGGACATACGCCGCGCCGCAACTGCGGCGAAATGCATGCGCGGCTGGCAGTCGCGCTGTCATGCTGCACATCCGCCGCGCCGGCGTTCGATATCGTGCGCCCCGTTGCGGGGTGCACGCCCCCGTGCTTACAGCAGCGATTTCCCTTGCGTCAGTACCTTGTCGCAGATCTGCCTGGTCAGCTGCTGCTTCAGGCCGCCGCCGCTCAGGTCGAGCTTGCTGCCGTTGCCGGCGTCGAGGATCCCGCTCGCGCCGCTGGTGTAGCCGCTGTCGGACGACGCATTGCCGCCGAGTTTGCCGAGCAGCGCGTCCTTCACCGACGACGCGCCGCCGGACGCCCCGCCGAGATAGTTGTTCTGGATGCAGAACTGCAGCAGGCCCGCGACGTTGCCGGTGCTGCCCGGCATCAGCGACGAACCGCCGCCGCCCGTCAATGCGCCGCCGAGACCGCCGAGGTTGCCGAGCGCACCGCCCGCGCTGCCGCCCGAATCGCCGCCGCCGACCTGCTTCAGGACGTCGCCAAGCTGCGCATGGGCCACCGAAAACGGCGCGAGCAATCCGATCAGCGCGCCGGCAACGGTCGCGCGGTATAGACGTGCATTCATGTGAAGCCTCCCGGTTGTGACTGCATAAGTGCCGCGAATCGAATCCAAGGATACTCAATCGACCGGTGCATGACAGCCTTCGTGCACGGCCCGAAACGTCAGGCATCGTGATATCGCCACGATTTGACAATGCTTGACGGGGTGCCATATCACGCGTGGCCGGTTCGATGCGCGACTGAAGGCACTCGCGCGCAATCGCCATTCCGTGTCGCCGGCACACGCGAAGCGTCATAGAATCGTCGTCGCCGGTCGTCCGAACCATCCGGCCCGATCCCACCCCGAACATGAAGGATGCTGGCGTGACGCTCGCCTTTCGATTTCTGCTGAGCGCCGGCGCTGCGGCCGCGCTGATTGCCGGTTCCGGCACGGCCCGCGCGGTGCCTCCGTCCGCAGTAGCGGCCGCCGCCGCGTGCCCGTCGCCGTCGTTCGACCGCTATCCGGCACGCGCCGCAAGCGCGCCGCGCAAGCCGGCCGCATCGCCGCGGCTGACCACCAAGGAAGCCCGCCTGTACCGCACCGTCATTCGCGACGAATTCACGCAACCGGCCAATTTTGCCGGCCACTATCGCGTCGCGATCTGGGGCTGCGGAACGGATTGCCGAAATTTCGCGATCGTCGACAAGTACACGGGCGCGACGTACACGATGCCCGGCGTGAACGCGATCTCGGGCGTGATGGGCAACGACGACGATCGCGTCGATTTCCGCGCCGCCAGCACGCTGCTGGTCGTCGCGGGCTGTTTCAACGACGACTGCGACGACAGCAACGCGAAGGCGGCGCGGTTCTTCTACGAATGGACCGGCACGCGGTTGCGCACGATCGGCACCTGTCCGCTGGTCGTTGCGCCAGTCGAATAACCGGCGACCGATTCGCGCGACACTCACGAAAACCGTCACGCCGCCGGCGCGCGTGCCCCGGTGCCGCATGTCGCGACGAATACGACCGCGAGCACCATGCCGATCGACGCGAACGGCGCCGCCGGATGCAGTTCGTACAGCGTCGTGCCGGCCAGCGGCGCGACGACCATGCTGAGCCCTTGCGCCATCGACATCGTGCCCGCACACGCGGCCTGCTCGTGCGCTTCGACGCGCGTGCTCGCGAGCGCCGCGACCGCGGGAAATGCGGCGCCCATCCCGCACGCCGCCACGAAGTAGCTCGCGCACAGCAGCAGCGGGTGCGCGGCCTGCGCGGCCAGCGCCGACACGAACCCCGCGCCACCCGCCAGCGCGCCCCAGCGCAGCCATTGGAGCGGCTCGACCGCACGCAGGCGGCCGACCAGCGACTGCGTCGCGATCAGCCCGATGCCGGCGCTGCCGAGCGCGTAGCCGACCACCATCGACGCGTCGCCCGTTCGCACGTGCAGCCGGTCGATCACGTAAAAGCCGAGCACGCTGTTCGCGATCATCACCGCGCTGTACAGCGCGAACGCGCTGCACCACGGCAGGCGCACGCGCGGATCGGTCGGCTTCAGCCGGGGCGGCGCCTGCCGCACCGCATGCGCGCCGTCGTCGCGCAGCCGTCGCAGCCCCGCAAGTCCGGCGAGCGGCAGCAGCGCGAAAACGGCGAGCGCGAGCGTCATGTCGAATCCGGCCAGCCAGCCCGCGAGCGGCGGCGCGAGCACCATCCCGATCGCGCCCGCCGCGCCGAATCGCGCGATCGCTGCCGCGCGCCCCGTGGCCGACGTCCGGTCCGCGATCCACGCCGTGGCCGCGACGGGCAGCCCCGCGTAGCAGCCGCCCATCGCCGCGCGCGTGACGAGCAGCGCGACAAAGCCCACCCACACCGGCGGCACGGCGCTGCCGCCGTCGCGCAACGCCCAGCCGACGTAGCCGGCCAGCAGCAGCGAACTCGCAACGAAGCCGCCGATCGCCGCGCGCATCGCCGGCAGCCGCCCGCGCGTGTCCGCCACGCGCCCCCAGCGCGGCGCGGCGATCATCCACACGAGCCCGACGATGCCGATGATCGCGCCGACGTGCAGCGGTTCGAGATGCATGCGCCGCGCCATCGGTCCGGCGATCGTGACGAACGCATAGGTGCCGGCCACCATCGCGAAATTGACGAGCAGCAGCGGCAGGAGAGACACGCCGGCATCGGCCGGCGTGGGCAGGGAGTCAGCGGAAGTCGTCGACATAAGGTGGTCCGATGAAAGAAGGTAAACGTCGTGCGTCAGCGCGAATGGACGCGGTCGCCGGTCAGCAGGCGGCGGGCGCGCAGCAGCGCGTCCTCGGTCGCCTCCCAGTCGATGCATGGATCGGTGAACGAGCACGGGCCGACGACGACGACGATCCGGCGCGCGTCGCGCCGTTCGAGAATCGCGCGCACCTGCGCGCGTCCCGGCACGTCGCGCAGATGCGCACGCCAGAACGCGCGATCGGCATCGAAGCCGCCGTCGGCGCGATAACGCGCGTCGGCCTCCACCACGCGATCGATCCGCCAGTCGGGCAGCGCCGGCAGCGGCCCGCCGCCGACGCGCGCGTTGTAGCGGACGGCCACGGCCTGCTGCAGCAGCCCGTAGCCGAAGCCGTCGAGCGCGATGTGATGCACCTGCAGATACCACCAGTGCCGGGTCGGCGACAGCCGCAGCAGCGCGGTGCGGTACAGCGGATCGTCCGTCACGTCGCAGCAGATCGACAGCGACGCCTTCATCCACGCGTGCGCCGCCTGCACGGGATCGGCTTGCGCCGACAGGTCGACGAGCGGCAGCCGCGTGCGCGGCGTCCGGCGCGCCTGCCACAGCGCATCGTCCTGCCACGCGAACCGCATGTGCAGCGCGTCGGCGTGATCGAGCACGGCTTCGACGCTGTCGGTCAGCGCGGCGACGTCGAGCGCGCCGTCGAGCTCGACGGTCTCGGCCGTCAGATAGCCCGGATCGTCGGAGTCGACCTGTTGCGCGACCCAGATGCCGTATTGCGCGGCAGTCGCGCGGATCGGCAGGGATTCGTTTTTCATGAGCGGGCTTGCTTCGAAGTTCGTTGAGCCGGAGGCGGGCCGCGTCACGCGCCCCGCTCCCATGCGACCACCAGCGTCCGGTTGCGTGACATCAGCCCCAGGTGCTCGTCCATCACGTACTGGATCTGCTCGAGCTGCTCCGAAGAATCGGCTTCGCAGCGCAACTGCAGCACGTCGTCGGTGCGCAGCATCCGGCAGACGCCGTACGGGAAATCGACGGTCGCGCGATGTTCGTCGAACACGACGGGCACCTTGATCGCGTAGTGCTTGCACAGCTTGAACAGCACGCGGTCGGCCTGCGGCACCGACACCTCCGCCGTGCTGACGAACGACGCCGGACGGGCATCGGGCATCGCCGGACGCGCCGTCATGCGCTCACCTGCGCCGCGCGCTGCAGCACCCGCGTCCATGCGCCGAGCGTCGGCTGTTCGGCGAGCTGGACGAACGTGACGTCGTAGCCTTGCGCGCGCCACTGCTCGACGAGCGTCATCATCCGGATCGAATCGAGCCCGCAATCGACCAGGTTGTCGTGCTCGCGCAGGTCGGCGGCCGGCATCCGCAGGCTGCGGGCGACCTGCGCCGCGATCGCGGCGAGCATCGGTGCCGCATCGTCCGCCGGCGCGACGCCGACGAGCGCGTCCGTGGTCACCGCCATTCCGCAGCGGCCTGCCACGTAGTCGAGCGCCATGCGGTGCTCGCGCTCGGAGAAATCCGCGACCGCGTCGGCATACGCGTCCGCCGACGGCACCTCGCGCGTCGCGTAGCGCGTGCCGGCCGGCCCGGCTGCCCGCTGCGCGTCGAGCGGCCGCGCGCGCAGCATCGTGCGCGCGACCCGCAGCACGGCCGGCGCGTCGACGTCGAACGGTACCGCACCGACGACCGCCGCGCCCACGTGACCGTCGGCCCGCGCACGGCGCAACGCGTCGTTCACACGCGCCGCGAGCGGTGCGTCCGCATGCGGGATCGCCTCCGCGACATCGCAGGCCAGCAACGTATGCGCCGGCGTTGCGAGAAACAGCGGGGTATCAGCGCGATACACATCCCATACGTTATGGGGTACTAATAGTTCGTCAGGTCGGGAAATCGCATTCATGACATTGCCTCCAGATTGAACGAGCCGACGCGGCGCGCCGGCCATGCCGTCACATTTCCGCGGTCAGGCTCACCGCGATGCGGCGCCCCTGGTCGACGAGCCAGTTGCCGCTCAGCCCGGTCGTGCGCGTGCGATCGTCGATCGGCACCATCTTGTTGGTCAGGTTCAGCACCGCGAAATTGACGGAGAAACGCTTGTCGATCCGGTAGCGCCCGCCGAGATCGAAGGTCGTCGTCGACGGCCGCTCGCGCACGCCCTGCGCGCCGTTGCGGAACGCGGCCCAGTATTCGCTGCCGCTGTAGTTCGCCGCCGCGTAGAGATCGAGCTTGGCCGTCGGCGTCCAGTCGACCTGCACGTTGAATTTGTGCTTCGGCGTCTTGTCGAGCGGAAAGCCGTCGAGCGAGCTGCCGTTGAACGCCTTCTCGCCGCTGCCCTCGCGGCGCGATTCGGTCAGCGTATATGCGCCCGACACCTTCAGCGTGCGCGACAGGCGCGTGCCCGCGCCGATCTCGAGCCCGTACAGCTTGACCCGGTCGATGTTGTCGTACACGTAGATGTTGCGGCCCGGCGAGCGCGGATCGGGCTTGCCCGTGTCGTAGCTCGCCACCTTGTTCTTGAACAGGTTGTTGAACAGCGTCAGGCCCGCGTACGTGTCGCCCAGGTCGTAGCGCACGCCGAGCTCCTCGGTCAGGCTCGTCTCCGGCTTGAGATCCGGATTGCCGCACAGCGTGCCGGGCGTCGCGCCCGCCGCGCCGCCCGACGTCATGCAGTAGCCGGCCGTGCTCTGGCGCAGCGACGGCGGACGGAAACCGGTCGATACGCCGCCGCGCACCGTCCACGTCTTGCTGAGCTGGTACACGCCGTAGATGCGCGGGCTCACGTGGCTGCCGTAGCGGTCGTCGTGATCGAGTCGCACGCCGGTCGTCAGCGTGAAGCGGTCGTTGAAGAAGTAGTCGTTCTCGCCGAACAGCGCCCACGCGTTGCGTGTGACGCGATCCGCATTGACCCCATGCCCTTTCGGCACCGCGTCCTGCACGCTGACGCCCGACAGCCTCGACCAGATGTGCTGGCCGCCCACGGTCAGGATGTTGCGCTCGCCCCACCACGGCACCGCGGCCTTGGCTTCGAGGATCGTGTCGGTCAGCGCAGGCTTCACCGGCGAACGCCCGGCCGGCGTCCACTGGTCCTGCACGCCGCGCTCGCCGTACAGCGACACCGTCGTGTCGCCGAAGCCCCAGCGGCCGTCGTGCGTGATGCCCCAGTAATCGCGGACATGACGCGTCTCCGTAAGCGCGGTGGCCGCCGTGCGCGGCGTGAGCGGCGCGGCGCTCTTGCCCGGCGTGCTGAGATAGGTGAGCTGCTCGCGCCCGATGTTCACGCTCACGTCCTGGTTGCTCGCGGGTTTCGCGGACAGCTTCACGTCGAAGCTGCCGATCCGCTGCCCGTTCGCCCCGCCCGTTCCGCTGTTCGGGTAGTAGATGTCGTCTTCGCCGCGATGCAGGAGACGCCCCGACGCCTGCAGCCCGAGCACGTCGGATTTCAGCGGGCCGCCGAGCCAGAAGTCGACGCTCTGCGTGTCGCCCTGGTTCGATTCGAGCTGCCACACACTGCCGGCCGTGATCGTGCCGCCCCAGCGCTTCGGCACCTTGCGCGTGATCACGTTGATCACGCCGCCCATCGCGTCGGCGCCGTACAGCGACGACATCGGCCCGCGCACGACCTCGATCCGCTCGATCGCGGACAGCGGCGGCATCAGGTTCGACTGCACGCCGGCCGTGCCGCGGTTCATCGTTTCGCGCGTGTTCTGGCGGCGGCCGTCGACGAGGATCAGCGTGTACTCGCCCGGCATCCCGCGAATCGAGATGTCCTGGTCGTTCGGCGATGCACCGACGACGCTCACGCCCTCGACGTTGGCGACGATCTCGGCGACTGACGTATACGGCTTCGCGTCGATGTTTTCCCGGCTGATCACCGAAATGCTCGCGGGTGCCTCGCGGATCGCCTGCTCGCGGCGGCTCGCCGTGACGACAATCTCCTTCAGCGCGGCCGGATCGGCGGCGGCCTCCGGCGGCGCGGCTTCGGCCGGCTTCGCCGGGTCGTCTGGTTTGGCGGCGGCGGATCGGGCGGCGACGGAGGACGCGGCGGCGGGTTCCGCCGTTGTGTCAGGCGTCTGCGCCCACGCGCACGACGCACCCATCAGATACAGGCCGGCAACGACGACCGGCTTCAACGCAAAGCTTGCAGCTTGACTCGACATGGTGGCGCCTTCTACGTTTCATAATGCTATTGATTCTCATTTGTATTATGAAACATGTAATCAACCGAAATCTTTGCGTAAGCATCGAAGTCGTTTGAGCGCCGTCGCCGGCCGTCGTCAGCGCCGGTCGCTGCGTCGCGCGAGCGTCGGCGTGACGCCGAAGCGGCGCTTGTAGGCCGTCGCGAAATTCGCGGCGCTCGTGTAGCCGGCCAGCGCCGCGGCCTGCTTGACGCTCATCGCGTCGCGCTCGAGCGCGAGCCGCGCGCGTTGCAGATGATGTTCGCGGACGAAGTCGAACACGGTCGTGCCGTAGGCCGCACGGAACTGGCGCTGCATCGCGTTCGCGCTCATCCCGGCGTGCCGCGCGATGTCGTCGAGCGACAGTTCCTGCGCCGCGTCGCTCGCGAGGAACGCGCGCAGCTCGGCCATCCGGCGATAGTCGCGCGAGCCGAGCGACGCGTCCGCCGCCTGCGCCGCGTCGGTCTCGAGCGGCGTGAACGCCTCGGCGAGCAGTTCGAGTACGCGGCTCTCCAGGTAGATTGCCTGCAGCATCGGCTGATAGGCGGGCGGCCGCACGATCTGTTCGGCGAGCGCCGTCGCGCGCGGCGTCGGCTGCCAGAAGCGGATCGCGAGATGCGCGGACAGCATCGCACCGAGCTGTTCCGGCAGGACGCCTCGGCTGGCCGCCTGCAGATGGCCGAGCCATTCGCCCGACATCGCGAGGCTCAGCCGCCGCGCGTAACCGCCCTTGCTGAGCCGCCTGCGGAACGTGTCCGGCTCGACCGCGTTGAGCAGGAACGACTGCATCCGCACCGCGGACCGCGCGGCTTCGCGGTCCGCGCGGCCGGTGCGGCGCCCGTCCGTCGTCAACACCACGCGCCGGTCGCCGTACGACACGTCGAGCGCGCCCTCGAGCAGCAGCACGAGATGCAGGCCCGGCGAACACTGCCCCGACATCACGGCGTCGAATTCGTCTGTTGCGTCGTCCGAATGGATCCGCAGCCCGGGCCGCACCTCGCGGATCCGCGCGACGTGCGCGTCGTGTCGATAGCGATCGGAATGGGAAGCGGCTGGCGTCAGCGCTGTCATGTCGTCATACCCCCGCGCGCAGGCCTCTTGCGCCCGCGCAAACTATTCTGGTGTTCGATCAAACGGCCGATGCCCCTGCCATGGCCTCGGGTCGGCTACAATTAAATGAGAATTGTTCTCATTTATATCGTATCGGGAGTCGCGTGAAAAAGACAAGCGGAATGTGGGCCATGCTGGGCGTATGGCTGTGCGGCTGGCTCGTGATGCATGCCGCGCACGCGGACACGACGACCGTCACCGACCTGGCCGGGCGGCAGGTCCGGATTCCCGCGCGCGTCGAGCGCGTGCTGCTCGGCGAGGGCCGCCTGCTGCCGGCGCTGGCGGTGGTCGACAGCGACGATCCGACGCGCCGCCTCGTCGGCATGATGGGGGATTTCGAGCAACTCGATCCCGCGAGCTACGCGCAATGGCTCGCGCGCTTCCCGCACCTGAAGGACGTGCCGCGCATTGGACGCTCGCAGTCCGGCAGCTTCAGCGACGAGCGCGCGCTCGCGCTGCGTCCGCAGGTCGCGATCTTCGGGCTCGGCGGCGGCCACGGCCCCGGCGAGCGCGATCGCGAAACGCTCGCGCGGCTCGAGGCGGCCGGCGTCGCGATCGTGTTCGTCGACTTCCGGCACGACCCGCTCGCCAACACGCCGCGCAGCATCGCGCTGCTCGGCCAGATACTCGGCTCGCCGCAGCGCGCGGCGGAATTCAATGCGTACTGGCAGCAGCAGCTCGACCTCGTCCGCACACGGCTCGCGACCGCGCGCCCGGCCGCGCCGAGCGTGTTCCTCGAAAGCCGCGTCGGCCTGTCGGGCGACTGCTGCGACACGATGACCGGCATGATGGGCCACCTGCTCGACGCCGCCGGCGGCAACAACGTCGCGACAGGCCGCGTGCCCGGCGAGCACGGCACGCTGAACCCCGAATACGTGCTGAGCCGCCAGCCCGATTTCTACATCGGCACCGCGATCGGCTCGCTCCAGACGCTGCAAAGCGCGCCGCAACGCATCGCGCTCGGCGCCGGCGTGCCGCGCGACGCCGCCGTCCGCTCGCTCGACCGGTCGCTGAAGCGGCCGCAGCTCGCGCCGCTGCGTGCGGTCCGCGAGCGGCGCGCGTATGCGATCTGGCATCACTTCTACAATTCGCCGTTCAACGTCGTCGCCGTGCAGGCGATGGCCAAGTGGCTGCATCCGGCGCTGTTCGCCGATCTCGATCCGCGCACCACGTTCGACACGATGGTGCGACGCTTCCAGCCCATTCCGCTGCAAGGCGAATACTGGGTGCAGGAAGGATCCTGACATGCGGATGCCCACCTCCTCCATGCGCCGCTCCCTGCTCGTCGCCGGCTTGGCCGGCCCGCTCGCGCCCGCGTGTGCCGCCGATGCACCTGCCTGGCCCGGCTTCGACGCCGCGCCGCCGGTCTTCGTGCCGAACAGCCGCCAGTTCGACGTGACGATCGCCGGCCGCACGCGGCGTCTGTTCGTCGCGTTGCCGGCCGACCGTTCCGGCTCGGCCCCCCATCCGGTGCTCACCGTGCTCGACGGCAATGCACTGTTCCCGCTCGCGGCGCAGCTCACCCGCAATCGTCGCGCGCAGCCGGACGGCTCGCGCGACGCCGAGGCCGTCGTGATCGGCATCGGCTATCCGGTCGACGGACCCTACGACATGGCCGCGCGCGCGGACGACTACACGCTCGCGCCGTTGCCGAACGGCCGCGGCGTCGTCGCGGACCGCTTTCTCGACTTCATCGAGCACGACGTGCAGCCGTGGCTCGCCCGCCAGTTGCCGGTCGATCCCGAGCGGCAGACGCTGTTCGGCCACTCGTACGGCGGCCTGCTGACGCTGTACGCGATGCTCACGCGCGCGCACCTGTTTCGGCGCTACGTGGCCGCGAGCCCGTCGATCTGGTGGGGCGAGCGCACGCTGCTGCCCTATGCCGACCGGTTCGCCGTGCAAACCGCCCCGCTCGCACCACCGCTGCGCGTCCTCGTGACCGCAGGCAGCCTCGAGGAAGGTGTACCGAACCCCGACGCCGAACGGATGCGCCGCCAGCAGGCCCGCAAGCAGGTCAGTTCCGCCCGCGACTTCGTCGCGCGCGTAGGCGGCCGCCCAGGGCTCGACGCCGCGTTTCGGCTGATCGACGGCGAGGATCACGGCGGCGTCGTGCTGCCGAGCCTCGCGCTTGCGTCACGCGTGGTTTTCGAGCCCGCGTCCGGAGCGGCCGCATGAGCACGACGACGCCCGTTTCGCCGCCGTCGCTGCGACTCCGCTACCGCGCGGTCGCCGCGCGGCGTGTCGGCGCGCTGGCCGCGCTCGCATGCGTGCTCGTCGCGCTGCTCGTCGTCGACGTCTCGACCGGCCCGTCGCCGTTTCCGGTCGCCGACCTGGTCGGCGGCCTGTTCCGGCCCGACGGGCTGCCGCTCGAACAGCGCGTGATCCTGTGGGACGTGCGCCTGCCGTATGCGCTGATGGCCGTGCTCGTCGGCGCGTCGCTCGGGTTCGCCGGCGCCGAAATGCAGACCGTGCTGAACAACCCGCTCGCGAGCCCGTTCACGCTCGGCATGTCGGCCGCTGCGAGCGTCGGCGCGTCGCTCGTCGTGATTTCCGGCTGGCACCTGGTGCTGTGGAACGAGAACGTCGCGCTGTCGCTCGGCGCGTTCGCGTGCGCGAGCGCTGCGACGCTGCTGATCGTCTGGCTCGCGTGGCGCCACGGCGCAACGACCGAAACCGTCGTGCTGTTCGGCATCGGCCTGATGTTCAGCTTCGAGGCCCTGCTGTGGCTGCTGCAGTTCATCGCCGACGCGAATGCGCTGCAGCAGATCGTGTTCTGGAGCATGGGCAGCCTGGCGCGCGCGACGTGGGGCAAGATCGTGCTGCTGACCTGCGTGTTCGCCGCCTGCACGCTGTGGGCGAGCGTCGACGTCGCGTCGTTGACGGCGCTGCGCGCCGGCGACGAGCAGGCGCGCAGCATGGGCATCGCGGTCGAGCGGCTGCGGCTCGTCGCGCTCGCGCGCATCAGCCTGCTGTCCGCGACGGCGCTGTCGTTCGTCGGCACGATCGGTTTCGTCGGCCTCGTCGGGCCGCACGTCGCGCGGCTGCTGGTCGGCGACGAGCATCGCTACTACCTGCCGGGCGCGGCGCTCGCCGGCGCGATCATGCTGGCCGGCGCGTCCGTGCTCAGCAAGACGCTGATTCCCGGCGTGACGCTGCCGATCGGCATCATCACCGCACTGGTCGGCGTGCCGTTGTTCATGCTGCTCGTCAGCCGGCGCAGGAGGCTCGATGGCTGAGCCGATGCTGCACCTCGACGCGCTGTGCGTCCGCTACGGCGCCCGGGTCGTGCTCGACGGGCTGTCGCTCGCGCCGGTCGAGCCGGGCACGACGATCGGGCTGCTCGGGCCGAACGGCGTCGGCAAGTCGACGCTGCTGCGCGCGCTGGCGCGGCTCGCGTCCGCGACCGGTCACGCGGCATTCGGCAGCTTCGATCTGCTGCACGGGTCGCGCCGCGAACACACGCGGCAGGTCGGCTATCTGCCGCAGACCTTGCCGCAACCGTCGTCGCTGCTCGTGTACGAAGCCGTGCGCAGCGCGTTGCGCGCCACCTGCGGCGGCCTGTCCGACGCGATGCGCGACCGGCGTTTGCAACAGGTGTTCACGCGGCTGCGGCTGCACCCGCTGGCGATGTCGCCGCTCGACCGGTTGTCGGGCGGCCAGCGGCAGATGGTCGGGCTCGCGCAGGTGCTCGTGCGCGACACGCCGCTGCTGCTGCTCGACGAACCGACCAGCGCGCTCGACCTCCGTTGGCAATTGCTCGCGCTGGAGGCGGTCGGCGAGGCGGCCCGCCGGCGCGGCGCGATCGTGCTGGTCGCGATGCACGACCTGAATCTCGCATCGCGTTTCTGCGACCGGCTCGTGCTGCTGAGCGCCGACGGACTCGTCGCGGACGGCGCGCCGGCCGACGTGCTGACGCCGCCGAACCTGCGGCGCGCGTACCGCGTCGATGCAAGGGTCGAGCGCACGGCGTCGGGCGATTATGTCGCGCTGGCGGAGCGGGCGATTCCGGACGAGCCGGCGCTTGCTTGCGACGATTGAGCGATTCAACGCTTGAGCACGGGTGGTTTCGCACGGCCGCGTTGCGCCCGCATGCTTCCGCTCGCTGACGACGCACAACCGGTCCGGCGCCGGATTGCGCTATCGTTCAGGTTCCACTCACACGACGCGCCCTCCACGCGATGTCCATTCGCCTCAGTTTCGACGATGGCCCGGGCCCATCGACACCGCCCTTGCTCGACGTCCTGCGCGATGCCTCGTGCACGGCGACCTTCTTTCTACTCGGCAAGAACCTCGCTGGCGCACTCGACGTCGCCGCGAGAATGGCGCGCGAAGGCCACCGGCTCGGCAATCACACCCATTCGCATGCGAGGCCGGGCGCGCTGGCGGACGGCGTGCTGATCGCCGAAATCGATGCGACCGACGCGCTGATTCGCGAAGCCTATCGCCGGGCCGGCGTTCCCGCGCCGGACACGATTCCGCTGCGCCTGCCCTACGGGCTCGTGCCGCAGGACAATCGTGCCGGCGTACTTGCGCGGATGAAGCGCGAACACACGGGCTGGACCGCAATCCTCGACGATTGGCAGCGGCCGGCGCCGTCGCCCCAGGCGCTGTGCGACGCTATGCGCGCGCATGTCGCCGGCAGCGCAGCGCGGCATCAGGACGTGCTGTTCTGCATGCACGACGGATCGCGGCATGGAGAAGCGCGACCCAACACGGTCGAAGCCGTGCGCCTGTTCCTGAATCGACAGGACTGACGCGGCAGCCAGCTAACTTCCGGGCGCCGCGCCGTCCAGCAACTGCCGCCAGCCACCTAGAAATCCGATGCCGGGCCCCGGCATCCACAGGCCGCGTTGCGCAGCTTCCAGATGGATCAGCGTCTGGTCCACGCAGAACAGCGCCATCAACGCATCTCGGTTCATGCGCATCCAGTCCGGCGCAGCATCGGGCCGCGTCGCTGCATAGGCTCGCAGGCCGGCATCCCATCGCTGCGCATCGAAGACGAAGCGATCGTCCCTGCCCGCATCGCGCGACAGCGCGAACAGCGCAAAGGCCGCCTCGAGCCACTGCGCACCCTGCCCGACATCGTCGAAATCGAGCACGCCGCTCACCGCATGGCCCACGTACAGCAGATTGCCCGCGTGATAGTCGCCGTGCAGCCAATGCACCGGCCCCGTCAGCCAGCGGGCCGCGGTGTCCAGATGCGTGCCAATCCGCCAGATCACCGTGTCGTAATCGCTGCTCAAGTCGCCCGGCAACGACGGCATCGCGCGCGCCGATACACGGGCATGGCGCGCCGCCAACCAGGCCATCAGCGCGGATTCGCTCACGGGGATCGCCGCCAGCGCCGCATGCAGATGCGCGAGCGCGCGCATCGCATCGATCGCGCCCGCGTGCGCATCGTCGGGCAGGCCGGGGCTGCCGTCGATATGCTCGAACAGATGCAGCCAGCTTCCATCAGGCACCTGCACGCCGGATTGCGCGTCCACGGTCGGCCGCAGTCGCGGCAGCGCGGGTAGCATCGGCGCCGTGCGCGAACGGCCGAGATCGCCGAGTATCGACGCCTCGCGATGCACCTGCTCGATCGGCTTGCCGGACCACGACACGCGCAGCACCGTGCGCCCCGAATCGCACTCGACGAGATACGTTTTGTTAGTATGGCCCGACGACAGCGCCTGCAGGCGCGCCGGCCCGAGCTGCCAGTGCCGGTGAAGCCAGGGTTCCAGCGTTTTCACGTCACTCCTACTCGTTGCATTGACCATGTCAGAGCGTCCTTCGGCCCGCATGCGGGACATCAATATCGAATGGCTGACACGTGCTGCCGAATTCGACCATCTGTTCCAGACGCGCTGGCTCGGCGAGCGCTTCTTCCATCTGCCCGGCGACATGCTCGCGCTCCAGGAACTGATCTGGCGCGAGCGCCCCGACTGCATCGTACAGACCGGCATCGCGGCGGGCGGCGGCGTCGTATTCTCCGCGTCGATGCTGGAATTGGCGGGCGGTCACGGGCGCGTCGTCGCGATCGAACCGCGCCTGCGCGACGAGGTCAGGCAGCGCCTGCAATCGCACCGGCTCGCCCATCGCATGGTGCTGATCGAAGGCGAATCGTGCGCGGCCGACACGCTCGCGTCGGTGCACGCACAGATCGGCGACGGCGCGCGCGTGATGGCGATCCTCGATCTCACGCATACGCACGCGCACGTGCTGCGCGAACTCGAATGTTATGCGTCGCTCGTGACGCCCGGCAGCTACGCGATCGTGATGGATACCATCATGGAATATCTGCCGCCATCGATGTTCGACGGCAAGCCGTACGGCAAAGGCAACAACCCGGCGACGGCCGTACGCGAATTTCTCGCCCGCGACGACCGGTTCGAAGTCGACGAGAACATCGAGGACCGCGTGCTCATGACGCTGTCGCCAGGCGGCTTCCTGAAGCGAGTTCGCTGATCAGCCGGGCGGCCTGCGCCGAGCCGTCGCGCGCGTAGCTCGCACGGATTCGCGCCGCATGCTCGCGCAGCGGGCCGGGACGCAACAGGCGTTCGAGCGCATCGGCAATGTCCGCGACGCCGGCCTGCTGCAGATCCAACACGCATCCGGCGCCGGCCCGCTCGACGAAGTGTGCGGAATGGAACTGGTCGTTGCAGAACGGCGACAGCAGCATCGGCACGCCGCACGCGAGCGACTCCATCACCGAATTCGCGCCGCCGTGGCTGACGAACGCATGCGTGCGCCGCAGCAACGCCAGCTGCGGCACATAACGCACCGCGACGACGCGCTCGTCACCGGCCGGCAGCAAATCCGAATCGACCAGTTCGCCCACCGACAGCACCAGTTGTGCCGACGTCGCGCGCGTCGCGTCGATGACCTTCGCGAACACGTCCGGGTGGTAGTAAAGCTGGCTGCCGAGCGACATGTAGACGAGCGGACGATCCGCATCGAGGCGTTCCCACGGGAACGGCGTCTCGTCGCCGCGCGGGCCGGACGGCAACGCCGGGCCGACCAGCTCGACACCTGGCGGCGGCGCGCCGACCAGCGCATCGGTCGTGAACGCGAGCGTCAGATGCGGCGACAGGATGTCGCATCCACGAAAGCGCGCGTCGAGACCGTAGCGCGCGAACAGGCGAGTGCGTTCCGGTGCGAGCCAGCGCACCGTGCGCAACAGTTCCGAATCGAGCTCGTCCGGCAGCACCGGATTCAGCGAATTGGACATCGAGACCCACGGCAGCCCTTCCAGCTCGGCGGCGATCGCCGCCGCATAGAGCAGCGGATCGATCACGACCACGTCGGGCCGCCATTCGCGCAGCACCGCGCGGATGCCGTCCACCTGCGCGGGTGCAAGGTCGATCAGCAGCGTGCGGATCCAGTGCCGCAGCCAGTCGGCGTCGCGGATGTTCGCGGCGAAACTCGCGCCGCGCGACAGGTCGTGGCGTTCGGGCGTCTCGCGCGGCCCGACGAACGCGAAGTCGCCCGCGCCGTCAAGTTGCGCGCTGATGTCGGCCGGCGCGTAGAACGCGACGTCGCAGCCGGCGGCGCGCAGATGCTGGGCCGGACCGATGCACGGATTGACGTGCCCTTTTTCGGGCACCACGCAGAACAGGATGCGTTTCATGAGCGGCTCAGGTTGGGCGATGCGCGGCATCGCGGTGATCGAAGTGGTCAAGATGATCGAGGATCAGTGTCAGCGTCGCCCACAGCACGCGTTCGGTATCCGCCTGCAGCGTGGGCGCGGCCAGGCCGAGCGTGTCGGCGAGCGCACGCGTGCGCTCGCGATCGAGCAGTGTCGTGAGGTCCATCGCCGGCGCGAGCCGCCCGCGCTTGGGGCCGTGCACGAGACGGTCCGGCAGGTTCAGGCGCGCACCGAGATCGCGCAGGCACTGCTTGTTCGGGTCGGGCGCGATGCTCGTCAGATGCGCGACGACGGCGGCGTCGACAAACGGCGGATGCAGGTCGACCGACGCCGCATCGAACAATGCATGGCACAGCGGCAGATAGTTGGCCGACCGGTCGCGGCGCAGCACCTGGTCCGCACCGTCGCCGGTGACGGCCACCTCGATGCCGTCAGCGGCCATCGCCTCGGCCAGCAACAGCTTCGCGACCGGATGCAGGTTGAACATCGGCTCCTCGACCGCATAGGTCGTTCTCGGCAGCGCGGCCACGAAATCGGCCTCGTTCGCGCGCACGATCTTCACCGTCGCCTGCATCTGCTCGGCCAGTTCGAGTGCGGCATCGCGTTCGCAATAGTCCGGCATGTCGGTCGCGAGGATGTAGGACGTCACGTGCCGCTGCGCGCCGAGTTCGCGCAGCAACGCGAGCAGCAGCGCCGAATCGAGCCCGCCGCTCAGCGCCAGCGCGACGCGCTTGCCGCTGTCGAGCGCGCGTTGCAGCGATGCGCGCAGCACGGTTTCCAGATCGCCGCGCTGCGGCCGCTCCGGCGCCGGCTGCACCGCCAGCCCTTGCGGCGAACGGATCAGCGCGTGGCCGGGCGGCACCGCCAGCACGTCGCGCAGCACGGTGCGACTGATGGGACGCTCGCCGCTCAGGTAGCCCGCGATGGCGGCCGTGTCCGGCGCGCCGGCCGGTTGCCCCGAAGCATGCAGGACGGCCCGAATGCCGGACGCCGACACGCCGCTGCGCGGATGGTAGTGCAGGCGATCGAAACCGAACAGGTCGCGCGTGCCGACGATCATGGATAACGAGCCTTCAAGGTGTCCACTTCAATGCGTTTCAGGATGCGATGCGGCGCCACCGGCGCGCTGCCGCCCTGGCAATGCAGGCACGCTTCGAGCGGCGCCTCGCGTTGCAAATAGGCGAGCATCGCTTCGAGCATGCCTGCGTCGTCGCGCAACGGCAGGCCGTCGGATTGAAAATCCTTCTCGCCCTTGTAAAGCGTATGGAAATGCGCGGGACGCGTGCACGTGTAGAACATGCCGTCGCGAATCATATGGCAGCGCTCGCGGATCCAGCAATCGCGATAGAGGCGCTGCGCATCGTCGCGGTCCGTGCCGGGCTGCGCGCGATTCATCGTCGTGAACACGTCCTGCACCTTCCAGTTCAGGCGCACGTCGAAGCGCGCGGCCTGGTGCTCGACATGCGCGATCAGGTCGCGCGAAAGCGACGGCTTCGGGTAGCGCGAGATCGTCAGCGCATCCACCGACTGCCAGAACGCGTCCGGCATCTCGCCGAGCTTCAGGCCGTTCGTCGTGACCGAGATCACCGGTGCGATGCCCGTGGCGCGCACGCGTTCGACGAGCTCGACGAGCGCCGGATGCAGCAGCGGTTCGCCGCCGACCAGCTTGAACATGCGCGGGCTCAGCACCTTCGCGGCCTTGCGCAGATCGGCCTCGAGCGAATCGGGGCTCGCATGCCACTCGGGCAGGAGCGGCGACAGCGAGCAGCATTCCGCGCAGGTCAGATTGCAGTGATCGACGATATGCGCTTCCAGCGAGCGCGTCAGGACGCGCCCGTCTTCGACGCGGTAGTCGCGATCCAGCGGCGGCGGGAAGACATGTTGCCGCTCTCCGGACGAGGCCGGATTCGAAAGCGTGTTCGGATTCGCATTCACTTCAGTTTCCTGCTTCCACGCAACGGGAAAAGAAATCGACGAGACGGCCGCGCGCGTCCACCATCGCGGACGCCATCGTCACCGCCCCGTTCAGGTGCGCAGCGAAGCGTGCCGGATCGTCGAGCCAGCCTTGCACGACCCACAACTTGAGCGCGTGCTGCAGACACGCGGCATCGACCGCCCAGGCGATGCGCGCGGGATTCACCGGCCCGACCCGCCGATACGCGAGCACGAAGGCCTCCGCCAGGTGCGGCGCTTCCAGCGGCAGATGGTTCAGGCAACGCACCAGCTCGTATTCGTGCGGCGCGCCGATCGTCGCTTCCCAGTCGAGGATGAGCGGCGGCGTGCCCGTGCCCGCGAACAGGTAGTTGAACTGGTTGTAGTCGTTGTGGATCGGGTGCTGCGGATCGTCGGCGGGAAACGCTTCGATGCTGCCCGGATAGTAGCGGTCGATCATGCGCAGCGCGAGCTCGACATAGCGGCGCAGGTTCGCGGCGCCGTCGTTCGAGCGCACGCGATCCAGCGCGTCGAGCAGGCTGCGGCGCACCGCGTCCGCGTCGATCGCGGTCAGCCGCGCGCGGATCGTATCGAGCGACGGCAGATGAAGCCGTTCGAGGCTCAGGTGCAACGCCGCGAGACTCGCGCCGAGCGCATCCCACTCGGCCGGCGAAAACGTATCGTAAGTTCTGAACTGCCCCGCTTCCCAGCGCGTCAGCATCGCGTGCGAGCCGGCGCCCGTCCACAGCGGTTCGCCGGCCGTCGTGCGTTTCAGCGTCTGGACACGGAAGCGCGCATCGCCATGCGTCTCGAAATGCGCGAGTACGGCGGCTTCCTTGGCCGCGCGCGCATGATGCTGCGGCGCATAGCGCTTGACCGCCACGCCGCCGCCGTCGGTCGGCAGATGCCACACGCGTTCGCCTACCTGCCGCGGCGGCCCGCTGTGGCCGAGCGCGTACGCGTCGCGGATCTCGTCGAAGGTGACGGCGGGTTGGTCCATTCAGATGTGCTCGGCCGGCCCGTGCCGATAAGGATGGCCGCTCAGGAACGTGTTGTGCCCGACGTAGCGCAGCTTGTACATCGCCGGCCGGAACAGCACCGAAGGATCGTTGTTCGCGATGCCGAGCAGCGGGTACAGGTCCTGCCGCACGAAGAACGCGTTGTTGCCCATGTCGTCGCAGCAGACGAGCTCATAGCCCTTCTGCCTGCCGAGGTGAACGAGCGATTCGAGGCTCGCGCCGTAATAGGTCGATCCGTCCCATTCGTGGTCCGGATTGAAGCACATGACCCAACGTTCGGGTGGCGTGTAGTACGGGTTGTATTCGATCACGACGATGCGCGGCTGAAACGCTCGCAGGCCGCGCCACACCCAGTAGTCGTTGCCGTCGATATCGATCGACAGCAGGTCGAAGTCGGCCGGCACGTTCGCATCGGCGAGCAACGGGTCGACCGTGTCGGGCTGGACGCGGTCGTGGTGCAAACGGACACGCTCCGCGCCCGCGTAGTGAACGGCAAGCTTGCCGAACCGGTACGCGCTGCCTTCCACCAGCACACCCGCCCAATCCTGTTCGCGCAGCAGCCGCGCGGTGTTGCTGTTGCGCAGGCCGTCGCTCGCGCCGATGTCGACGCAGAAGCGATTCGTGGGTGCGATCCGCTCCATCAGCCGCGCCAGGATGCTTTCCTCGGTGCCCTGCGCGTACAGGCTTGGCGCAAGGCCGGACAGGTCGAGCGGGAGAGGATGGTCCTGCATCGAGGGGCGGCTCCGGGTCGGATTGGGGAATGGGGATTGGTGTTCGGAGCGTAATTTACCCGAAGTCGACTCGCCGGAGGAAACTGGATTGCGCGACGCCGCCGGGCTTTGCCGGGGACGGAAATGAAAAGGCCCGCATCGACAATGCTGTCGATGCGGGCCTGATGCGTTTCTTGCGGCTTCGCTGTATGTGCCCGGCTTCGTATTGTCTAGCCGCGGCACATGAACGGAAGCGTCAGGGCAATTACTCCTGCCCCTGGCTCGTCAGGAATTCCTCGTAATTGCCGCCGAAGTCGAACAGGTTGCCGTCCGTCTTCACTTCGATGATCCGGTTCGCCAGCCCGCTCACGAACTCGCGGTCGTGCGACACGAAGATCAGCGTGCCTTCGAACTGCTCGAGCGCGATCTGCAGCGACTCGATCGATTCCATGTCCATGTGGTTGGTCGGCTCGTCCATCAGCAGCACGTTGTGGCGGCCGAGCATCAGCTTGCCCCAGATCATGCGGCCCTTCTCGCCGCCCGACAGCACCTTCACCGACTTCTTGATGTCGTCCGACGAGAACAGCAGGCGGCCCAGCGTGCCGCGCACCATCGTTTCGTCGTCGCCGTCCTTGCGGTACTGGTCGATCCAGTCCATCAGCGTGATGTCGTTCGGGAACTCCTCGTACGTGTCCTGCGGCATGTAGCCGACATTCGCGTTTTCGGACCACTTCACCGTACCGTGCTCGAGCGCGAGCGCACCGAGCAGCGAACGCAGCAGCGTCGTCTTGCCCGCGCCGTTCTCGCCGATGATCGCGATCCGCTCGCCCGGCTGCACCGACAGGTTGAAGTTCTGGAAGATCGTACGCTCGTACTTCTTCGTGATGTCTTCGGCGACCACCGCGACGTTGTGCAGCTTCTTCTCGAACTCGAAGCGGATGAACGGGTTCTGGCGCGACGACGGCTTAAAATCCTCGATCTTGATCTTGTCGATCTGCTTCGCGCGGCTCGTCGCCTGGCGGGCCTTCGACTTGTTCGCCGAGAAGCGGCGCACGAAGTCCTGCAGCTCCGCGACTCGCTCCTTGGCGCGGGTGTTCGCCGCGGCCTGCCGCTCGCGCGCCTGCGCCGACGCGAGCATGTAGTCGTCGTAGTTGCCCGGCCAGACCTTCAGCGTGCCGAAGTCCATGTCGGCCATGTGCGTGCACACCGAGTTCAGGAAGTGACGATCGTGCGAGATGATGATCATCGTCGAGTTGTACTCGTTGAGCATGCCCTCCAGCCAACGGATCGAGTTGATGTCGAGGTTGTTGGTCGGTTCGTCGAGCAGCAGCACATCCGGCTTCGAGAACAGCGCCTGCGCGAGCAGCACGCGCAGCTTCCAGCCCGGCGCGACGTCGCTCATCGTGCCGCTGTGGAACTTCTCCTCGATGCCGATGCCGAGCAGCAGCGCGCCCGCGCGCGCCTCGGCGTCGTAGCCGCCGTATTCGGCGAACTTGCCCTCGAGCTCGGCCGCGTGCATGTAGTCGTCGTCGGTGGCTTCCGGGTTCGCGTAGATCGCGTCACGCTCGGTCATCGCGGCCCACATCTCGGTGTGGCCCATCATCACGACGTCGAGCACGCGCACGTCTTCGTACGCGAACTGGTCCTGGCGCAGCTTGCCGAGACGCACGTTCGGCTCCAGCGCGACGTTGCCGGCGCTCGGCTCGAGGTCGCTGCCGAGGATCTTCATGAACGTCGACTTGCCACAGCCGTTCGCGCCGATCAGACCATAGCGGTTGCCCTCGCCGAATTTGACCGAGATATTCTCGAACAGGGGCTTTGGCCCGAATTGCATCGTGATGTTGGCAGTAGAAAGCACGGCAGGTCCCGTTAAAGGATAAATCGACGGAAAACCGCGTATTTTAGCAGGAGTCGGAGAAACTGCCGACCATGCCGTTCCGGCCCCGCCGCTCCGCCCTCCGCGCCGGGCACCCGCCGGTGCCCGCCCGCCTCACTTGCCGGCCTTCGCGGCCGCCCTTTGCGCCGCCTTCGCGTTCATCTGCCCGAACAGTTCCGAGCACGGCACGTCCCGGTTGTTGCTCGGCGCGATCAGCGGGATCAGCGCCGCGAACGGGTTGATCAGCCCGAGCCCGATCATCGCGCCGGCACGCAGCGCGAGCGCACCCGCATCAACGCCGACGTCCGGGTTCTTGAACGTGCCCTTCGCATACAGCGGCGAGCGCAGCGAGAAGATTCGGAAACCCTTCGTATGCGGATGGATCTTCAGGTCGAGCGTTTCGTCGCGCAGGCTGATCGGGCCGTCGACGTTGATCAGCGCGTCGTCCGTATCGAGCGCGAACACCTTCGGGTCGAGAATGCCGTTGGTCGCGACGAAGTCGATCGCCGCGCAGTTGATCTTCACGTCGTTGTTGCCGAACAGCTTCTCGTAGACGACGTTCGCAACGTTCAACCCCGCCGCCTCCATCAGCAGGCGGCTGATGCGACCGTCCGTGACGAGCGCCTTCACTTCGCCGTTCGACGTCGCGGCCAGCGCGGCCGGCGAGTTGCCGGTCGCCGACAGCGACGCGTCGCCGTTGATCTCGCCGAGCGCCGACTGCATGACCTTCTGCGTCGGGAACAGTTGCTTGAGCTTCAGATGCCGCGCGGCCACCATGAAGCGGCCCTTCAGCTGTGCGCCGCTGCCGTCGAGGTGCGCGGTCGTCGCGAGCGTGCCGCCCGCGACGCCGAACTGCAGCGGCTCGAGCGACAGCACGCCATCCTGCATCACGATGTGCGTGTACAGGTTCGTGATCGGCAGGTTCGAACTCTTGATCAGCTTGCGGCCCGTGAACTTGACGTCCGCGTCGAGCGCGCGCCAGCGATCGGTACGGAACGTCTCGACCGGCAGCACGCGGCCGGACGGCTGGCGCGTCGTGTCGCCGCGCTTGGCCTTGCTCGCGGCAGTATCCGCGCCGATCACAGGCGCTAGATCGGAGAACTGCAGCAGGTTCGACACGAGCTCGCCCGACAGCTTCGGCCGCGGCTCGCGCTGCTCGTACACCAGCGTGCCGCCGAGATCGCTGCCGCCGACGCGGCCGTTGAAGTTCTCGTAGCGGAACGTGCTCGCGTGCCGCTTGAAGTTGCCGATCAGCCGCCCTTCGGTCGCGTAAGGCGGCGTATCGGGCAGCGTGATGCCAGTGAGCTGGTAAAGGTGCGACATCGACGTGCCCTGCAGCCACAGCCGCAGGTCGATCGCTGCGAGATGCATCGGATCGGTCAGCGTGCCGACGATCGCGAGCCGGGTGTCGCCAGCCTTCACGTCGGCCTGCAACGGGAACGGCCGCGATGCGTCCTGGATCGCCAGCACGCCGCCGAGCTTGCCGGTACCGCTGATCGGCACGTTCTTGTAGCGGCCGTCGACCTTCAGCCCGAACGCATAGGTCGGGCCGGACGGCTTCGCGGGCGCCGCGGCGCCGCTTGCGCCGGACGCGACGGCCGCCGTCGAAGCGGAAGCGGCAGACGGGGACGACGAAGCCGAAGCAACGGAAGACGCGGCCGAAGCACCCGCGGACGACGCCGCACTCGCAGCCTGTGCCGCGGAAGCGCTCGACGCGGCTTCCGCGTTGGCCTTCGCGCTCAATTGCGCAGCGCCGTGCTTGCCGACACGTTGCGCGGACGCCGCACGCGACGTCTGCTCTTGTTCCTTCAGCACGTCGCCGAGCGGAATCGGCTGCCCGAGCGTATCGATCGCAACGGACAGGTCGGCCTTCGTGATCGCGTCGCGATACGTGACGGTGCCCTTCGCGAAGCCGAAGCTGTCGAGCCGCACCTTCCAAGGCGACGGCTGCGCCGATTGCTTGAACTGGAAGGTCCACGTGTTGCGGCCGTCGGCGAGCCGCTCGAGGTCGACGGCGGGATTCACGACGTCGATCGACGGAATGACGATTTCGTGAGCGAGCAGCGGCAGGATCGCGAGATCGAAGTGCGCGGCATCGAGCGTGACGAACTTGGGCACCTTCGCCCAGTCGGGGTTGCCGATCTCGAGCTGCGTGGCCGAAAAGCTCGGCCAGGGCACCCATGCGCGCCAGCCGGTCTCGCCGTCGGGGCGACGCCAGCCGACCTTGAGGTCGCCGTTGATCGCGAACGGGCGGCCGAGTGCCGCACTCACCTGTTCGTTGACCCACGGCTTCGCGCGGTTCCAGTCGAACGTGAAGAGAAAGACGCCGGCCGCCGCGATAAGCACCGCGACGATACCGACGATCCATGCAGCCGATTTGCCGATGGCTCGGGTTAGCGTCATGGCGGTTCCGTTGTTGTTCTGAAGTGTTGCCGCACCATGCCGGGCCGCTTGCGTGGACGAACGGCGCACGACACCCGCGGCTTTTCAATCGGTATTATGACGCACGCCATGGTGACGTTTCAGCGCCATTAACGCTTTTTTTCATTTGTGACATGACAGCCCCCACCGGCCTCATCGATGCGCAGCGCATTACGCGGCGCGACGCCAGCAGCGGCAAGACCCTGCTCGCCCCGACCGATTTCAGCCTCGCAGCGGGATCGCGAATTGCCATCACGGGACCGTCCGGGTCGGGCAAGAGCGTGCTGCTGCGCGCGCTCGCGCTGCTCGATCCGCTCGACGGCGGCCACCTCCTGTGGCGCGGCAGCCGGATCCGGCGCAGCGCGATTCCGCGCTACCGGCGCAGCGTCGCGTACGTGCGCCAGCGTCCCGCGCAGATGGACGGCACCGTCGAATCGCAATTGCGCTATCCGTATTCGCTCTCGATCTATCGCGACGTCGCGTTCGATCGCACGCGTGCCGAAGCGCTCGCCGCGCGCGCCGGCCGCGGCCCCGACTTTCTCGACAAGCGCGCGAGCGACCTGTCGGGCGGCGAAGCGCAGATCACGGCGCTGCTGCGCGTGCTGCAGCTCGATCCCGACGTGCTGCTGCTCGACGAGCCGACCTCCGCGCTCGATCCCGAATCGGCGCGCGCGATCGAGGCGCTCGTCGATGCATGGTTCGACGCGGCGCCCGACGCACGCGCGTACATGTGGATCTCGCACGATCCGGCGCAGGCCGCGCGGATCGGCACGATCCGGCTCGTGATGCAGGCCGGCGTGCTGCATGTCGCGAACCCGATGGAGGCCACGCAATGAGCCCGGCACTGCAGGACCTGAGCCTCGTCGACGTCGGCATCGCCGCGGCGCTCGTCGCCGTCAACGGCGCGATCTCGGCGGCGCTGTCGCTCGGCCTCGGCCGCAAGCTCGCGCTCGCGGCGGTGCGCACCGTCGTCCAGTTGCTCGCGATCGGCTACGTGCTCGGCTGGGTGTTCGGCCATCCTCACTGGTACGTCGTGCTGCCGCTCACCGCGCTGATGACGCTGATCGCCGGCTTCGCCGGCGCGGGACGCGGCAAGCGTACGTACCGTGGCCAGCGCGTCGACAGCATCGCGTCGATCTGGTTCAGCAGCTGGTTCGTCGCGGCGGTCGGCCTGTTCGTCGTGATCCGCATCCAACCGTGGTACGCGCCGCAATACGCGATTCCGATCCTCGGGATGATTCTCGGCAATACGCTGACGGGCGTGTCGCTCGGCGTCGAGCGGATGATGGAAGAGCTCACGGCACGCCGCGACCGCGTCGAGACCGTGCTCGCGCTGGGCGGGACACGCTGGGAAGCCGCGCAGGATGCCGCGCGCCAGGCCGTGCGCGCGGGCATGCTGCCGACGCTGAACCAGATGGCCGTCGTCGGCGTCGTGAGCCTGCCGGGGATGATGACGGGCCAGGTGCTGGCCGGCCAGTCGCCGCTGCAGGCCGTGCGCTACCAGATCGTGATCATGTTCCTGATTGCCGCGGCGTCCGCGCTCGGCACCGTCGGCGCGGTGCTGATGACCTATCGCCGGCTGTTCTCGGCCGATCACCGCTTTCTCGCGTCGCGGCTCGAAGAGCGCGCGCACTGACACGCGGCGGTGCCACGCGATGCATTCGCGCGGTACGCGGTCAGCGCGCGCCGCTGCGCTTGCCGATCGCCTTCCGCAACGCGGCCGCGATGTCCGCGTCGGGCGCGAGCCCGTCGACCGACGCGACGAGCCGCACCGCACGCGGTGTCGTCACATAGGCCTGCGCGCCGACATAGCCGCCGCTGCCGGCCGAGCGCGTCGTCACGACGAGCGCCTGCGGCGCACGTGCGCCGAGGTCGGCCGCGTACGCGTCGGTAACCGTGCCATCGCGCGCATGCAGCGCACCGTTCACGTAATCGTCGGTATCGAAGCCGGGCGCGGCATGCGCGGTCGAATACACGCGCACCGCGTAGCTGCCGGTCGAGCACGGTTCGAGTACGCCGCTCGACACGACCGCCACCTGCTGCCGCGACGGCAGCTCGACCTTCTTCACGAAACTGCAATCGTCGGCCGCCTGCGCTTGCGCGGCGACGAACGCAGCGGCCAGCGGCAGCATGTGAATTCGGAATTTCATCGGGATGTCATTACGGGAAGATGATGATGCCGGCGAGCATAACGTGATATCTGCATGACGTCACGCAGGTCGCCACGCAACGCGGTCGCACAACGAACGATCGCCATGCCGTTGCCGCGGCACTGTGCCGCGGAGCAGGTCGCGGGAAAGCATCGTGACGGCGACACGAAACGCTCACGTGCCGCCCTGCTTGTCCCGCCAGTCGAACCCGTTGCGCGCGCACCGGACGAAACGCCGGCCTGCGCGCGCCGCTCAACGCTTGATCGACACCGTCACCTTCGTGCCGTCGCTCATCGTCACGGACTTCGATCCGCCATTGGTCGAAAGCGACACCCACTTCACCTGGCTCACCGACACGACGTCCGGGCACTGCAGCGACTTGCCGCCGGCCGTCACGTTGCGCGTGCCCTTCGGCGCGGCCGCCTGGAAGCTCATCTGCACGTTGGCGATCCCCTTCGCGTCGACCGACGGCGCGAGCCGCACCTGGGTCTGGCGCACCATCGCGCCGTTCTCGTCGCGCGGCAGGTTGTCCGCGTTCGGGCAGCCGTCCGGCATCGCGACCGCGCCGCTCGGCGGCACCGACTTCCAGTTGAAGTCGTCCGTTTCGCCCGAGCGGATCTTGCGGGTCTCCTGCGCATTGCCGAAGGCCTTCGAATCGACCTTGACGGTGTATTCGAGCTGTCCCGTACCGCCGCCCTTCAGGCTGCCCTTGACCGGCGGCGCCGCGAATACGCTCACGCTGACGCACGCCGCCACGAACACGGCCGACCACGATGCGGCGACTGACAAGCTGCGTTGGCTCATGCTGACCTCCTTGTAATGCGGCGGCACGCGCGTGCCGCGCGGTTTTCGATGCATGATGCGTTGCCAGTCTACCGCCAAGCGGCATGCAATGCGCCGCAAACGCATCGGGTGTTACCCCGCTTGCGTTCGCGGCATTGCAACCTTACGCGCGCTGCCGGCTCTCAAGAAAACGCCGGGCCGCCCCCAACTTTTCCGCCCCGAAGGAAGTCCCCTTGGGGGATGCCCCCTCGGGGGCCTGGCGCGAAGCGACAGGTTCGGGGGCGCTCAGAAACCGCTCAGCACAATCTTGCCGATCGAGCGCCCGGCCTCGAGCAACTGGTGCGCGCGGCGCACGTTCGCGGCATTGATCGCGCCGAGCTGCTCGCCGAGCGTCGTGCGCAGCGTGCCGCTGTCGACGAGCCGCGCGACTTCGCCGAGGATCCGGTGCTGCTCGATCATGTCCGGCGTCTCGAACATGGCGCGCGTGAACATGAATTCCCAGTGAAACGCGGCGCTCTTCGCCTTCAGCAGTTCGACCGGCACCGGCTTCTCGTTCTCGACGATCGTGCAAATGCCGCCCTGCGGCCGGATTACTTCCGCAGCGGCCGGGAAATGACGGTCCGTATCGTTGAACACCAGCACGTAGTCGACGTTCGGATGCCCGGCCTCGCGCAACTGTGCAGGCAGGTCGCCGAAATGGTCGACTACCGCATCCGCGCCGAGCGAGCGCACCCATTCGGCCGATGCCGGCCGCGACGCGGTCGCGATCACGTGCAGCTTGCCGAGCGTCTTCGCGAGCTGGATCGCGATCGAGCCCACGCCGCCCGCGCCGCCGATGATCAGCACCGACTTGCCGGCGTCCGCGCCCTGCGGCGACACGTGCAGCCGGTCGAACAGCGCCTCCCATGCGGTCAGCGCGGTGAGCGGCAGCGCGGCTGCCGCGGCGAAGTCGAGCGTGCGCGGCTTCAACGCTGCGATCCGCTCGTCGACCGCATGGAATTCGCTGTTCGCGCCGGGCCGCGTGATGCTGCCCGCGTAGAACACTTCGTCGCCGGGCCGGAACAGCGTGACGTCCGCGCCGACCGCGACGACCGTGCCGGCGGCATCCCAGCCGAGCACGCGCGGCGTCTCCTCGACCTGCGGCTTCGGCGCGCGCACCTTGGTGTCCACCGGGTTCACGGAAATGGCCTCGACCTTCACGAGCAGGTCGCGCGGGCCCGGTACGGGCTGCGGCAGTTCCACGTCGAGCAAGGCCTGCGGGTCGTCGATCGGCAGATAACGGGTCAGTCCAACGGCTTTCATCACGAAACTCCTTTCACGGAAACCGGGCGGGCCGCGGCGCAGCCCCACGAACGTCATCGTAGGCAACCCGATCCTTCGAGAAAACCGCTATATTTCCTGAAACATTTTCAGGAATTTCGGAATAATGGCACCCGATCCGATTCCGGCACCCGACAAGCCGCTCGACCTGCTCGACGTCGCGCTGTTCGTGCGCGCGGCGCTGCTCGCGAACGTCACCGCGGCCGGACGCGAATTCGGCGTGTCCGCCGCGGTCGCGAGCGCGCGCATCGCGCAGCTCGAACGCCAGCTCGGCGCGCGGCTGCTGCACCGCACCACGCGCCGCATCAGCCTCACGCAGGACGGCGAGGTCTTCATGGCGCGCGCCGACGCGCTGCTGTCTGCCGCCGACGCCGCGCGCGCGTCGGTCGGCCGCGGTCGCAGCGAGCCGTACGGGCGGCTGAAGGTATCGATGTCGTCGTCGTTCGGCCGCCAGCATGTCGCGCCGGTGATTCCCGCGTTCCTGCGCCGCTACCCGTCCGTGTCGCTCGACTTGCGGCTGTCCGACGAGATCGTCGATCTCGTCGACGACGGCTACGACGTCGCGATCCGTCTCGGCGCACTGAAGGATTCGACGCTCGTCGCGCGCAAGCTCGCGGTGAACCGCCGCGTGCTGTGCTGCTCGCCCGCGTATCTCGCCGAACACGGCACGCCGCGCCATCCGGCCGACCTCGCGCAGCACGAGTGCGTGATCCTCGGCGACCAGCGCGACTGGTCGTTCGCGACGCCGCAAGGCCCGCTGACCGTGCGGGTCGGCGGCCGGCTCGTCGCGAGCAACGGCGAGGCGATCCGCGAAGCGCTCGTCGACGGCTTCGGGATCGCGATCAAGTCGACCTGGGACGTCGGCCCGCTGCTCGCGAGCGGCGCGCTCGTCACGGTGCTCGACGACTATCCGTTCGCCGACGACGTCGCGATCTGGGCCGTCTATCCGAGCCGCGCGCACGTGCCGCTGAAGACGCTCGCGTTCATCGCGTTCCTGGCCGGGCATTTCGGCGATCCGCCGTACTGGGACCGTGCGGACGAGCGATAGGTGTCGGCGTTGTTCGGCTCGCGCTGCGGGCGTGCCGGTTCGAGTCGGGCCTCAGGATTCGTACCTGCCGCGACCGCCCGGCCCGGCCAACCGGCTACAATGGCGCGTTCGCGACGCAATGGCCCGCAGCCGAACGGGGCCCGCGTCCGCAGGCGGCCGCCCGTTGGCCGCGCACGTGTTTCATTCGCCTCCCAACCATCCCGCCATGACCCACAACCTCGTCATCCAGAGTCTTGCGCCGCTGTCGGACGCCCATCACAAACCGCTGCTCGCGCTGTCGCGCGGCACCCGCATCGTGCAGACCGACGATCACGCGCTGCGCATCGAAAACGCGAACCCGGCGCAGCGCCTCGACATCGATGCGTACTGCGGCACGCACGCACTCGACTTCGCGTTCGTCGAGGCCGGCCGCACGCTCGGCGATTTCGGGCTCGTCGTGATGGACATGGATTCGACGCTGATCACGATCGAATGCATCGACGAGATCGCCGATTTCTGCGGGCTCAAGACGCAGGTCGCCGAGATCACCGAAGCGTCGATGCGCGGCGAGATCCGCGACTTCAACGAGAGCCTCACGCGCCGCGTCGCACTGCTGGCCGGGCTCGACGCGCAGGCGCTCGAGCGCGTGTACGAGGAACGGCTGCAACTGTCGCCGGGCGCCGAAACGATGCTTGCCGGCGTGAAGGCCGCCGGCATGAAGACGCTGCTCGTGTCGGGTGGCTTCACGTTCTTCACCGAGCGGCTGAAGGCACGCCTCGGCCTCGACTACGCGCATGCGAACACGCTCGAGATCGTCGACGGCAAGCTGACCGGCAAGGTGCTCGGCGAGATCGTCAACGCGGACGTGAAGGCGCGCATGCTGCGCGACACCTGCGCGTCGCTCGGCCTCGAGCCGAGCCGCGCGATCGCGATGGGCGACGGGTCGAACGACCTGAAGATGATGGCCGAAGCCGGGCTGTCGATCGCATTCCACGCGAAGCCTGTCGTGCGCGATGCGGCGACGGTCGCGTTCGATCACGTCGGCCTCGACGGGCTGCTGCGGCTGTTCTGATCCCGCACGACCTCGAATGAAAAACGCCGGCGCGAACTTGCATCGCGCCGGCGTTTCGTTTTTCCGCGGGACGTGATCGGCCTGCGATCAGCCGAGTACGGCCTGCAGCACGCGCTCGATGTCCGCGCGCAGGTCGGCTTCGTCCTCGAGACCGACATAGAAACGCACCAGCGTGCCGCGATGCGGCCAGTCCGGACGCATCGACGCGACGTCGTAAGGCATCGCAAGGCTGCACGCGCCGCCCCAGCTCCAGCCGATCGCGAACAGTTCGAGCGACTCGACGAAGCGGTCGATCTGCTCCGCACTGTAGCGCGCGTCGAACACCACCGAGAACAGCCCGCCCGCGCCCGTGAAGTCGCGCACGAACGACGCATGCCCCGGGCAATCGGCGATCTGCGGGTGCAGCACCGCCGTGATCTCCGGCCGCGCCTTCAGCCATTGCGCGAGCGCGAGCGCGCTCTTGCTGTGCGCGTCGAAGCGCACCTGCATGCTCGGCAGGCTGCGCAGCACGAGCGAGCAATCGTCGACCGATACGCCGATCCCGCAGCGCATCCGCGCGAGCTTCAGCGTTGCTTGCAGTTCAGCGTTCGCGGTGATCGTCGCGCCCATCAGCACGTCGCTGCCGCCCGACTGGTACTTGGTCAGCGCCTGCACCGAGATGTCGACGCCGTGTTCGAACGGCTTGAACGCGAGCCCGGCCGAATAGGTGTTGTCGATCGCGGTGACGATGCCGCGCGCCTGCGCGGCCGCCGTGATCGCCTGCACGTCGGGCACTTCCATCGTCACCGAGCCGGGCGCCTCGATCCAGATCAGCCGCGTGTTCGGCTGGATCAGATCGGCGATGCCGGCACCGACGAGCGGATCGTAGAAGCGCGCGGTAATGCCGAAATCCTTCGCGAGCCAGTTGCCGAAATCGGCGTTCGGCCCGTAGACGTTGTGCGGAATCAGCACGTCGTCGCCCGCTTTCACGATCCCGAAATAGACGTTCATGATCGCCGCGAGGCCCGACGGCTGCAGCAGCGCGTGCGTGCCGCCCTCGATCTCGGCGAGCCGCTGCGCGAGCGCGAGCGACGTCGGCGTTGCGTGCAGCCCGTAGCGCCACTGGTTGTCGTTGTGCCAGACGAGCGCGCGCATCGTCGCGAGATCGGGGAACACGACCGTCGACGCACGCGCGACGGGCGGCACGAACGAACGGAAGCCTTCCGGGATGACGTCGTCGGGTTGAACGATGCGGGTTTGCAGTGCGCGCTTGGGAGTGGATGCAGTCATGACAGGAAGCCGGGCACAAGGCCGTTCGGTTGCGGAATATGTCGCTAGATTAGCCAAAATCGGCGCATTTGGCCCGGTACAATGCGCGCCGCGCACGCCGAGCCAGCGCGGACTCAGTCGTCGGTGCGCAGGTTGACGATGCCGCCCACCGTCTCGATTTCCTGCACGCGGCCGTCGCGCACCTGCAGCGCCGTGCGCTTGCCCGGCGCCAGGCGCAGCACGACGGGCTGCGGGTCCGATTCGTCCGAGTTCATCCGGTCGGCCTTCAATTCGCCCGTCGCGTCGAAGCGGCCGACCCACACGCCGGTGATGTTCGTGCCGTCGTTCGATTCCTCGATCTCGAGCGTATCGCCGTCGCGATCGCCCGCGAGCAGGACGACCTCACCCGTATCGGCGAACTGGTATTCGCCATGCACACCTTCCTCGTCCGTCTTCGGGCCGAGATGCACGACGATCGGCCGGTCGCCGAGCGTGCCTTCGTAGCGCGGCAGGCGGGCGAATTCGGGATTCGGCCGCAGCGGCCGCGCGGGTGCCGCTTGATCCTGTTGCGCGCCCGGCGCGACGGCCTGCGCCGCAACCGCGCCCGGCAGCGCGATGCCCGCCGCCAGCGCGCCTGCGACGACGAGCGCCCGTTGCCATTCCGAATATCGACCCACCTTGCGTTGCTCCTTGCTTCAGATTCGCTCGAAAATCGCGGCGATGCCCTGCCCGCCGCCGATGCACATCGTCACGAGCGCGTATCGGCCGCCGATGCGCTGCAACTCGTACAGCGCCTTGACGGTGATCAACGCGCCCGTCGCGCCGATCGGGTGGCCGAGCGAAATGCCGGACCCGTTCGGATTCACCTTTGCCGGGTCGAGACCCAGCGCCTTCGTCACCGCGCATGCCTGCGCGGCGAATGCCTCGTTCGCCTCGATCACGTCGAGATCGGCAACCGTCAGCCCCGCGCGCTCGAGCACCCTTTGCGTGGCCGGCACCGGGCCGATCCCCATGTAGGCCGGATCGACGCCCGCATGCGCATACGCGACGAGGCGCGCGAGCGGCTTCGCGCCGCGCTTCTCGGCGACGCCGCGCTCCATCAGCAGCACCGCGGCCGCCGCGTCGTTGATGCCCGACGCGTTGCCGGCCGTCACCGTGCCGTTCTCCTTCACGAACACGGGCCGCAGCTTCGAGAAGTCGTCCAGGCTCGCGTCGTGGCGCACGTGCTCGTCGTGATCGAACACGACCGGCGTGCCCTTCTTCGAGCCGATCAGCTCGACCGGCAGGATCTGATCCTTGAAGTAGCCGGCCTTCGCCGCATGCGACGCACGGCGGTGCGATTCAAGTGCGAGCGCATCCTGCGCGTCGCGCGAAATACCGTACTTCGCCGCGACGTTCTCGGCCGTCACGCCCATGTGGATCGTCTGGAACGGATCGTTCAGCGCGCCGACCATCATGTCGACCGCGCGCATGTCGCCCATGCGCTGCCCGAAGCGCGCGGCCGGGATCGAATACGGCGCACGGCTCATGTTCTCCGCGCCGCCCGCAATCGCGATGTCCGCGTCGCCGAGCAGCACGCCCTGTGCGGCCGATACGATCGCCTGCAGCCCCGAACCGCACAGCCGGTTGACCGTGAGCGCCGGCGCATGTTGCGCGACGCCGCCGTTGATCGCGGCGACGCGCGCGAGATACATGTCCTTCGGCTCCGTGTGCACGACGTTGCCGAACACCACATGGCCGACCTCGTCGCCCGACACCTGCGCGCGCTGCAACACTTCGCGCACGACTTTCGCGCCGAGCTCGGTCGGCGCGATGTCCTTCAGGCCGCCGCCGAAATCGCCGATCGCGGTACGCACGCCGCTCACCACCACCACTTCACGTTGCATGTTGCCTCCTCATCCTTCTCATCGAATGAATCGATCGTGCGGGGCCGTGGCCGGCGTGCGTGTGTCGCGTCAGCCTTGCATCAGGCGCTCCACCGCATCGCGGTGCGGAATCGGCGCGACTGCGCCATAGCCCGTCGTCGACAGTGCCGCCGCCGCGTTCGCATAGCGTGCCGCCGCGAACGGATCGTCGCCCGCGACGATCCGCGCGACGAAGGCACCGCCGAAGCAGTCGCCCGCACCCGTTGCATCGACGGCCTCGACCGCGAAGCCCGGCACGACGCGCCGTTCGTTCGGCGTCGCGACATACGCGCCTTCCTTCCCGAGCTTCAGCGCGACGACCTGCGGCCCGTGTTCGAGCATCGCGTCGACGATCGCATTGCGATCGTTCGCGCCCGTGAGCGCCGTGACGTCGTCCCAGCTCGGCAGGCAGATGTCCGTCTGGCGCAACGCCTCGCGCATCACCGCGCGAGCGCGCGGCAGCGGCCACAGCTTCAGGCGCAGGTTCGTGTCGAAGCTGACCTTTGCGCCGTTGCGGCGCGCATGGTCGATCGCCGCAAACGCGGCGTCGCACGCGGCCGCGCTGATCGCAAGGCTGATGCCCGACAGGTGCACGGCCTTCGCGGCCGCCAGCGCGTCGAGCGGCAGGTCGCCCGTCGCATAGCGGCTCGCCGCGGAGCCCGCGCGCAGATAGTCGAACTGGTGGCCGTCGGCGCCATGCGTGACGAAATACACGCCGGTCGGCGCCGAGCGATCGACCCGCACGTACGTCGTATCGACGTGCTCGGCGCGCCACATGTCGGCCAGCAGGCGGCCGAACGGGTCGTCGCCGATCGCCGACACGAAACCCGTCGACGCGCCCTGGCGCGCCGCGGCGATGCAGAAGTTCGACGTGTCGCCGCCGAAGCCCTGCAGGAATTCGGGACGGCCCGGCTGCGACTGATTGAATTCGATCATCGCCTCGCCGAGCGCGAGGATCTCCGGAAATGCGGCGGTCATCGCTTACACCTCGCCCCACAGATCGTGGCCGTCGGCGCCCGTGATCTTCACGGACACGAAATCGCCGACCTTGTAGCGCTTCGACGCCTTCGTCGCCGGCTCGACATAGACGACGCCGTCGATCTCCGGCGCATCGGCTGCCGTGCGGCCAATGCCGCCTTCTTCGCCGACTTCGTCGATCAGCACCTTGAGGGTCTTGCCGACCTTGCGCTGGATGCGGTTCGCCGACACTTCCTCGGCGACTTCCATGAAGCGCGCGCGGCGCTCTTCACGGACCTCGTCGGGCAGCGCACCGTCGAGTTCGTTCGCGGTCGCGCCTTCGACCGGCGAGTACGCGAAGCAGCCGACGCGATCGAGTTCCGCCTCGCGGATGAAGTCGAGCAGCGTTTCGAACTGCTCTTCCGTCTCGCCGGGGAAGCCCGCGATGAACGTGCTGCGGATCGTCAGGTCCGGGCAGATCTCGCGCCACTTCTGCACACGCTCGAGCACCTTCTCGGCATTCGCCGGACGCTTCATGCGCTTCAGCACTTCAGGGTGCGCGTGCTGGAACGGCACGTCGAGATACGGCAGCACGTGGCCCTTGAACGGACCTTCGGCCATCAGCGGAATCACTTCGTCGACGCTCGGATACGGATACACGTAGTGCAGGCGCACCCACGCGCCGTACTGCGCGGCGAGTTCGCCGAGCGCGGCGACCAAGTCGGTCATGCGTGTCTTGATCGGCTTGCCGTTCCAGAAGCCCGTGCGGTACTTCACGTCGACGCCGTAGGCGCTCGTGTCCTGCGAAATCACGAGCAGTTCCTTCACGCCCGACTTGAACAGGTTCTCGGCCTCGAGCATCACCTCGGCGACCGGACGCGACACGAGATCGCCGCGCATCGACGGGATGATGCAGAACGTGCAGCGGTGGTTGCAGCCTTCGGAGATCTTCAGGTACGCGTAGTGGCGCGGCGTGAGCTTGATGCCGGCCGCGGGCACGAGGTCGACGAACGGGTCGTGGGGCTTCGGCAGGTGCGAATGCACGGCCTGCATCACTTCGCCCACCGCGTGCGGGCCGGTAACGGCGAGCACCTTCGGATGGACTTCCTCGATGAGGTTCGAGCCGCTCGCGCTCGCCTTCGCGCCGAGACAGCCGGTGACGATTACCTTGCCGTTCTCGGTCAGCGCTTCGCCGATCGCGTCGAGGCTTTCCTGCACGGCTTCGTCGATGAAGCCGCAGGTGTTCACGACCACGAGGTCGGCGCCGTCGTAGGTGCCGGAGATTTCATAACCTTCGGCGCGCAACTGGGTGATGATTTGTTCGGAGTCGACGAGGGCTTTCGGGCACCCGAGGGATACCATACCTATACGCGGTGCCGATGAAATTTTTTGAGACATCTGGAGTGTGGGGCGTGGCAGCAAAAGCGAGAGTTTACAGCTATTTACGGTTCAGCGACCCAAAACAAGCGGCCGGCGGCAGCATAGACCGCCAGCTGGAATACGCCGCCCGCTGGGCGGCCGACCACGAGATGGAACTCGATGCGTCCCTATCACTTCGGGACGAGGGCCTGTCGGCCTACCATCAGCGGCACGTCCGGCAAGGTGCGCTGGGCGTATTCCTGCGCGCCGTCGAGGACGGACAGGTTCCGGCCGGATCAGTACTGGTCGTCGAGGGTCTGGACCGGTTGAGTCGCGCCGAGCCGCTGCAGGCACAGGCGCAGCTCGCGCAGATTGTGAACGCCGGCATCACGGTGGTGACGGCCAGCGACGGCCGGGAATACAACCGCGTGCGCCTGAAGGCTCAGCCTATGGATCTCGTGTACAGCCTGCTGGTTATGATCCGGGCACACGAGGAATCGGACACGAAAAGCAAGCGCGTCAAGGCGGCCATCCGCCGGCAGTGTCAAGGCTGGATCGCCGGCACGTGGCGCGCGCCGATCCGCGTCGGGAAGGATCCGCATTGGGTCCGAGAAAGCGAAGGCGGAGGGTTCGAGCTGATACCGGAGCGCGCTGAAGCTGTGCGCCATGTGATCGCGATGTTCCGGCAGGGGCACGGAGCCGTCCGCATTGTCCGCGATCTGGCCGAGCGCGGACTGCAGGTCACCGATAGCGGGCGCACGCAGTCGTCGAACCTCTACCGGCTGCTGGCGAATCGCATGCTGCTCGGCGAGAAATCCGTAGAGGTGGATGGCGAAGCCTTCCGCCTCGAAGGCTACTATCCCGCCCTGCTGACGCCGACCGAATTCGCGGACCTTCGATACCTGGCCGAGCAGCGCGGCCGGCGCAAGGGAAAGGGAGAAATTCCCGGCGTCGTAACCGGCCTCGGCATCACGCACTGCGGATACTGTGGAGCCGCTGTCGTCGCGCAGAACCTTATGGGGCGCAAGCGCATGTCGGACGGACGACCCGCTCCGGGCCACCGCCGACTGCACTGCGTTACATACAGCATCGGTGCCGGCTGCAAGATGAGCGGTAGCTGCAGCGTCGTTCCGGTCGAACGCGCTCTGATGCTGTATTGCTCAGACCAGATAAATTTGTCTCGGCTACTCGAAGGAGCCGCAGGTACGGCAACGGTGAGCGCGCAACTGGCGAGCGCGCGCCAACGCGTCGCGGAACTTGAAGCGCAGGTTCAGCGCGTCACGGATGCGTTGCTATTGGACGACGGCGAAGCCCCGGTGGCCGTGTTGCGCCGCGTCCGCGAGCTCGAAAGTCAGCTCGCGAGCGAGCGACGCGACGTCGAGTCGCTCGAGCACCACCTCGCGGCGTCGGCGTCGAGCGTCGCGCCGGCCGCAGCGGACGCTTGGCGGGACCTCGTGCAAGGAGTCGAGAATCTCGACTACGACGCCCGAATGCTGGCCCGCCAGCTCGTAGCGGATACGTTCTCGAGGATCGTGATCTATCAGTCTGGGTTCCGTCCTGACGTCGACGATGGGACGATCGGGCTGCTTCTCATTGCGAAGCGTGGCACGACACGCATGCTACATGTCGATCGTAGGACCGGCGAATGGCGCGCCGCAGAAGATATTCAATCTGCCAATATTTTGGTCGCGCAAACCCTATTCACCACAGAAAAAAACGCTTAACCTTTGACTGCTGTTATTGGCAACAGCTGATTTGCTTTCTACAACCATTCTACGGGGCTCGGTGCAATGGCGATTTACTTTTTCACGACTGATCCAAACGGTCTGCTTGCGAACTTTAGAAAGAGAATCTTTCAAGAAGAGCAACAAGGAAAAATCACTACCTGGGAAGAAAAAGATGGTTATTTCACCCACAAATCTAAAGAATGGCAATATGAGGCATGGTTCAAACCCTCAATAGCAGAGGGAAAGAATCTGACGTTCAACATCGTAAAGTCACAAAATAAGGATGGCGTTTCGTCGGTCGCCTACGGCTATTACCACGGCCACTTGACTGAAACGTTTCTCAATCATTTTGACAAACTATTCTCATCCGCACAGTCCTCTGCACTCCCGGCGGCGGGCGACATCGTGTCCAGCAAGTAATTGGGGGACGAATGACAAATTGTCTCGGGGTGAACTCGGATCGCCGCGAGCATCATTTATGTGGCTCCGCCTGATCTCCGGGATAAGATATACGCTGTTCATTACCTTGGCTCGGCCGACATATCGTCGGCCGGGTACAACTGCAGCATCGCGCGTGCCGCCTCGACGTTCGACGTCGTCAGCCATTCCTCCCAGTCGTCCGGACGCAGAATCACGACCGACCGCTTCTCGTCGGCCGGCTTGTGCATGCGCGACATCAGCGGGTGGCCGTCGGCATTGACGGTAATCATCGACATCGTGTGATGGTCCATGCCGTCCGCGCCTTGCAGCGTCCGCCAGATGCCGGCAACGCACATCGTTCGCCAGTCGGACAGGCCGATCTGGTGCCAGACGTTCTTGCCCGTCTCGTAGCACGGTTCGTATATCCATTCCGCGGGAATCAGGCAGCGCCTGCCGGCGCGCCAAGCGGGACCGTATAGGGGCGACTTCCCGAGGTTGTCGTCGCGCACGTTCATCGTGCTGCGCATGATCGGCGGCTTCCGGCCCTGCTCCTTCGCTTTCTCGATGTTGGCCTTCTGCAGGGCACGCGGCCAGAAGCCGAATCCGGCGACCAACGGCAGGATCCTTCCGTCGACGTTCGCGACGATCGGCGCCCGATAGTCCTGATAGATCTCCTGCTCCCATGGGAACCGCCGGTAGATCTCACTGAATGGCTCGATTCGTAGCTCGCGGATCTCGTAATCCTCGTGCGGCGCCCGGTAGTGTGTGCACATCGAATGCCTCCCCTCTGGTCAACTCCTCGACCGTGCCAGCATCACCATCACTGCTCAGGCAGCACCCTCACCCCGAGCTCAACCAGTCGAGATCGACACGCATTGTGAAGCTCGCCATCACCAGTGTGTAGGTCGAACGTCCGACCATTCGATACGTATCCTATGACGTCACCCTGCAAAAAATAGTGCTCGATCGTCACGCCATTTTCGAAAAGGTAGGCATCGACACGATCGGCGCACCACTTCATAGCGTTCCCCATTTTTCTGATCTTGACTAGGGTAGTTTATCGCGCAATATACTGTGTTTTTATACAGCGGTGGCAACGTGATCAAGCCGCAGTGGGCTTACATTTGGGAGTACGGGTTCCAAGGCGACAAGAACCGCCTGAGGACCCCGATCGAGCTCACGAAACCGGAATTTGAATTTTGGATCGATCAGGACGCAAGGGCCGTGTTCCTAGGCTCGTGCACGCCGATCGAAGCCACCAGGATCGATCGTAACCGTGTGCCGCTCACAGATCCACGCTTCAAGATGAAGCCTACGATGCCGGAGTTCGATGCTCCGTCGGATGCAGAGCTTCGCGCCCTATGGCGCGAGTACACTGATCTGCAGGTACGCTGGCTGATCCTCGAGATTATGGCTCTCCGGAAATCGCTCGACAGAATTCAGGAATGGTTCGACTTCGTAGACAAGAACGTCGAGGATCGCGGGGAGCTCAGTGGCGGGAATGGGAAGTTTCAGGAGCTGCGCCATCTTCTCCGAAAGGAAAAGGGGCGCGCCGGGATGCTGTAATGCGCCGGCAACACCTTGATGGATACCGAACAGGAGCCGACCATGTCCACGATCGAGGAAGAGTTTCGCGGATCGACTGACGACTGGCATGGGACTGCATACGCCCACGAACGCGAGGCAGCCGGTTCATTTCGGGCCTACCTGCAACGAATTGCGCCGGAAATTCCGGCCCATCACGTGATCACGAATGTGCAGATTGTGATGTGCACGACGTACGCAAAGGAAGGACGCACCCCATTTCTCCGAATCTCGCACTTCGATGCTGGGGAGATGCCCGATCCCGTCGCCGCGTTCCATGAGCGTGTCGCAACCAACACCCTCGATTCGAAATTCACTGTAGTGAAGTGCGGCCTTGACCTGTTCGAGGCATTCAGCGATTTCGAGATCAGCCTGACGGCGCGTGGCTACGACATAGTGCCGATCGATGAACCCGGCGCCATCTACCGCAGCCAGGACGACATAGACGACGGCCCTGAGAACTGAATTTCGTCAGAGCGTGAATGCCATCAGGGTATAGTAGTCGCGTTCACACTGCTGGACGGCAATGCGAGCTCGGGGCCGGCGCCGCGATCACTCTCGCAATCGCATGATCCGTCACATTCCGAAACGGAAACGCCGGCCGGTCGATCTGCTAAACGTTCCCAGCACGGTGCCAGTCAAGCGGCAGATCCGGCACGAGGTCGTTGCCGTTCTTGTATATGCCGAGGGGCACCTTCGCGAGCAGTGCCGCGACAACGCCATCCGGACACGCGCGCTGAGGCTCGAAGCCGTAGACGGACACCGGGGAGGTTGCCGGCGGCAACCGTCGCCGCAGCGCTCATGATCCGTATAAGGTTGGACTAGACCAAACAGACAGCGTAAGTTCGTCTGACTCAGTTCGGCCAGTTTCTGTCAGTCGTTGTGCGCTGACTGGCCGTCCGCATTTTGTCGAGAAATGGACGCCGGCCGCTTCGCTCCACGCTGCAGTGCGAGGAGACCCTATTGCGTCGTCGGCAGCGTACTTCGTGCAAAGGAGCTTCACCGAAAAATGGGGTTGGCATCAGGCACGCCGTTCAGTGCATTTGGACGAAGCCTCTGAACGCTAGAACTTCCGCACGACGTTCGACGGCTCGCGTTGCGGAAATCATTGGCATGTTTCGACTGATACCTTGGCACTCAAAGTCGCCCCAAATTGATTGCGTTTAAGTTGATTTACTCGGCCTCGCGAAGTGTCTTCCGGCGCGCCCGCCGTTGCTCCCAGCGCCTCTGCCATTCCTGATGCAGCGGCGGCAGGTTCAGGTACATCTGCTGAGTCGCATCACAGAGGGCGAGTAATCCGTGAACGTGGGCGAATCTTGCGCGCTGCGTTTCAGGCCAACAGTGTGGAGGCCGATTCCAATGCAACAGCTCAGCACCAGTGAGGATCAGAACAGGGTTGATAGAGCGCTCGGCTTTCCAGTGCTTTCGCCCGAACTTCGCAAGCTTACTAATTGAGGCGATCTCCTTCGCGGTCAGTGTTTCCCTCAACGTACTAAACACGAGGATGGCCCCCGGGAAAGTCTCGGCGAACTCACGCATTCTGGCGATGTCCTTTGCCTCGAATTGACCGTATGTCTTGCACTCGCCGAACAACAGACCTTCGCTTTGCTCGCCGTAGAGCGTTTCTCTCCAGAACATGGCGAAGTCTGCTTCCATATTGCGCTTGCCGGGTGACGTTGCCATGAAGCTAGGAACCGATGTCGTCCTTAATGTGGTAAGCATTCGGTCACTGAGGGCGTCAATGGTCAGCAATACGGCGTGCGCACCGTCTGCGTAATTTGGAACACTGAATGGTCCGGCAGTCCGGTAGTACCATCCGCCTGATGACTGGTCGACATTGCCGGCAGCGGAGAATGGGCTCAGGCACTTCGGGCACTCCAGCGACTCGCTAAGTGCTGACATGGCAAACCAGGTATTGCGTTGGCAGGTAGGACATTGTGTTCGCAGCCCCAGCTTGAAGACGCCGCACTTGAGAAACGTGTCGTACAACGTCGGACTCTTAAGTCGGCTCTTGACCTCACCGACAGACATCTCACGTGCCGTTGTTATCCGGCTCGCGTCAATCGGCGTTCCGTTCCTGCTGACGGACCCGCCATTCATGTGTTCGAGCAGTCCTAGGATCGCCCTGTCCGCAAGCAGCCTTGGATAGCCGCCAAGTCGTTTGAAAATCTGCTTGGCGAGGATGCCGGGCGGTGACAACTCGGCCTTCCACCCCTGATCTTCCAACCAAGCAAAGAAGATCGTTTCCGAGGAGGGTACAGTGCGCGACTCGACGAACGAGTGTTGCACAAGTTTCACCAGGCCGTGTCGCCCAATGCGCCATATACCTCGGAGACCACCAATGCCCGAAATCGCGCCGGCCAGATGGTCCCCCTTGATTTTCGGATAGACCTCTGCGAGATGCTCCTCCGCGCCAAACAAACGCCAGTCGAATTCGTTCGCACAAAGTCCTTCGCTATGAAACCAATCCTGCGGCGCAAAATCCGGCACCAAAGGCTTGATTCGCATTTCAAGGTCGGAGGCGCTGGCAATGTCGATAGAGTGCTCGCCCTCTGCATAGACGTCGACCACACCGCCGTCCTTGCTACGGGCCCATTCGTCCCATATACGTGGATACCAGTGCTGCAATGAACAGTACGATTCGTTAGCGGCGTTTGAGTCTGTCCTAGGAAACTCAAGCGTTTTCGCATACGCCTGCATTTCATCCATGGTTGAATGGCGACTGCGAATGAAAGAGGCGACATCGAAGTGCTTAGGATCGTGCGGCCATTGCCGTCGCTCCTGGAGGAGGAACTCAACTACCACGCTCCTGAATGACTCCTCCTGCAAAAACTGCTTCGGTAGCGGAAGCACGTTCCTACCAGTGGCTCGAAGATTCCAGTAATCGACGACGTCTTCAACGCTGCTCGCATCCATGAAAAAGATACATGCGTGTCGTCCATATTTCAATCGGCCTTGATTGGGAAGTCCCCATGCCGTAATTCTTCTTGGGAAAAGAACGTCCTGTCCCGTGAGTGCCGGAAATGATTCCGCTGTAACCGGTGGTCTCTCGATGTCCAGTGGTTCAGTGTAGTGGCTGGTTATCGCCGAAAGAATGTCGTCGCTGTACTCTCCATATACGCCTGCCCAAAAAAGGCCCAGCTTATTCGGAATAACTGGAACAACGACTCTTGTGGGGTACTTTGACTTGTACTTGAAGCATTCCTTGTAAATTGCATCGAGCAGTGTGAATGCACCAATACCGTAGGTGGGTTCGCCCAAGGATCGAGCTCCCTCCCACACTTCTTGCGGTTTTACAATCGGCAGGCGCGTATCGGTGATATAAGGCGGAACGCTTCCAGAAAACTGCACTAGGATGTCCGGATCGAAGGCATCAACGTAGCCGCGCACCACATCGCTTGAGGCAGGAAGCGAAAAGGGCCGTTCACGCCAGCTCGCGGGCATCCGCTTGAAGAGCGGGATGATCGGAAAGAAGACCCCTCCCCACAGGCTACTGGCGAGACGGATGGCCTCACGAACCTGCGATGCGCTATTGGGATCAACCAGGAAGGCCAGCTTGGTCGGTCGAATCTTGATGTTAACGGTGCCGCGCATACGATCCAGATGTATTTTTTCCCCGATGACGAAGTTTAACAACAGTGGGGAAAGCACGTTGGCGCGTCGTCCGCCCTATGCCCGCGCCGGGCTGGTTCAAGGCATCCATATTGGGAATGCGGCATGCAAGAATCCACGTAAACGTGGATGTGCGATAGACAGACAGTCCGGAACTGCCGTGGTGCCTTAGCATCACCAGATCGGTTTCGCGAAAAAGCAAAGGATCAAAGACGTCCACATCAGCGGATCCTCACTGACGGGAATCACTCTGAGATCGGACGCTCGACGACGGCACGCCGAATGTCGGCTTCGAGTCGGGTTGAGCCAGTCGCGGTTTGTCTGAGCGGCCATCGACTGGGTTCGGCCACCAGGAGACGTTCAGAAGTTGGCTCTGCCCAACAAACGGTCATTCGATTCAAATGCTCGAATGCTGCATCGGCCTTAGCCGACATTCGGGTATTCGCATCCTTGAGGCGGCTACGAGGTGCTTTCCGGACGTCCACGCCTCGCCTGGCGCTGGAATCGGCCGTGAGCCAGATTTCTTCAAAAGGTTCCAGTCCTGGAAGAGGACCGGTCAGGAGATTCTACGGCAGCTCATTGAACAGGTAGACGAATACACATTTAAGCAACGCGTGAAAGCGGTTTGTCTGTCGAAGGTACTAGCGGCAAACCGCCTACTCGACACATTCGTCTGCACCCGCTTAGCTTCCACCTATTTCGGGGCTAACGAATGAAGATAGCAGGAGCCCCCGGCTGGCCACACTGCCGTCGGCGCCAAACGAGGGTAGTCCACTTAATGAGAATGACGCAGGGCCGACTACCCCGACCAGACCTGCGACGCCTGGCCCAGCACCGTAGATGGTTGCACCTGCGACTGGATTTGGACCAGGAACAGGGCCGCGACCGCCGCCGCCACCGCTGTCGTCAGGGTTAGGCATTCCGCCAGACATCCCTGGGTCAATGCAGATCGGGCCGCTATCACCACCACCGCTACCACCTCCGCCGCTATCATCGCCACCGCCAGACATTCCCCCTTGCTCACCGCCACCACCAGACATTCCTCCTTGCTCACCGCCACCGCCAGACATCCCCCCTTGTTGATCTCCAGGGGTCCCGGAGGTTCCGTCGTCCACGGGCACACCCATATCTGGTGGCTGGGTCGCCTGCGTTGGCTCTCCAGACCCGGAGTCGTCTCCAAAAATGGCGTATCCGATTGCTTCGCCAACACATAAGCCGAGGCCAAATGCTGCCCCGATCCCAGCACCGGTGCCCGCGCCGGCAGCAGCTCCGGGAGGACCTCCGGAGGCGCCTATGGTCCCTCCGATAGCCGTGCCGGTGCCTATTGCAATCGTGAACGAATTCGCACAGGCGCTAGCCCAGTCTGAGAATCCATCCGCTGCTGCGCCAAGATTACTAGGAGCAAAACCGTCGAAGCCGCCACCACCGACATTGAGCGCTCCGCCCGGAAAGAGGTTAATGAGTGTCGCTAGCCCGCCAACGCGCCCGGTTCGAAAGAGGTCGTAGAACCCACGCTCATCTACGAACGTGATCCTGCCACTCGACGCATCGACGATAGGAGCAGTGCGCACTCCGCCGCCTAAGCTCTTGGGCCGCGGGATTGCCACCCAAAGCTGCGCGCCCCAGTCTGCGAGCCGACGGTCTCCGTTTCGCACCGCCGCCAGCAGTACACTCAGGAAAACACTTTCTAGTCCATCGAGAGATCGAGCCCTGAAGGCATAGTCGCAAAGCGAGCCGAGAATCCGACGGTGCGCGCTTTGATGAACTATCGCGATTTGTGCGATCGTGGTTGCAAGTGCATTGCTATATGCGCGGAAGGCTCGTTTCCGTGAAAAATTAGCGATTGTTTCACTCCGAATCTGGTCTTCTCTCCCCACGGTCTTAAGGTGCAATTCTTGGAGCTGCCGCCAAGCGGCCGTGGCTGGCAAGGCCCATAACATTCCGACTTTTGCATAAATCGGCCCAGTGGCTGTGATCGTGACCAGTCGGGACGCGCCTGCCTCACTGCTGGCAAGCGTATTTACCACTGTGGAAGCTAAGGTGGCTACCGATGATCTTCGTGTCAAGGGCAGCCTGGCGACCGCTGCCCTCAATGCTGGTCGGGACACGACATGCCCTGCCGTGATGCGCTCATCCATATCAATACCTCCACTATTCTTTAGATCCAATTGGGCTCAGGGTTACCCGCTGGAAACAGAGTGATCGCGGTCTAAAGGAGTCGACTGCCCTCCGCGCAGAACCGTGCAAGAATTGACGAATCCAGTGGTCCCTACAAAACGCCGCTAACGAAGGGGACTGGAAGGCAGAAAGTGTGGCCAGAAACCACAATGGTCGCACTGACGCAAATCACCAATATCGTTTTTCTGGCAAAGCTTAAATGCTTGGCTCATAGTTGCAGTTTTATCGCACGGAGAAACAGTCCTTTGAAATCTAGTAGCCGAACTCGATGTGCGCCCTCCGTACTTTCCCCGGCAAGTCTTTCTTCCTGCATTATTCTTGCCGGCTTGTATGAGTGACGATTGTGTGAACGGTCAGTGAAACCATGAGGAAGTGCCTGCGATGGCCGATAGGTGACGCCACTTCAATTCGCTCGACCCGATGGGCACGCGAAAGCAGTTTGCACAAAACCTGACCACGTTCGCGCAGCAGGCTGCGGGTTCCCGTGGCGGCCCGTGCATAAGGGTCAACATGGTCACAAACGGACGGTTACTGCCCTGCCGCCACTGCAGCTTACGTACCCGCTTTGGGGAATTGGTCAATTCCGACGTTGGCGCCACCTTCTCGTCGCCTGTCACCGTGGACAGGCTGCCATCCTGCCTCCCCAATGAAACAACTCCTCCGTGATAGCGTCGGAGCAACGCAGGGATGGGAGAACCTCCCGCCTCCCGGCCGATCGGGCTGGCGGCTTTGGGTGACGGCCTGAGAGCGGCCATCCATCATGTCGTACTTGAGCGTCTCTTATGGGTCGAGGCTGTGTGAAAACGCGGGCTGGACGCGTTGCTGCAGAAACTCGCCCCTTCAGATCGCGCTGTATAGGCTTGGTAGCGGCTCGGGAAGGGTAAAGCGACATCCAAAAACCGGATAGTTTCGCGTTTTCACACAGCCTCGACCGATCACGGCCCTTGATCAAGTGACGGCCAAGCAATCTCAGACCTGATCTGACGGTGACTGAGAGATCAGGTCTTGACTTGCGCACAGATCGCCGCGCCGAGAGAATGCCCGACCAAGTCACCGGACGCCCGTCGATGGCGGCCAATTCCGGCACGGCGATTTCGTACCACGCCTCCCAGAAGCCGCGGTGCACCTTGCCGATGCCCGGCACGTAGATCGGCATCACGCCCAGGTCCGCCCTAACCGATCAGTGCCTACACGTTCGTTGACGGAGGAGCCAAAGATTTCCTCCAAACCCGCGCCAGTTACACTCGGTGCATCAGTGCATCGGGGCGCAAGGAACGCGTTACCCATTATGTCGACGTTAAAGGATTTTCATGACCGGAGCGAACAAGTTCCCATCATCCGTCTGCATCGCAACACCAGCATACGACGGGACGTGCAAGATGGGTTAAGTGGAAAGTCTACTGCCGCTTGTTATCGAACTGATGCACCGGCAAATTGGCGCTTACTTCACCACAAGCAAGGGCGCGCTCGTCGTTCCCGGGCGTAATCTCTGCGCCGATTTCTTCCTGAAAAAAACGTCGGCTACCCACCTGCTATTCATCGACAGCGACATAAGCTGGAGAACGGCTGACATCATTCGGATGCTGGGTCACGCCGATCTCGACGTCGTCGGTACGATGTGTCTGAAAAAGGAGTATGACTGGGAGCGCATCGCGAAAATCACGAGGGAGCGCCCCGACCTTCCTGCCAGTGAATTGGCGCTGTATGGCGTGAAACAGGTTCTCGACATCCCGGTGCATGATGATGTGCTCGAGGTCAATGCGATCGGGACTGGGATGATGCTCATTCGCCGTGACGTGTTCGACGCGCTGAAGGAAACCCACCCCGACTGGCTCCAGGCGGGAAACAGTATTCATAAGGGCACCGTCGCCTACTTTGGTGGTGCTCGGAACGCTGACGGGTTGAGTGAAGACATCGCGTTCTGCGCTGATGTTCGCGCGCTCGGCCGGAAGGTATGGGCGTGTCCGTGGCTACGCATCGGACATATCGGCAACCACGAATTTGTTGGCCATCCACTTGCCACGAACTAAGTCCAACCGCCTCGGAAAAATCACAAATAGGGACAAACCAAAGTTAGTTAACCAACTTTTTTGATCTAGTGCAGGATAGGCCAGCAGGCCCAATTTACCGGGCTACGCGATCATTCCTCACCTCGCCCACCGCCGTTGTCCATCACGCAGCCGGCACCCATACTCGGCTGTGACGTTCGCACTGCCGGCACTGGAATTTGACCTGGCGCGCGCCGTCTGCCGCCGGCGGCCGCCCAGTCGACGCCAATCGCAATACGGTGCCCGTATGACCGCACTTTCCACAAGTCAGCACCGCCCCCGCAGTGGGTACGCCGAGTCTGACGCGCGCTTCCATTGCCCCGCTGGGATCGAGCAGCAGCAGCCATTGCCGCCACGGACGCAGCCATTTCTGGACCGCAAACGACGGCAGTCCCAGTGCATGTGACGCCGCCTTCGCCGTGTCACGCCAGCCGAGCATTGGCACCAGACGTCGGGCGAATGCACGTGCGTGCCCCTTAAGCAGTGGCGTATTCGATACGCGCGAAAAGTAGGCGAGGCACGTCCGGCACCGAAAGCACGGCAGCCCGTTTGGCCGCGCCTGGGCGTGGTGCTCGGTATGGTCGCTGCCGCACCATTGGCACGGCGGCGGCGTAGTGTCCAAACTGAGTGCCGCGTCGATCTGCTCGAGCAGAAACGCCGACAGCACGGGATCCTCGCGCCGATCCGTCGGTCCCGGCGGCGATTCTCGCGACGGCAACACCACCTCCGCCAACGAACGCCGAACCGTCACCGCAGGCGCGGCATCGTCCACACGCGCAGCACGTGCAACGGTCGGCGAGGGTGTATCCGGATGCACCTTGCGCCGCGCCCGTACTGCGGTCTCAATCGCATCGTGCATCACCTCGCCGTCGAACGCCTCGCCGTTGCCCTGCAGCACATCCAACAGCCGACTGCGGCCGCACTGCGGACAGCGGATCCGCCTTCGGCGTTGGGGATCAAAGCCGCCGGACAGGAATCCGCCCTCGAATCCACATCGCGCGCAACGCGCCCTCGGCGCCACGCGCACCCCGAGCCGGACCCGCGCTTCCCACTGTCCGGACGGATCGAGTTCGAGCAGATAGCGGCGAAATGCCAACAACCAGGAGAGGATCGCCTTCTGCGTGCGCCCGAGTCGCTCGCCCGCCTGCAGCATCGACATCTGTCGCGACAGCAGCGGAATCATCGCCTCGCCCTTCGCGTAATTGTGCAGACGCGCGAACGGCGTGCCCGTCAAACGATTGAAGCTGCGTTTGCACGCGTGGCAAAAATAGTTTGGAAGCCGACTCTTCCCTTGCGGCCGCTCGCCACGAATGCGCAATCCGTCGCAATATGGACAGCGTGGCACGGGAGTCGGCGATGGGCTCATGAGTTCGAGCCACGCTCGCATCAGGTAGTCCGTCAGCGCCGGGTCCTCCGTCTCTTCGTCGTCGACCGCTTCCCTTGCGGTGATGGCTCCCACCGTCGCATCGAAGTGGCGCGCCGGAACTTCGAGGGCAACTGAAAGACTATTGTCATGTCGAACCGGCGGTTTCTCCCCCTGCGTCCGGGTCTGCGTCGACGCAGCGGCCGTGACGTTGCGATGCTCGTCGTTCACAGCAACACCTCTTCGAGTTTGCTGCCTGGGATGGGTGATCGATCAGCCGATTCCGCGAAGTGACAAAGCTTGTTCCATGCCTCCAGGTAGCGGTATTTGGGAACACTGCCGACGATCGCGTCCGCACGCAGCAGCAATCGCTCGATCGCCTCAAGCGCATCTTCCGTCACCTGCCAGTCTTGTCCGTCGCCGGCCGCTTCGACGCTCTGATCGAGTACCGCTTCTGCTTCCAGGAAAAGCGTAAGGTCGGCGTCCGATATCTCGTCCTCCACTACGAAATACGCGAGATACAGGACACGCAGCAAGGCGATCATGGTCTCGGCGGTCCCATGGCCCGCCCGCATCGCCGCCAATGCAAGATGATTCGCGAGTGAAATATCGCGCACCAGCGCGGCCGGCAGCGGCAAGAGCTCGGCTTTGCTGCGCGGGCGACGCGGTTTGTGCTTTCGAGCCATGCGGGAGCGCTCCCTACTGCTGAATGGCCGCGCTCTTCAACAGGCCGCCGACGAATTGCGCACTCGCCTTTTCAAGTGCAAGCGCCTCCAGTTGCTGGCGGATCGTCGCCTGCGCCTGATTGAATGCCGGCACCTGCGTCGGCCGCTTCGCGTCGAGTTTCACGATCGCCCGTGCGCCATCGACCGTGATCGACTCCGGTGTGACCGCGCCGACCGGAAGCTTTTCCAGCACCTGCGCGATCGCGACCGGCAAACCGGACGTCTTGCCCTCCGTCGCCGGCGTCTTGAAGCTCACCCAAGGCAACTCCCCCCCGCTATCGCGGCTCGGCGCGATGCTGTACTGCCGAGCCAGACCTTCAAACGACTTGCCTGCCTTCAGTTCGCTCACGACGGTCGCCGCCGTCGCGGCATCCCTGACGACGATCAGGCGCGGCTTGTATTCGTCCTTGCCGAGCGACGCGACAATTTCGTCGTAGCGCGACTTCACCTGCACATCCGTGACCGGCTCCGGCTTCACGTTGTCTTTCAGATACAACTGCGTCTCGGCATTCGCTTTCGCCACCTGCATGGCCGTCTGCACTTCGGGCCTGCTGCCGTAGTTCGCTTTCTCCGCGGCCTGCTGGATCAGCACGCGCGTGATCAGTTGATTCTTGATCGCCTGACGCACCTGCGCCGAGTCGGGTTGGCGGGAAGCCTTCAACACCGCATCGACCTCAGCCTGCGTGATCGACGTGCCGTTCACGATCGCAGCCGTGCCAGCCGGCAACGTCGACGACGTTTGCGTCTGAGCGTGTGCGGCGCAGGCAATGCCGAGGTAAAGCGCGGATGCGGCGATAAAGGGTTTCCAGTTCGAGAAGTTCATCACATTGTCCAATTCAAAGTTCCAAGTACAAGGGTCGCTTTCGGGCCCAGCACGGCCGGTTGCGTCAGCGCGCGCCCGATCAGGACCTCGCCGGACAGAAACTGTTTGTGCCACTGCCATTGCGCGCGCAGCCCCGCGCCCGCCCCGGCCAGCGTCGGGAAACCCGGCACCGCGACCAGGCTCGCCTTGCCCGCGTCGAGGAACACGTACGGTTCGATTCGACCGTCTTTCCAGGCCGGCGCGTTCACCCACGCGAGCTCGTTGCGCGAATAGAAACCGCGATCGCCGGCGATTTCGCCCGAGCGGAAGCCGCGGACCGTGTCCATCCCGCCGAGGTACAGTTGCTCCGAGCCGAACAGCGCCATGTTCGTATATTGCCCGCTCAACACGCCCCGATAGGCGATCAATGCGCGACCGATCTTCGGCAGCGGCAGCGTGAATGCGGCCGTCGCATCCACCTTGGTGAACTGGCTGTGCGCTTCGTCGCGCGAGATGCCATGCGGATCGTGGTTCGCGCCGAACCAAGGCAGCCCCTGCGACAGCCCGCCGTTGATCGTGAAGTTGCCCTGCGCATCGTTCATCACGAACTTGTGCAGCCAGTTGCCGGCCATCCGCAACACAGCAACGCGCTGCGGATCGAGATCGATGCCGTTGACCTCGCGGTCGGTGCGGCGCCAGGACACCGTGGCGTCGACGCTGGTGATGTCGCTCACGCTGCGGCTGACCAGATAGTTCCAGCCGAAGATGTGCGACAGCGTCCGGCCATATTCGAGCGCGGTCGTGCCGATCACCTGCTGATACTCGGAATCGGAGATCGTGTAGCTGAACGTATGGCGGCCGAACGGCACGGCGAACGAGCCGACGATCGCGTTGCTGTCGAGGCTGTCGAGAAAATTCACGCTCAGCGATTCCTGCAGGCCGAGCAGGTTGTCGGCCTCGACGCCCGCACGGTAGCGCGTCACGCCCGTGGCCGAACTGCCGTAGTTGTCGACGCCCAACGTGTAGTACAGGCGATCGCCCGGCTTGTTGCCGATATCGACGATCGATTCGCCCGGATTCTGACCCGGCAGGATCTGGACCGTTGCCTGGTTGCGGCGCAGGCGATTGATCTGCGCCACGCCCTGATCGATATCGGACAGGCGCAGCGGATCGCCGGACGCCGTCGGGAATGCGTTCTCGTAGCCGGCGTCCGTGAACCAGCCGCCGCCCGACGATGACTCGCCCGGCTTGAGCCGGTGAATCGGTTTGCCGTTGATCGTGAACGCTTCGATCACGCCGACCTGAATCGTGATCTTGAGCGTGCCGCTCGCGAGATTCTGCGGGCCGAGCAGTGCGCGCGTCGTCACGAGGCCATGTTCGACGAATACGTCCGTGATCCGCTTCAGCATCACGTTGATACGGTGCGAACCGAGATCGTGACCGATGAACGGCGCCACGACCGCGTCGAGCTGCTGGGCCGCGATGCCGCCGGGCGGCTCGAACGACTTGCCGTCGGCGGTTTGCAACACGATTCGTTGCACCGGAAAGGTCGGGCCGGTTTCGACGATGGAATCGACCGGCGTGCCGGGCGGAATGTCGAGCGTCGTCTCCGAAGTCGGCGCGATCGTAATCGATGCGGGCGGCTGCTCGAGCTGCCGTCGACGCGCCTGCTCGCGCTGCTGTTCGATGATCAGCTGCGCTGGATCCTGAACGGGGCGGGCCGCGGGAGGCGAGGTTTGCGCATGCGCCGGTACATGTAGCGCGGCCAGGCTCGCAATCAGCAGCGGCAGCTTCAGTCGAGGGAAAGCGCGTGGTTTCATCGTTGTTGTGCGTGCGGATGCCCGAGCGTTAATACGGCCTTACCGAAAACGCCGCTTTGCGAGGCGGCAATGAAGATCACCATTGCGAGGAAAACGACGACTGCCAGCCCGAGACGATTTTTGCTTTGATAGTTCATTGGCTAGCGCCACCACCACGTGGTCAGACCCAGGTGCTGATCGATCTGCACCGGTGTGCGCGACGGCGCGCGTACGGTCGTGATGCCACCGGCCGCCGTCACGCCTTTTCCGCCGCTGAACGAACCGCCGTCGATCACGCCGTCGCCGGTCAGCGTCACGCTGCCGTTCGCGGTGAAGCCGCCACCGACGTCCATTGCGATGATCTGCGCCCACGTGCTGCCGAAGAATGCCTTGAAGCCGCGGTGCTGGTTGATCGCCGAATAGCCCGTGACGCCTTGCGCATACGTGACGGGGGCGTCGACCTTGATGTCGCCCGTCGCGAACACGTTGCCGCCGACGTTGCGGGCGACCGCACCCGCCTTGATGCCGATGTTGCCGCCCGCCTGGATCGTGCCGCCGTATGGCGTCACGTTGCTCGACGCGTCGGCGTGGCAGAAGATCCAGCAGCTACGCGTATAGCTCGCCTGGCCCGTGAAGACGGCGGCGTTGGTGAAGGCGTTCTGGGCGGTGATGTTGACGTCGCTATCGTTCGATTGAACGATGCCGCCCGAATTGCTGAAATTGCGCGCGTTGATCGTCACCGGACCGTGAACCGCGGCGATATACGCGAGCTGGTCGGGATTGCTGACGGCGCCGTAGTCGACGTTGAAGCCGCTCGTCGTGTGCGTGAAGAACAGGAAGCTGCCGCCGCGATCGGAATACGCGGTCGGCTGGCCGCCGTTCGTGCCGCCCGTATGGTCGATGATGTTCTGTACGTCGCCGGCCGCGGTAAGGCTCACCGCGTTGTTCGACAGGATGCGAGCGTCGTCGTTGATGATGTTGCCGCCGGCCGTCAGCTTCGTCTGGCCGTTGGCGGCAAAGACGATTCCGAGGTTGTTTGCGCTCGAACGGTTCGTGATGTCGCCGGCGGCGGTCAGGATCACGTCACCGCCGGTTGTCGTGCCGTCGCTCGCCGTCGCGCCTGCCTGAATCAGGCTGCCGGTGTTGCTGATCGCGCCGCTGCTCGTCAGGTTGACCGTGTTGCCCGCGCTCAGGGTCGTGGGGCCGGTGGCGTCGTCCGACAGCGCGATATTGCCGGCTTGAACGTTCACATTGTTTGCGGCGGTGACCTGCGCCCCTTGCAACGATATGGAACCGGGCGTCGTGAGCGCGACGTCGTGCTCTGCCTTCACGGATCCATCTGCGATCGCGATATCACCGCTCGTCGTGACCACGACGTCGCCGGCGTTCGCGTAAAGCTTGCCGAGGCTGCGGACGCCCGCACCCTGGTCGGTGACGATCAGTTGGACGCGGCCTGCCGTCAGGCCCCCGGCCGCCGTGATGTCGACTGCCATTGCATTGCTTTTCGTGCCGGGAGACGTCGTGCCGATCAGCCAGTCGTGGCCGTTGTCGGATGGAGAAAAGCTGGTGTCGTAGGTGGTCGTGCTGTCGCCGACGATCGCACGGATGCCGCTCGTCGAACTGGTGAAATCGTTGGTCACCGGGCCGTCGATGCTCAATTGCTTCGCTATCAGGTCAAGGTTGACCAGCGTGCCGGAAAGACCGCCTGGACCGATCGCGATTCCGCCGCGGTTGGTGGTGAGAACTACGTTGCGTTGCACGACGCCGGGCGCGAGCGTGAGATCGTTGAAGCTCACCTGCCCGGTCGACAATACAACGTGTCCAGTGTTCGTGAAGCTGCCGCCGTCGACCGTGACGCCGTTCGGGTTCGCCAGGATCACGTTCGCGCGAGGGCCGAGCACATTGATGTTCCCCTGAATTAGCGACGGGTTCGTGCTCGTGACCTGATTGACGATCGTGCGCGCATTGATGCCGACGTTGTTCAGGTCGGCGCCGGCCTTCGAGACGTTAAAAGACGAGTACGTGTTGTTCGAGACGCCGCCGATCGCAGGAGCGATGTTGACGGTCTGTCGGCCGTTTGCGCTAGACGACACGGACGTCGAGTTCTGGCCGTCCGGAACGATACCGGCGGCAAAAACAGAGCAAGAGAGCCCTGCTCCAGTGAGCGCAAATGCACGCCGAATCGCTTTCCTCATCATTGATGCCCCGAACCAATTTTATATAGTGTTTGTAAACTTAACTAAATTTCCGCACATCTTGAAGTGCTTTCCGCTCCTTAATACCAGCACCTTAAGGACTAGACACATACGCCTCATCTATTTGCATCTTGATCCATATTGATTCCCATGATAGAACCGGCTCGCTATCGATATCAATAAAAATCAACCCTGCATTGATCCAAAGAAAAAGAATTGCCATCCGATATTACGAATAAACCGGCTTCAACTCTCGCCACAAGCAAACCAAATGCTTGAGCACCGGCCGCGACATCTTTGCGCCAACCCTCAATATCCCCATGATAACCAATCGCGTGAAATAATCGACCATCAGGAGAAGCTATCCTGCAACCTCGCTCGCTAACCCCACCAGATTTTGCATTCGGCGGGTTAGTAAATTCAGTCACATTCTTGAACTGCTTTCTAAATTTATTCACACCATCGTCAGAGAAATAGATAAATTCCGTGCCATCGACTTTAACCGTGCCCGGAATTACGCGCGCATCCCGACTCTCAAGATTGTCGCCCACCCCCTCCAGTCGACCGTGCTGAGTAACCATCTTTTTCCTCCTTAAATCACTTAACCCTGCACCGCGTCCTCATAGGTTCGCGCCTTGTCGATCGAGCAACTGCCCATCACCGAAACGGCGTCCGTCGTCGGGAAGTTGTTCGGGCCAGAAGTATTGTCACCTCCATTGCCACCGGACGATTGAATGGGCGCGCCACCAGGCGCAATCAATGGCGGCGTCGTCACCATCGTGTCGTAGGGGCCGGGCAGTGCGACCGGCGGCGTCACCACCGCTCCGATCGATTATCGTGAGCACGTCCGGCGAAAACGCTGCGCTAACGGCCCAGCCAATCGCACCGTATCCAGCACCCGACGCGACCCGCGTTCGCAACACCCCGCAAACCTAGACGCGGCACGGCGGTGCCAGCGTCCGCGGCCTAGATGGAGTTCGTTATCCCAGTTCTCGCTCCGATACACTTGTCCAAATCGAGGCACGGACTTTATTGGAGAGCAAGGCGCAGCGGTTCTCCCGCGCACGCGCGTCCGGGTTCGCTCGCTGCTGCTCGGGCAATAACCGGCGCTCGCCTATCCTGCCTTCCCTTCCGATACCCACCAAGCGAGCCAACCCAAAGGCCCCCACCGCTCTATTAAATCTTGCCTTCTAGTGAGGTAAACAGTGGTCCCGTGATTGTTGTATGGAATCACGTTTCCACTGGCAACATTCGGAGCACGCGGAGCGGTCAAAATGTCTTGATCGTAGCTCACGACGTTGTAGGCCAAGCACGCCACGCCAATCAGCAAGCCCGCCAAGTAAAGGGGAGAGAAGCGCCGCTTCCTTGAATCGTTCATTGTCCGCTCACCTTGCCAATCGGATGCACTTTCGTATCTGTCCGCATGACGGAACCGCCGCCTCCTACGCCAACACCGATCGTTAAGCCTCCACCATAGCTTGCCGGATTCAGTGGGCTCTTACTGGGATCTTGGAATACATCGATACTTCCATATGGCCCGGCCCCTGCTCCAACAGAGCCGTTATTAAACGGGCCACCATAGTCGTTTATCGTCGTAGCTCCCGGATATGCACCCACACTCAGCCCGATGGAACCGTCGCCACCGACGCCGATACCGGGAGCATATTTTTGATTGCCCACGGTATACCAACCAACGTTCCCTTTATCGTCCGCGACTAAGCCGACACCGCCCGAGAACGCAAGCGGAGTACCTGGAATGGTAAAGCTAAGCGCGAGCCCGACGTGCCCGGCCCAATTATTCAGCGTCTCGTTCTGCGCCGCCGTCATTGCACCCTGCACATTGTAGCCAAGCGCCCCGGCCACGCTGCCGCCCACCAGCGCTTCAATACCAGCCAGCACCGCAGGCGGGATATTCCCGTTCGCATCGATGATCGGATTCAGTCCGGCCGACACGGCCCCGCCAATCGCACCATATCCTACCGCCTCGGGCTGAGGTTAAGGATCTTCGCTCAGAATGAGATCCCGCTCTCTTTCGAAGATCGGGTACGCCGCGGGATCTCGGTCATAAAAAGCCTCCATGAAACCTGGCTCCTGCCAAGCTCTTGGTGCAATGCTCATCACCCCGTTTTGCCGAATTTTCAAACACCAGTTCGACGGCACTACCGTACTAATAATCTCAAAACACTCGGCTGGGTGGCAAGCCATAGTTGCAAACCCCGGATCCAGATCGTGGCTAATGATTTGATAGCTCCGCCTCCCGTCTGAGTCCACAAGAATTCCAAACACGACGTACACGCGCTCAAGCACTAACCAAGGTGAAATATCTACCTCGCGTCCGCGAGCGTCGAACAACTTTATGCATTTAACTTTCATGGTTTCTTGGGCACGCCAGACATCTTGTTGAATATTGCCTTGTAGTCGAGTCCGTAATACACCTGCCCTGTCGTCGGATTCATGTAGAAGTGAACCTGGAAATCACCTGCCGGACTCTGATACGTACTCGTCGTATATTTTCCGACGCCTACCGGTATCGCCGGATTGCCCATGCTGCCGGGAGGAAATATCTGTGATGAACTGTCGATAGCTGCTTGCGTCAGAGTACCACTAACCGTGAACGGCGAATTGGCCGACTCAAGCTGCAACTGTTTCGCCAACTGACCGGCAGTCGCGATATTCTGCGCCGAACCTGCACCAGCCGTCCCACTATTTTTGGCACCGCCAAACGCCATCGGATTAGGGCTGAGGACACTGACGCCATCACCCCTGTCAACGATCGAGCCTTCTCCGAGTTGGGCTTTCTCCTTACTCTGCTGCTTGCGTAGTGCGTCTTGCTCGCGCTGCGCCTCACTCGTGTGCTCCTGCTCGCTGTTGTTCAGCGCCTCGTTCTGAGCCGCCGTCATCGCGCCCTGCACGTTCTGACCCAGCAACCCTGCCACTGAGCCGCCCGAGATCATCGCAATTGTCGTGATCGCCGCGCGTTCTCCATCGGTCAGATTCGACGCACCACCCGCCTGATCCACAAGGAACGGCGAAACTAGCGCGCTGGTCGCCCCGCCAATCGCACCTCCGCCGCAGCCCTGTCCCGTCGCCGCGCCGGCAGCACAGCCAAGGGCAGCGTGCGCCAACCAATAACCCGGCGTTCCGACCTCGATCGGCGATCCCGGAATACTCGCCGCATTGCCAATCGAGTAAGCGGCTGCAGCCGAAACGTCGGCTACAGCGCTGTTGCGCAGATTCGTCAGGAAGCTGCCGCCCTGAATCGCCGTCTGTACGGTTGCCTGAAGCACCGACTCACCGGCGATTGCAGCGACTGCCGTCGGCAACGAACCCGTCGCTGCGCCCGCCTGGGGTACAAGCGTGTTCCCCACCGACTGCACACCGGCCAGTGACGCGAGACTGTTCTGGGAGGCATTCCACGACCAGCCCGGAGCGCCGTTGTCAAACGTGATGCCATTCGTCAAACCGGCCGTCAGCGCCGCCACACCACCTGTTTCCAGCATCTGCCCAACACTGAACGAGCCACCGGAATTCAACTGGCTCATCGTGCTGTTCATCATGCCGGCAAAACCGGCCGACAACGCGAGGTTCGCTGTGCCGGCGCCAACAGCCGCCGCCGTCGTCGTGGTCACGGTCGTCGTGCCAATCGCTATCGTGGACGTGGTCGCCGGCACCGCCGCCGCAAAGGTCGTCCCCGCCGTTGCCGACGCCATCGCCCCGATCGCAGCCGACGCTGCAATCCCCGACATAATCGAGAGGCCCGTAATGACCGCCGTCATGAAAACCTGGTCGTACCACGCATCGCCGTCGACCACGTCCGTGTGCAGGTTGTCGCTGACCGACTGTTGCGTAAAATTCCCGCCGAGCTTCGCCTTCAGGTTCGACAGCATCTGCTGCGTCGCCGCCTGATTCACGCTCCCGTCGGCATTGACTTGCTGCAGCGCCCCGCCAATCTGCGCGATCGAATCCGCATTGAGCTGATAGTTGGCGGCCGACATGAAGCCGCCTTGCTGCGCGACGGTGCCCGTGGTCTGCAACAGCACGCCGTCCTGACCGGTCTGGTAGATCGTGCCGATGTTCGTCGAGCGTTGTTCGTTGGTCAGCGAGTTCGTGTTGACCGTCAGGTTCTGCGCCGTAACGGTGCCCGTGTTCAGGATGCTGTTCGCGTAATTCAGCGTGACGTTCGTGCCGGTGATCTCGCCATCGGCATTGACCACCGCGTAGTTCTTCGGCAACAACACTTCAGGCATCAGCGCTTGCACGGTCGGGCACGTCGCGCCACCCGTCGTCGAGCAGCCCGGCTCCGGCACCGACTGCTCGACGTACCAGAGCATCGGATGATCGACCATCGCCAGTTGCGCGTCGGACAACTTCGTACCGAGCGCAATGTCGTGGTCTTTCGCGTACTCGAGTGCCGCACCGTACAGCGCGGCCTTGTCCTGATTGGCGATCGACGCCTGACTCGTACTGTCCGTCGCACTCGTCGTGCTGTAGAAACTGCTCTTGCCGGTGGCCTGCAGCGCAGCCAGCTCGATCTGCTGATTCTCAGTGTACGGATCGTAGTAGAACGGCACGTTGGCCGGCTGCAGATTCGCCGGCAGATTGGCGATCAACGACGCCGACGACACCGTGTCGACGACCTGCGCGGCCGGGTTGTTCGTCAGGTAGGTGATCGTGGTGGTTTGCCCCGAAATCGTCTTGACGGTCGCGCTCAACGGCGCGTTTGCCTGCGTGACGGTCGGTGCAACCGGCGTGCCGACGGTTCGCGCGCCGATCGGCGTGTTCGGGGGCAAGCCAGCCGTGCCCGTCACCGACGTCGGCTGGCCGCTCGCGTCGACAACCTGGTCGAACCCGTTGACAGTCGTCGCTACGCCGGACGGAGCCGACACCGGCCCAAGCGAGATCACCTGCCCCGACACGACCGGCGGCGGCGTAAAGACGTTCGGATTCGTGATCCCGTTGACGAGCTGCGAACCCGTCAGCGCGATCGACTGCCCGATCACGTTGCCGGTGTTCGTCAACGTCGGCGAGTTCACGGCAAGCGAGTTGCCCGCCTGAATCGTCGCCGGCACGAAATCCGACATCCCGACGTTCGACGGCAGCCCCGGTGCGGCTTGCGCATCGCCGAGACTGAACGCCCCGCCGTACAGGTTCTGGCAGGTCACGGCCGAACCTTGGCAACCCCACGTGCGAATGCCGGCGGGGTTACCGGTCCAATACGCGTGCAGGTATTGGTTGTCGCTCGACGCGCTCGAGCTGGCGTTGATCGTCGCGTTGTTCAGAGCCGTCACGAGACTGCCCGTGTTGCTGAACACGCCAGCCGTGATCGACAAGTTGTTGTTCGCCGTGATCGTCGCCGGCTTGGCAGACTGCACCTCGATATAGGCTTCGCAGTTCTGCCCGCAACCCGAGTATGGCGAGCCCGTTCCGTAGTTCTGATGGATCGTGGCCGGTGCAGCGATCGTGTTCGTCACATTCGCCGCGTTGATCTGGACGTTGTTGCCGGCCTCGATCGCGGCCGACGTGTTGGTTACGCTCGACGCCTGCGTGGTGGCAGCAGCCGTCGTGCCTGCACCACCGATCACGACATCGTGCTTCGCGACCAGATTCCCGTAGGTGTTGCTAACCTGATTCGCCGCAATGACGATGTCATGGCCCGCCGTGACGTTGCTGTTGGTCTGCTGGTAGCTATAGGTTTCCGAATTCGGATTCGTCGTGCCGGTCGACGTGCAACCGGAGTAGCCCGGAGCACAACCTGCCGTCACGGTTTTCGAACCGACGTTCGCGCCTTGATTCGTGAAGCTCGCCGCATGCACCGCGACGTCATTGGCGGCCGTGATCGTGCCAGCGTTGGTCAGGTTGCCGCCCGACAGATTCACGTTATTGCCGGCAACGATCTGCCCCGTCGAACCTTGCACCGTGACCGTTTGCGACGTCGTGGTCGGCGTCACCGCCCCTTGCTGCGCAAGCTGAATTTGAGGTCGACTGATACAGGATGCATTGACGTTCAGGCAAGTGGTAATCGGGTTCGGTCCGTTGTAGGCGCTCCAGATCGAAACGGTCGCAGGGAGTTGCGACAGCATCGCGTTGATCGATGCGGCGTCGACCGTATCGGTCACGGTCGATGTATAGGACGAGCCGCCGTTGTTCAGCGTCTGGACACTGAGATTGGCATCGTGACCGGCACTCACCGATCCGCCCTGATTGTTCAACGTGTTGGCCGCCAGACTCAGATCGTGACCGGCCGCGATGACCGACGGGGTTGTCGTGACTGCGCCAACCGTCGTGGTGGTCTCGGTGACGGTCGGCAGCGTGACAGTCTTCCTGGCGATGGCCAAGCCCGCGTTGTCGGGCGTCTCGACAAACCACAGGTTCGCCATCTGCGGTGAACCTGAATTGTTGTTGTAGCCGGTGATCGTCGGCACCTGTACAAAGGTCACCGTCCCGGAGGTCGCAACCGGGGGACTCGTCGTGAAACTCGACTGACCGACCCAATACGTCCCCGATGGCATGTTCGCCAAAACCGTATTGGTGCTAGCCAAACCGTCCGGCGACAACAGGTCCGCAAGTGACGCGTTATACGCCCACGATGCCGAGATGCAACATTGCTGACCGGCGTGGTACCAGCGATCGGCCTCAATCGGCTCTGTCCCAACGAGCAACGCCATCGTCAGCGCAGGATTCGTCACCGTCGTCGTGGTCGTAGTGGTGGTCGAACTCGACGCGGCCGAGTTGTTGACATTGTTTGCCGTGATCGACAGGTCGTTCGTCGCCGTCAGCGTGCCACCGGAATTGCCGAGATCACCGCTCAGGTTGATCGTCGCGTTGCCGCTACCCGCCGGGCTGTTGCTGTTCCCAGCCTTGGTCGTGCCGCCCGAGTTGTCGTAGCTCGTCCCGACAATCGCCAGCGTATTGGCGGCTTGTACGGTACCGGCGTTGGCGCCCGAGCCATTCAGCGTGAAGACGTTATTGGCCGTGACCGTACCGCTCGCCTGGTTCGCGAACGAGCCGTTGATCGTCAGGTCGTTGCCGTTGACGGTTCCGGTATTGCCGACCGCGCCATTCAGCGTCAGCGAGCCCGTGCCCTGATTGATCGTGCCTGCGTTGTTGATACCATTGGTCGCCGAGACTGTAACCGCCGTCCCCGGCAGCGTCCACGTCCCGGAATTGTTCACCGACTGCGCGGACAGATTCAGGCCGTTGCCGCCGTTGACGGTCCCGTAACTGGCTGCCGAAGGGTCGAGCATCTGGTTCGGCAAATTCAACGTCGCCACGTTCTGCGCGAGTATCCGGCCGTTGGTATTGTCGAACGAACCATTGCCGCCGGTGACCGTCACGGTCGTATTGCCGATCGCCGTAGTCGGGTTGTTGACGTCGCCCGAGAAAATGAGCCCGTTCGCATTGCTCAGGCTGCCGGTCGTCAGGTTCAGTGCGTTCGTCGCGAGCAAGCCGCCCGAGTTGGTCGTCGTACCCGACACGTTGAAATTCGCAGTCGGCCCGTAGATCGTTCCCGAGTTATTGAGGTTCGTCGCGGTGACGTTCGCGGTCTGCAGCGACGACAAGCTGCCCGAATTCGAGACGGTCGAGCCGGACACGTTCAGGTTGCCGGCCGCCATCTGCGTCCCGACGTTATTGACCGTGCCGCCGGCGAGCGTCGCGTCGCCCTTGAAGGCCGCCGTGCCACCCGTCGTCAGGCTTTGCGTCCCGGTGATCTGCGTCGTGCCGCCGACCACTGCATTCGCGGTCGTCACGTTCGCACCCGACATGGTCGCATTGCCGCCGACCGACAAGGCCGGCGCGGTGGCGCTGAAGGGCTGATTGAGCTGGCCTGCCGACGTATCGAGATTATTCGTCGCAGTTGCGGTCAGATTGCCACCCACCGCCACGCCCTGCGTCGTGATGTTCGTCGCCGTGAGGCTCGCATTTTTCGACGCGGTCGTCTGGCCGTTGAGCGTCAGATTCTGGCCGGCGGCCAGGCTCGCATTGCCCGCCGTCGAAACTGGACCGGCTGCCGTAAGGTTCCCTGTCTTCGCATTGGCGTTCAGATCGCCGATGCTCTTCAGGCTGCCTTGTGCATTCACGTCCGTACCGGCCGTGATCGTCGTTGTCCCGCCCGACAGTGAATCGCCTGCGAGCGTCGCACTACCGTTGGTCGCCGTCAGCGTGCTGCTGCCCACGGCCGTCGTCGCGCCGACCGACAGGTTCTGGCCAGCGGCTGCACTCAGATTGTTGCCAGTCTGGATCGCGCCTGAGATGGCGACGTTGTTACCGGCATTGAGCGTCGTATCGTTCGCGACGCTGATCGCACCCGTGCCGTTGATGTCGCGGCCCGCCGTCACGCTCGCGTTGCCCGTGTTGCTGACTGCGAGGCCCCCATTCAGGTTCGCATCGCGCGCGGCTGCAATCGTCGTGGTCTGGCCGCTCTGGATCGTCCCGGCGACCGTCGCGTCCTGCCCGGCATTGATATTGACCGCGCCCGGCGTCGACACAGCACCCGCGATCGCGACGCTACCCGCGCTCGATCCGATCGATGCGTTACTGCCGCTGTAGACGAGACCGCCCAGGCTCACGCCCTGCGATCCGCTCGCGTTCAATGTGCCGAGCGACACCACGTTGCCGGTCGTCGTCAACGAGCCGCCGTTGGCCGCGAGCGTCATGTCGCCGACCGACGCGGCCGTTCCCTGCACGCTGGTGTTGCCGCCGGAGGTCACATTCAGGGCTGCGCCGCTCGTGACGTTTCCGCCGAGCGTCGTGTCCTGCCCCGCCTGAATCGTCACCGCGCCCGGCGCGGAAACCGTTCCACCGAAGCTTGCGTTCGTGCCGGCGGTCGCGTTGATCGTGCTGCCGCTCTGCACGGCGCCATTCAACGCAATGGCCTGTCCCGCATTCAGATTCACCGCGCCTTGCGACGACGCGACGTTGCCTTGCCCCGTGATCGAGCCGCCTTGTGCGACGATCGTCACCGGCCCCTGCGCCTGCACCGTGCCACCGACCGCAGCGTTCTGCCCCGCCGTCACCGACAACGCACCGTTCGATTGCGCATTGCCGCTCACCGTCGCCGAGCCGGTTTGCGCGGCGATCGTCGTATCGCCGACGCCCGACACCTGCCCGTTGACGGTCGCGTTGCGCGCGCCCGCGAGCGCGACCGTGCTACCGCCCTGCACCGCGCCGTTGACCGTCAGATCCCGCCCCGCTTTCGCCGACACCGTGCCGGGCGCACTCAAGCCGCCGACCGTGAGATCACCGTTGGTCGTCTGCAGCGCGATGTCATGCGCCGACAACGAACCGATCGTCATCGACTGGCCGGCCGTGAGGTTGGCCGCACCGTTCGCGGCAACGGACGCGGCATTCAGATTGCCGCCCGCCGTCATCGTGACGTTCTGCCCGGCCGACACCGCACCCGGCGCACTGATGTCGCCGTTCGCATTGACCGTGTAGTTCTGGTTCGCGAGACCCGTGCCGCTGATCGTTGTGTTGCCCGCACTGGCCAATGTGACGTTCTGATTGGCAAACGTCTGTCCGACCGCGATGTCACCGTTCGAGTTGACGACCACGTTGCCGGCCGTTGCCGACAGTGGACCTTGGGTATTGACTCCCATACCCGCCGCCGTGGACACGATATAGACGGTGCCCGACGTGACCGAACCATACTGGTTCGCGTCGACCGCGACGTTCTTGCCAATCGCCGCGACCGTGTTGGTCGTGCCGTTCGCGGCCGTTCCGTACGTGATGCCGGTCGCGTTCGACGACGTCGGTGTCACGAGTTGATTGCCCGTGACGATGTTTACGCGCTGATCCGCGCGCAGCGGTGCGTTGACGGTGACACTTTGGCCGATGAGATCCAAATTCCCGACAGTGCCCTCCACCCCGGCACCCGGCGTGCCGTCGTTACCGGCCGGCCCGCTGATCGAAATATTGCCCGAGCGAACGTCGTACGCCACGGCGCCCGCATGCGCAAAATCCGTTGCTGTGCCGCCAACACCGGTGAGAAACTGCGGTGTGCCGGTGGTCAGCGTCAGATTCGTGACATTGGTAACGCTCAACCCTGAGACCGAAACACCATTCGGCGATGCGATCACGACAGAGGCCGGCGCCCCGAAAACCTCAAGCGGCCCATAGAGGCGCGTTGCCGGCCCCGACGACGTTACCTGGTTGATAATCAGCGAGGCGGAGCGACCGTTCAAATTCGGGTTCGCGCCCAGCGCCCCGCCCAGCAAAGGGGTTCCCGCGACAGTGCTGTTATTGAGTACTAAACCTGACGAATCAATCCCGAACGATTGGTATTGATTCACGCTGACGCCGTTCGAATTCGGCGTTGCGATGTTCACCGCAGCTACGCCCGAACTCGTCTGCGTGATCGTCGGCTGAAACGGAATCGGCGCGCGCGGATCGACAATCGGTGCGGCGTGCGCCACTTCATCGGCCAGAAACACCGCCGGCGCGAAGTACATCACGACCGCCATCACAGCGGCGACGCCTCGCATCCATGCGGGACGCGCGACCTCGGCACATGCGGGCCCGGCAAATCGATAATCCGTACACGCCGACTCGCACGCCAATTCGTGCTGTGCGATGCGCATGCGTCCGACACGCTGCGCTTTCTTGTTACGCATAATCCCGACCCTGCGAAGGCTTATTGTTAGGTCGTGTCGGAATTATTCCGACACAACATTTCGCTTTTGCATTTTTTACCGGGCGGAGCGTATCACGTGCGATTTTTGGTGAGGGTCACAAATCGTCAGGCAATCCCTTCATATTTATTACAACCCGCATTGTCCAGTGCGGGAATGCCGCATCACAACGTTTCACCAACGAGGTAGTTATGGGAATTCTCGATACCGTCGGCAAAATTGCCGGCGCCGCTGCGGCCGTCGAAGCAGCAGAGAAACTCGCCCCGGATGCGGCCTGCTCACCAAGGTGGCGGCCGCCGTAGCGGGCTTCGAGGGTGCGAAGGTGCTCGAGGGGCTCCTCGAAAAGAAAAGCGACGAGCCCAGCTCCGCGTCGACCGACGCATCTCAGGATCAAGCCGACGACAACGCGACGGCTTGACCGCATCGCTACAGTCGCGACTTGAAATAACAACGGGAGGCATCGCCTCCCGCTTTCGTTTCCATCTCGTCTAGTCGTACGACCGACTGTTAGGTCAATTCAAAACAGGCCAACCGGGTCCACCGAACGGTCCCAACTGTAGATGATCAGCTCTGACCGCTTCGCTGGCTGCGCACCGTTCACCGTATACGTGATCGGTGCGACCTCGAACTCGAATCCCTCAAACACGCGTCGAATGTCCGGGTGATCGTTCAAACTCACAATCGCCTTCCCTTTCAGCCGGCGCAGCAACTCGGCCATTGCTTCGTATTGCTCGAAACCAAACGGCACGCCGTAGCCTTCCGTTTGCCAGTAAGGTGGATCAAGGTACTGGAACGTGTGCGGCCGATCGTACCGCTCGACGCAAACCTGCCAGTCGAGATTTTCGATATAGGTACCCGACAGGCGCAAGTGCGCAGCCGACAACGTCTCTTCGATGCGCAATAGGTTGAGCCCCGGCGGCTGCGTCGTCGCCGTGCCAAACGTCTGCCCAGTGACAAGACCACCGAAGCAGTTTTGCTGCAGATAGTAGAACCGTGCAGCGCGCTGAATGTCAGTAAGCGTCTCTGGTCGCGTCTCCCGCAACCACCTGAATACCTGCCGGCTACTCAACGCCCACTTGAATTGCCGGACGAACTCTTCGAGATGATGCTGGACGACGCGATACAAATTCACGATGTCGCCGCTCAGGTCGTTCAGCACTTCGACGTCCGCCGGCGGGCGCATAAAAAATAGCGCCGCGCTGCCCGCGAATACCTCGACATAGCACGCGTGCGGTGGAAAACGTGGAATCAGGACATCGGCCAGGCGTCGCTTGCCTCCCATCCACGGGATGATCGGTTGTGCCATGACGGTTAGCGCTCAGCGTCGGGAACACCGCGACGGCGATGCCCGCTCGGTTTTTTACCGGCCTGCGGCACAACATCGCGCTTGTCGATCCCGCGTGCTCCAACGGCGACCGGCATCTCCCTCACAAAATCCGTAATCTCACGCGCCATGCGTTGGTCGGACACATCACTGGATGAGGCCAGCACCTCGGCCGTCGCGCGCCACGCCGTCATCGTCGGCAGATGCGCTTCGAACGTCGCGCGAGCATCCGGGGCCGCAGGCCGCGCGCGCGGCGTCACGCCCCGCTCCCGCATTTGCCGAATCGACTGCCGCTCGTAACGCTGGGTCACACCACGCGTGCGCCGCGGCGTCGCGTTCGCTTCGACGCCATGCTCGCGCAGCTCGTGCGCAAAGCGCTCGCGCCAGCGTTGCAGATCCGCCTTACGCGGATTCAGGCGCCGCCCGTCACGGCCACGCGCCAGCACGACGAGGTGAACGTGCGGATGGTTCTCGTCGTTGTGCGCAGCGAACACGTAGTCGTGCTTGCCGCCGAATTCCTCGCGCGCAAATTCACGCGCGGCCGCCTTGACCGCCGCCCGATCCGTGCCAGGCGGCATCGACAGCATGACGTTGAATGCTTCCCGCCGCTCACTTTCTTCGGCGATCCCGCGACCCGCGTGCCGCCACATACGCGCAAGATCCTGCACGTCATGCCAGCCAGCGATAGATTCGCCGTCCTGGTCCTCCAGCTCGACCTCGCCGTTACGACTGACATACTCGAGATGGCTACGAATCGCCGCCATGCCGTTGCGCGTACCGGGCCGATTCGTGATCTTGACCATCACTTCCGGCACCTTCCTCAGCGTACGATCGATCTGCGCCCGCATCGCGCTCGCGCGCGCGGCCCGACCCGCCCACTGCACGCGGGCTGCGCGCGGCGCCCGGCGGCCACGCACCGGCTCGTAGAAAAGCCGGTCGCCCCAATGCACAAGAATGCCGTCAACATACACTTGAGGGTGTCCCACGACGACTCCTATCGTTGCCAGCGCTCGAGATTCGCGCGCTGCATGTCATGCACTTTTTCCAGATGTGCGTGGATCTCGCGGCGAAGCGCGTCGATAACCACCAGGCGATCCCGCTGCCCCGCCACGCCCAGATCGGCATTCAATGCCCGCGCGATCTGGTTCAGGTTGCGGCCGATCGCAGCCAGTTGATAGTTGGATTCCTCGAGGGCGGCCACCTCCCGCTCGCCGAGCTGCGGCTGCCGCATCGCCAGCGCGCGAACCATCGCCACGAAGAATCGGCTCGTCGTAAAGCCCATCCGGGCCGCGACTTCACGCACGGCTTCGTGCTCTGCCGCGCTCAGCCGTACCTTGACCGGTACCGGTTCTCCCGCCGACGGTCCCGTCTCGATCGGCGGAAGCCGCCGAACGTCGGTGTCAAGCACGCGCCCGACTATTTGCCGCAGCGCATCGCTGACGCTGACATTCTGACGACGGCAAAACGCCAGCAGCTCGTCTTTCATCTCACCGAGGTCAACGTCGATGCGACGGCCGGCGCGCGGGCGCGCACCGGACCGCCTCGCTTTCCGGGTGGCCATGTTTTACCGTCCCGGCATTCCCGGCGACGCCGGCTGAGAGTTCAACGCCCGCTCCACCTCCTTGCCCGGAGACGGCGCAACTGGCTCGCCGCGCGAACGCGGCTGCTGCGCGCGGCCGCTCGGATCGAACACACGCGGCGCTGGCACCGCCACGCCGTCCTCACCGAGTTTGTCCAGCACCACCCCAGCCTTCGCCTGCACCTTCGCGACCGAGCGCTCACTAAAACCCTGCGCGCGCATCGCCTCGGCAATCACAGCTAGGTGCATCGCCCGAGAGGGATCTTCCGGCACGATCGGCGCCGCAGCCGGAGCGCGCTCGCGCGGTTCAACTGTCGCATTCCAGACGTACCGCTCGATCTCGCGCGGCTCGACTCCGGTCACGTGACCGAGCCTGTCCGAGATAGGCACCGGCACCGTCACGCGATGTCGTCCATAGTTCGACAGCATGACGCGGTCGCCCTCCTGCGCACCGCTTCCTGCGATCGCGCGCTCGAGGTCCGCGCCCCACACGGTGACGTTACTGCCGGACTCGTCGCGTAAGGTCACAAAATAAGCGCGTTGCGCACCCTCGCGGTTCTGATACGGCGCCGCACCGTGCGCCACGAGCGTTCCGCGAAATTCCGACTCGGGAGAGTGCCCCTTCACATCGATCGGCAACGCCAGCGACCGCTCCAGGTTTACCGTTGCGGGCGCCGACTCGCCAACAGGTGTCGATTCCTGCTTGATGTCAGTCGAGGGTGCCGGTGCAGCCACCGCCGAATCTTTCGAGGTTGGCAGCAGATTCGCCGCACCCGACGGAACATCGGGCGTCCCTGCGGACGCGCTACGCGTCGGCTCGACCCGCTTGATTTCCCAGACGTTGCGGTCGGTTTCCTTCGGCCGCGTGCCAACAATCCTCCCTTCCTCGTCGCGCACCGGCTCGTCGACCATAACGGCCTGACGCCCTAGATTTGCCAGCGCAATCCGATCGCCAGGCTGAACACCCGACGCCGGCATCGCACGTGCGAGATCAACGCCCCAAACCGTTTTCGTCGCGCCCTGGGCATCTTGGACCGTCACAAAGTACGAAGGCGACGCATCCTTCTCATTCCGATAAGGTGCTGCGCCATGCTTGACCAGCGTATAGGGAAAACCGTCTTCGGCTGGTGCCGGCTTTCCTTCCTCCGGCGCAGCCTTCGAAGCGGCGCCGGCCGCAGCCGACTTCTGTTCCCCCGGCTGCTCGCGACCTGGTGCCTGCTCGACCCGGTTCGTCATGCGCTCGGCCATCAGTTCCTCGAGGCGCGCGCGATCGACCTCGTTCGGCGCATACCCCGTCACGCCAATGCCGCGCACCGCTGCGTGCAGCCACATATCGCGTCGGAAATCCTCGTGGCCCTTCACACGGATGTTCGGCCAGCCTTTCGCCAGCGCCATCTCCGCCATCGATTCCGCGATGTCCGGCCGATTGTGCGCCGTCACCATGCGTGCGCCGCTGTCCTCGAATGCGAGCTGCTGAGAGCCGTCACGCAGGAAATAGCGACTGCCCGCTTGCAGGTAGCGCTTGGACACCGAAGCGGGCGGTTCGGCCAGCGGCTCGGTCGTGAATTTCGACTTGTCGTTCGCGGCGGCCGTCGCCGAACGATCCGCAGTCGCATCTTTCGGCGGTGCTGACTCGCTGCCCGAAGGCGTCGGATTCGGCGCCGGTGCCGGTGCCGGCGACTGCGGCTGCGAAGCGCCGGCCGGCTGGTTTTGCAGCACCCACTCCGGCCGCGCCAACCCTTTGAGCGCTTCGCGCGTTTCACGGTCTCGGCGCTTGTTGACCGCTTGAATCGCATCTTCGTCGAACCAATCCAGTTCCGGTCGCATGAACAGTGCCGACGGATCGTCCGATGGCACATCGATTTCCCTTCCCAGATCCGGCTCCACCGAGTTCAACGGCACCCCGCCCGCACCGTCGATCCCCGCTACGTTTTCTGCTCGCTCGCTCATGTTGTCACTCGCTTCCGATATGCTCTCGATGCCGCGGCGCGACAAGCCGCGCCGGGGCTACCCTGCTCGCCATCGCCGACCGTTTACCGGTCCGGGCCCGCTTGCGTCGGACTCGCCGGCTGCGCCTGCGCCCGCCTCTCCTTCGCCGCCTCAAGCGCCGTCTTACGCGCCTCCTTCACGCGATCCCACGACGCCTCCTTCGCCTGGTCGAGCTTCTTGTCAAAGTCCTCGCCGAGGCCGAGTTCCTTGCTCGACTTCTTCAGCGACGCGACCGCCTTCTCGAACTGGTCGCGCTGACGGTCGTACGGGAACACCTTCGCCTTGTCTGCGTCGTACCCGACCGTGATGTCGGCACCGTTCAGCTTCTGATTCTCGTTGCACCACTTCAGGCGGTTGTCGACGAACTCCATGCCCTCCTTCTTGTGGAATACGACACTGCGCGGCGCGACTTCCTGCACCAGATAGCGATCGGTGTTGTACGCCTCTCCCCGATACGTCGCGTTCTCGCGCGGCGTACCCATCCTGAGATCCATCCCGAAACGCTGCTGCGCGGCCGCCTTGATTTCAGTCGGTACGTCCTTCAGATCGTAAAGGTGAGCACCAGCCTCACGCCTCCCAGTCGCAGCAGGCTGCTCCGGCGCGGGCTTCTCCTGCGGGGCCGGTGCGGCCGGGGCGGGCACCACCGCGGCGGGCGCCTGAGTAGGCGCCTGTTGGACCTTCTCCGGCGCAGCCTTCTTGCTCCGAGCCGGTTTTTCCGCCTTTTCCTTCGTTACATCACTCATTTCGCTCTCCTTCACTTTATCCACCGGACGTCCACCACCCGGTACACTCGGCCGGGACAATCCCGCACCATCTCTATTCGCACTGCTGTCCGACACCGTCGCCACATCTGGGCCCCGTTTCGCTCGGCCGATGTCGTACATATCGCGCAGCCGTGACTCGCGAAACGGATTAACCGCGTACGGCTCGATCAACCGATCGTGCTTCGTGAGCGCTTCGACCGCCTTCAGCGCGGCCCACATCGAACCAGGCCGGTCCTGCAACGCAAAGTCAAAGCCCGGCCCTTCCAACAGCATGACCGCGGCGTCGCGAAGGTGATCGGGTAACGCTTCGCGTCGCTCCGTACGTTCGTCGATCACCTCGCGCATCGCCTTGAGCCGATCATTCCAATCCTTCGAACCTCCCTTGACGTTCACCATTTCCGTGCCGAAATCCGCACTACCGCTCTGGACGTGCACGACGTCTTCACGCATCACTGAGTCACGCGAGATACCCGTCAGATTCGTCCCCTCCAGGTCGGCGCCGTCCAGTTCCGTGCCACTCAGATTTGCCCCCGACATATCCGCACCGCGCAAGCTCGATCGCTGCAGGTCCGCATTGCGCAGGCTCACCTCCCGCAGATCTGCATACGCCAGGTCGGCGCCGGCCAGATTCGTATCGTCGAGATTGGTTTTCGCGAGCGCGGCCCCCTTCAGCGACACCCCCTCCGCGACGGCCGATTCGACCGCGGCTGCGACACTCGGCGCAGATTCGCGCGCGTACAGGACGTTATCGGCGTGATCGCGGATCTCGACGCGCTGGGGCAACGCCGGCGCCAGCTCGGCATCGAGCGGCCGGGCCTGCGCGACAGCCTGCGCGACAGCAGCGTGTCCGCGCAGCCGCCCCAGGTCGTTGAAATCGGTCGGACGTTGACTGTCGATCCACTCGTCGGGACCGAACTCGGGAACCGCCAGGCGCGCGCCGGTCTCGCGCGCGGCACGCTCGGCATCCTTCTGACCGTTACCGCGATCGGCCAGAATCACCAGGTCAGCGTCCGGGTACTGTCGGCGGATCGCCTTCGCGACCTTCGGCAGGTTGTAGCAAGTCAGTGCGGCCACAGCCGTTCCACCCGTCGCATCGCGGGCGGTCCCGACCGTCGCGACACCCTCTCCGATCAGGATCGGCCGACCAGCGCTCACCGCGTCGCCTAGCGGTCCGCTCGCCCAGTAACCGCCCGACTTCACGCCATTCGACAGCGCCGACTTGCGCCCTGACCCGTCGATAAACTCGATCGTCGACACAAGGCCGTCAACCTTCACCGGCGCGACCAGCACACGGCCCTGTAGCGGCACGCCGTCGCTCTTCGGCGCGTAGCCCGCGACGCGCTTGAGGTCCGCGGCGTCAATTTCACGCAATGTCGACGTCGGCGCGACACCCTTTCGCGCGAGGTATGGATGATCGGCCCCGGCCGGTGTCGACACCGTCCATACGTCGACAGCCGTGCGGGCCGCTGATGCCTGCCGGGCTTTCAGCTTCGCTGCCTCGGTCGCGTCGCGCGAGGCACGCTCAGCGCGCCGGCGTTCAAGCTCCTGCGGATTGACCGCGATCGCGCCCAGCTCATGCGCCGGATCAAATCCGTGGCGCGACGCCTCCCAGAACAACGTCGACAACGACACGCTGCCGGTCGGGTTCTTGACGGAGCGCCACACCGCCAGCGCCGCCTTCCGGTCGTAGTTCTCGGCCGTCTGGCTCCAGCTCTCCCAGATATCCTTGCCCGACTCACCGAGCCCGTGTTTCACCGCGTACGCCATGCGTACCCATGTGTCACGATCGTGCGCCGGGATATAGGACAGTGCCGCACGCACGGCCTGCTCGTTCCCATACAGGGGTTCCCACCGATCGTTGCCCGGCCGCATGTCAGCCTCCCTTGCGGCTGGACGCCGACTTGCCACGCGACGAGCGCTTGCGCGGCGCCGCAGCGAGCACTGCGACGCTCAGATCATCGTTGTCGTGCAGCGGTATCGCAAAATCCGAGCCTTCATCGTCGTTGTCGACGTCACGGCCGAACCGGCGCGGCATCTCCAGCGTGGGCCCCGACGACTCCTCCTCGATTTCGCCGCCGAAGAACTCACTGCCGAGCGCGTCCGCGAGCGCCGCATCGAGCTGCACCGGCGCGGTCGACACGTCGACGCTGCTCAGCGCCGCGTCCATCTCCTCCAGGCCAAGCGCACGGTGCAGCGGCGATTGCGGCACGCCGAGCAACGAGAAGTGATGTTCGACATACCCCGCAATGTCATCGTCGTCCAGGTCGTCGCGTGCCTGCGGTAAATCCCGCACATCGGTCTCGGCGAGAATTTCGAGGTACTCAATCGGCACTGAGAGCCGTCCCTGATCGTCGATCTCGGTGCGCAGCAAATCGCGCACGCGATGCTCGACACGCGCCTGATAACCCATCACATCAAGCAGCTTCACCGCCGGCGCCGACATCAGGCGACTCGTGAACACCGGATCCTTGTAGTAAACAATCTTGTCGGCCAGGATCGGCTTGGTGTTCTCGAGCATGATGATTTCCTTCTCTTGCCCCAGTTCCTTCAACTCCTGCGGCAACATCAACGCGCGGCGCTGATCGGACACACTCTCACTCGGACCACCGCCGCGGCTCGACCAGCCGCGCGGACGACTGACGCTCGCGGATTTCTCGGTCAAATAGCCCAGCATCTCCGAATACTCGTTCGCGTCCTTCTGCTCACGCGGCGGATACAGGATCTGCATCGCACAGTTCGTCGCGAACGTGCGCGCATCCTCGCGGCCATACGTCGACTCGAGCTGCGACATCGACTGGATAATCGCCAGCAGCCGCATGTTGTAGCCCGCCATGTACGAAATTGCCTTGGCAATGATCCCGACCTTGCCGATCGCCGTGAATTCGTCCATCAGCAGCAGACACTGGTACTTCAGTTCGGGATTGTCCTGCGGCAGCGCCTTCGTGTTCAGGTTCACGAGCTGCGAGAACATCAGGTTCAGCAGCACCTTGGCGTCATCGAGGTGATCGGGTGTGACGCCCAGATACACCGTCATTTTCTTGCGACGGACATCGCGCAAATCGAAATCGTTCGCGCTCGTCGCCGCGTCGACGATCGGATTCGCCCAGATCGTAAGCGGCGCGTTGAATGTGCCCTGGATGCTCGCGAGCACCTTGTCGTCGTTCGCGATAAAGCGGTTCAGTGCATCCACGCACGAGCCGGACAGCACAGCGCCGTACTTCGCGATCACGCCGGCCAGATACTGCTTGATCGGCTGTCCCTTGCCGGACGACTGACGCAGGACTTCGCCCATCGTCACCGGATAGTCCGGAATCGCCAGCTCGGGATGGGTACGGTCACGCCGTGCATCGCGCAGTTCGAACAGCATTAACGTGAGGCCCAGGAACAGGTTGCGCGCCGAGTCGTTCCAGAATGAGTCGTGGCCGCCTGTCGGATACAGTGCATAGCCGATCGCGAGGATGTCACCGACACGGAATACCTTGTCGTGTTCCGGATTGACAGGCCCGCCGCGCTTATCCGGGTGCCGGTCCTCGGGCCGCCGGTCGATCGCCGACAGCGGGTTGTACCGAGCCGTGCGGAAATCTTCGGCGAACGGGTTGAACAGGTGCACTTCCTGCCCGTGCCTGGCGCGAAATCCCGCCGTGATGTTGTAGTTCTCCTGCTTCGTGTCGAGCACCACGGCCGAGTGTTCATACGACAGCAGATTCGGAATTACGATACCGACACCCTTGCCCGAACGCGTCGGCGCCGACAACAGCACAAACTGTTGCGTACAGAAGCGCAGGTAGCGGCCACGCCATACGCCGACAACGATGCCGGGCTTCTCCGACACCGGGGTAGATTTGATACTCATAGCAGTCCTGCCTTGCGGATTTCACGCTCGTTCGCAAAACGGGCGCTGCCGTGCAATTCGCGTTTTCCGGATTGGGCGCGCAGCACGCCGACCACCGCCAACGGACCGACATACGTGACCAGTCCTCCGATCGCACCCGCGATCACGAGGCGCTTTCCGTAACCGTCGAGCAGCCCATGCGACCAATCGGTGAGCGCGTCGACGTAACCGAAGCCGCCCGCCAGGAACGGGTTGTGCCGCGCGAGCGCGAAGAACACGAATCCGGCGAGCCAGAGCGCGACCACCGTCTCGATCGCCAGCACGGCGAGCACGCCGAGTGCAATCGTCATCACGCGGCCGCTCGAGCCCCACCAAGCCTTCATGTCAGGGGTTTTCATCGCCTCTCTCCTAGATCGCCCCCAGATTCACTTCGCCGATGCCGCGCGACGTACGCAGCTCGACCGCGATCGCGTTCAACATGTCACGGAGCGTTTCGGGGTGACGAAGGCCGGGCAGATTCCAGACCGGATGTCGCGCATCGCTCGTCTCGATCACGAGCTCGCCGATGCCGAACGCGCCCTGCCACCAGCGCGTCACCGACCACACGTTCTGGATGCGGAACAGTTCCAGGCTGCACACCTCACGCACGATGAGCCCCGTCGTCACCCTCATGCGCGCGTCGTCGATCTCGATGCGGCACGTCAGCAGATGGACGATCCGCACTGCAAGGCTTAACGCGAGCAACAAGAAAATCATCTGCGCCACGCCCCAGGCCATCTCCACGCCCAGCCCGCTCGCAATCGCCGCGGTTGCTGCCACCACAACACCAACAAGCGCAGCCCCAAACGCTCCAGGAACCACCAGCGCGAGGGACGGCGAACCTTCGTAAATCATCGCGGTCTCCTATCAGGTGTCAGATGCGGACGAGCCTGCCGTCGTCGCATCGTCAGCGAGGACCGAGAACTGATCCGGGATATTCATGCGAGCGCCCGGTTCGACCGGGTAGCCCTGCGCGGCCGCCGGCAAGGGCCCCTGCGGTGCCCGCAACGCCGACCGCTCGTTCAACAGCGGTTCCGAGAAGTAGCCGATCGCATCGATCCACTTCCACTCATCGTTGCCGGCCTGCACCAGAACCCGCCGCACGGCCGGCGGGTGGGCCAGTCCGCACCGAACCCGGTCCCGGTGTGCAGCGCGCACCCGCGCGGCAGCGGGACCAAACGCGTGATCGAGCTGCTCGTCTGCCTGAATAACCGTGACGGCGCGTACAAGGCACTTCGTCCAGGCATTCAGATAGTCCGCATAGTCAGCCGTCCGCAGCAATATCGCGTCGTCGAACACCGCGAGGCACGGGCAATGCGCAGCAGCCGGTTCGCGCGCCGCGAGACGCGACGCCATCAACCGGGCAAGTGGAGCAGTCCGCTCGTGCGCAATAGCATTCCGGTTCAGGTACACGGTTTGACGCTGGGTCCCGTCAATCAGACTGAAATCCGATGCGGACGTCGCAGCGTCGATCCGAGGGTCGCCCCACGGCGCCAGCATCGTCAGCCACACACTCCGGAACCATTCCCATGACGATTCGTCAACGTTGCGTATAAGATTGCTCAACATCTCACCCCATAACTGGTCACCGGCCTGCTCGAAGGCGACGCTGGCGAGAAGCTCATCCCACAGCCACTCTCTGAGCGACGGATTTGTCAGCAGGCGCCGGATCTCACCGATCGTGACCGGCCGGGCCGCGTCGCCGAGTCGATCGCGTTCTTCGCGCAGATACAACGCCAGCGCGGCGAACAGGTCGACGATCTGGTCCCGCCAGAAGCGTTCCTTGTCGTCCCAGTCACCGAGAAGCGCATTCGCAATCTCGCGGCAATCCGACCTCGCTCGATCCCGTCGCACGTCGTCGAGCGCGTTGTAGCGGTGCGTGCGGTCTTCCCGGTCGTACGGATCGACGACATAGACATCGCCCAGCGACGCGCGCCAGCCCGCTGTCGCGTCAATTAATTCGCGATGAGCCGTCATCACGAACGCCGAATCCGGCCACGCGAGTAGCGTCGGAATGACGACGCCCACGCCCTTGCCCGAGCGGCACTGACCTTCGACCAGCACGTGAGCGGTACCGCCGAGCACTTCGTACCCGTGCCGCCCCCGCCGGCCGACCACCACGCCCGGTTTCAACAGCGACACCGCGTCCCGATCCCGCTGCCCGCTCAGCCGATACCACCACTGCCCCATCCGTTCGGTCATCATGTCTTTGCGCTCCCGAAAACCCTCACCGTTGGCTCAGTACGACGACCGGTAGTCGATGCCCTGTGCCCAGCGGCTTTGCCAGTGGTCCAGATATGCCTTCGCAAGCGCCGGATCCCGCCAGATCACGAGCGCGTTCTCGCTGTTGCGGCGCGCGGCCGCCTCGCTGTAATTGAACGACCCCGTCTCGACATCCAGACCGTCGACGACGAAGTACTTGTCGTGGTGAATCGGGTACACGCTGATCGTGCGCGTCGGAATGCCGGCGTTGACCAACAGATTCAATGCGGCACGCGCCTTGCCCGATCGGTCCTCGCGCAAGTTGTTCTTCTCGTCGACCACCGCCGCGACATCCACGCCGCGACGCTTCGCATCGATCAGCGCGCGCACCACCTCCGGCGACGTGAACGAGTACGCCGCCAGGCGGATCGACGAGCGCGCGCTCCCAATCGTCTTCAACACCAATGCCTGCGCGCTGCCGTCCGGTGAAAACCCGACCTCAATCGACACCGCGCCGGACGCCGTCGTCCCAGGCGCGCTCGCCTGCGTTTGCGTCGGTGCCACCATCCATCCCAGCAGGCCGCCCGCCTGGGCCGCAAGGGGCACGATCAGCGCCAGCGCTACCCACCATCCTTTCGCCTTCATTATTAGCAGTCCTTTTCAATTAGCCGACATTTCCGATATTCAACGGTTGGTCAACCCTCCTAGAACGGCACGTCGTCCGGCATCTCGTCGAATCCGCCGTCTCCGCCATAGGCGTATCCATCCTTCGCCGTCGCCGCCTCCAGCTCGGGCGGCGGATCCTGAGCCGGCCCGGCTTCCGCTCGCGCGTTGTCCGCATACGCCTTGAACGCCGGCATCACGCTGTCCTCGAGCAACTGGCGATGAAACTCCAGATACGCCTGCGCCCGCGCGCGCGCGATCAGCTCGCGGTCGTCCATCCCCTGCGCCTTGAGCGCCGCGATCTTTTCCTGGGCAACCGCCTCGGCCGCTTTGAACAGGCCGCCCGGCCCCTTGATCTCCTCACCCGCTTCGTCCTTCAGGCTCGCCGCGTGATTCGCATAGCCCTCGTCGTTCAGCTTGCCGAACGCGGCCAGTGTCACGACCTGCCCCGGCTTCACCGCGAGCAGCTTCTGGATCAGCATGCGGGCGGGGCCGGTGTGCAAACCGAACGACACCAGATAGCCTTCAGCGCCGTCGACGAGCTTCACCCGCACGTACGGATACGTCAGCTTGCGGACCTCATCCTGGCTCTCGGCGTAGTACGCCGCAACGATCCGCCCGGTGAGCCGCTCGCCCGCGACGCCTCGCTCCTCGAGCATCCGCCGCGCTTCCGTCGTCACGCCGCGGTTGCCGGTGAAGCCATGCTTCCAATCGTCTTCGTCGAACTGCTTGCGCACTTCGTCAAGCGCGGCCTTCGTTCGATCGTTCAACTCCATCAACCATCCCGTGACCGGGTTATAGCCAAACCTCAATGCCTGCCGGCTCGTCACCTGTTCGCGCGCCATCCTGTCCTCCGCTTCAATTCCATTCCCTGGTTAAACACCGCGTACGACCCCGTGCCCGCCCGCTTCATCGCGCCGTCGAACGCCCCAGTCACATCAAGGTGGTCCGTATCACCGGATCCTTCAGTCCCACGGGCCATAGCCCCCCATCACGCGCAGCCGTAGCATCAGTTGCTGCATCTGCTGCATCTGCGCGGGAGTCAGATGCGACGGCACGCTCGCTTCGTCCTCCGACTGAACCGTCACACGACGGTTTGGCGCGAGGCACGCGATCACCGAATCGGACTGCGGTCCCGGGCAATCGACCACCGGGTTGGAGCTGCCCATGCCCCATACCTGGACGTTGCCCGCCTCGATGCCTGCCGCGATCAACGCCTGCGCAACCGCCTGCCCCCGTCGCCACGACAGCGCCGCGTTATACCGATCGCCACCCATCCGGTCGGTATAGCCCGTCACCTTCACGATGCGATGGGTAAGCGGCTTCAGTCGCTCCGCCAGACCTGTAACCACCTGCTCGCCCTCCGGCGTCAGGTCCGCGCTATCGAACGCAAATAGCGCGTCGGCGGACAGCACGACCGGTTCGGGCGCCGACTTCGGCGGCACCGGACGACACGCGTCGAGCTCGCGATCAACCAGCTGCGCTAGTTTTTGGACGCTTTCTATCTGCGTCCAGCCATGCACCCAGCGCGTGCCGTGCGTTTCGTCCTGTTCTTTCCAGGCTTCGTCGGTCAATGCGGCCAACCTTCCCGCCGATTCCCCCTTGCACGGCGACTGCGCCGCACGTTCGTCGACGCGCTCGATTTCACGCAGCGCAGAGGTCCAATCCGGCCGGTCGCCGACAGGCCAGTGCTTCGTGTCATAGATCTGCGCGAACGGCACGCTGCCGTCGATGAAATGCTTCGCGTTTTGCAGTGCCTTCGGTGCCGCGTCGTTGTAGGTGTGCGAAACCAGCACCTCGCGATCCTGGCGCGCAGCAATTTCGAGCCAGCCCTGCGCCAGACCGCGCGAGTACGGATCCGCAACGGACCGCGCGGCCGGCACGAGCGCGTCAGCATCTCGCGAGATGCTGGCAAACGCCGGCGCTGACGCCACGACCATCACGGTCATCGCTGCCACCATTCCGCCCGTCATGAGCGTACGTTTCATGTCAGTCTCCCGGCCCGCCGGCGCGTCGTGCGGCACACACCTGCGAACCCGTCAGAATTTCGAGGGTGGGTTAGAAACCGATCGTCGCGCCAACCGACGCACCGAAACGCCCGCCCGAGCCCGTCGACTGCGCGACGTGCGCGTTTACGAGCACGCGGTCCGACAGCCACACGTTCGCGCCGAGCGCCAGCGCCGTAGCGCCGCCGTACGTGCCGGCTGCCGCCGCGAGCTGCACGTTGCCTTCCGCCCGTGCGTTCGGCATCAGCGAGGAGGCCGCCATTGCTTCGGCGCCGAGCGCATCGAGCCGGCGGCTCAGGCCCGAAACCTGCTGGTTCGTGTACGCGTTGGCCTGGTTGACGGCACCCGACGTCGCCTGCTGGACCGCGTTGTTCAGCTGGCTCACATTGACTGCGTCGTCGTTGGCGACACCCGCTGCGACGCCCGAGATCCGGCGATCGCCCGCCGTGCCCGCGACGTTCACCTGCGTGCCGCCCGTCTGTGCGCCGACCGTGATCGGCGCGCTCGAGCCGCCCTGCTGCTGTACGATGCCGATCGTGCCGTTCGTCACTGCGTTCGTCAGGTTCGTGACGCTCGTCTGCACGTTCGTCACGTTCTGGTTGGTCGCGTAGAGCTGGCTGCCATTGACAGCATCGGTGCTGGTCGACGTGAGCGCACCGGCCGCGACGTTGTGAACACCGGCCGCGGTGCCGCTCGGATTGAGCGTGACGCTGGTGCCGCCCCCGGTACCGGTCGTGGTGCTGCCTGTGCCCGCCTTCGACGGGTCGTACTGCACGCTGTTGTTCGCGATCGACAGCGCCTGGTTCGCGGTGTTCTGCGCGGTCGTGACCGCCGCGTCGAGGCCCGACAGCGCCGCGCCCACATTGCTGTACGTCGTGCCTTGGACCGTGTACGACGGCATCGTGAAGACGCCCGTCGAAGTGTTGAACGCAGCGCCGCCACCTAGCGCTGAAGCGACGCCCGCGCCAAGGCTGTTGACGCCCTGCGCAACCGACCAGAGCTGGCTACCGTTGATCGCGTCGGTGCTCGTCGCACTGATCACGCCCGGCGCGACATTCGTGAGCTGCCGTTCGCTGCCGGCGGCGCCGATGGAAACGACCGACATCGCAGTGCCCGCGGCCGTTTCACCATACAGCGCGGTCGTGCCCGTATCCGGCGCGGCCGTGACGGATCCCGAGCCGAGCGCGACGTCGTTCGCATTCACGGCGTCCGCGTTCGCGCCAATCGCACTCGCCGACGCACCGGCCGCCGTCGCGCCAACGCCGGCCGCGAGCGCGTTGGTGCCGGTCGCCCCCGTGTTCGCGTAATTCGCGCCCTGCGTGCCGCCGTCATTGACGCTGTAATAGTGCGCACCCGCGTTCGCCACCGCGGTGTTCAGCTGCTGCACGTCGACCGCATCCGTCGCCGCCACGCCCGGCGCGACGTTCGAGAGCGTCACCGGCGTCGTATTGGCTGATGCACCGCCCGCCCCGACCAGCGTGACACTGTTGGTCGGCGCCGAACCGGCCGCGAGCGGCGTGGTGCTGCCGGCCGCCGCCGTGTACTGCACCGGGCTGCCCGACTGCAGCGCAGCGATCGCACTGCCAACGTTCGTGTAGGCCGTGCCGTACACCGGGTACGACGGTGCGCTGATCTGGCCGGTCGCCGTGTTGAAGGTCGAGCCACCGCCGAGCGCAGAAGCCGTCGATGCACCGAGCGCATTCACCCCCTGTGCAACCGAATACAGCTGACTGCCATTGATCGCGTCCATGCTGGTCGCACTGATCACGCCCGGAGCAACGTTTTGAATCTGGCGTTGCAACACGACACCACTTGCAGAACCAACCGACACGACGCTGTCCGGCGTACCTGCCGCAGTGACGCCGTACAATCCGGTGGTGCCCGTATGCGGTGCCGTCGTCCTCGAGTAGGATCCGAGCGCGACATCGTCCGCGTTGTTCGCGAACGAGAAGTGTCCCAATGCTGTCGACTCGGCCGCGTTTGCAAATGCACCACCGATCGACACGGCGCCAGTACCATTCGCTTGCCCGTTCCCGACTACGACGGCATGGTCGCCGTTAGCATTCGCGCTCTCGCCGATCGCCACCGATGCGGCTCCTTGAGCCACGGCACTGCCGATCGCAACCGCGCTGGTACCATTCCCATAGGTCTTCGAATTGGCAGTTGCGCCGTTGCCGATGGCGACATCACTGACAGCCGATGCGCTAGCGCCATCACCTATGGCCGTTGCACCGAAAGAGGTTGCGCTTGCGCCATTACCGAAAGCCGTTGCTTCCCCATTCGCGGTGGTACTGCTGCCATTTGCAACAGCATTCGTGCCACACGCGACATCGGTCGCATACGTGGCGGTTGCGCCAGCCTGCCCAGTGCTGGCGCTGATGCAGACAAATTGCGCATTCGCAGTGCCCGCCCACACTGCGATCACCCCACCAATCGCCGCCGCAACCGCCGTCCGTCGGCGTTCCTTCAGAGTTTTCATTACAATACCCATCCATAACGTTAAGGCCGCCCGGAAAACGGGTTGCCATTGGCCCGTCCGTCAGGACTGGCCCTCTCCGTCAAGTCCCGCATTCCGCTTCCCTGCCACGGTCTTCGGAATGCGGGACCCTCTTTTACCGGCTCATTCGCCGGCCCACCCGCTCACGGCGGCTCTGGCACACCACGCAATACCGGCACCCCATCACCGCCTCCCGGCGCGCCTGCGGAATAGGCTCGCCACAGCCGATACATTCATGCGCCGATTCGCCGGCCCCCTGCGCGGCCAACACCGCTGCAATCCCCCTGGCGCGCTCGGCCTCCTCCAGCTCGGAAGCCTGATCGAATTCATCCATTCCGCTCATTCCTCACGCATACGACGCTTCGAGTTTCTTCACCGGATCGAACCAGATCTCCGTCATCCGTCGCTTCTTGCCGGTCTGGAGCCCGTATTCGTCATAGACTGGCTTCGCCTCGAGATGCGCGATCACGTCCACCGTCAGCATCAGCAAGCGCTTGAGCGCGGCATCGTCGTAGCTCTGTGCCTCCGGGTGCTCCTTTGCCATCAGCGCGAAGCGCTCGAGCGCCACCGCCGGCGAGCGCGCGTGATATGTGCAAAGCGAGCCTTCGTGGCCCGTCGTCATCAGCTTCAGGAAATCGAACGCCTCTGCTCCCCGCAGCTCGGCGAGCAGCACCCGATCCGGCTTCATGCGCATCGAGCATGCAATGAGGTCCGCCGGGGTCACCTTCGCCTGGCCTTGTCCGCCCTTGCTGTACAGCAGATTCACCACGTTCTGCAGGTGCCCCAGAAACAGCTCGCGCACATCCTCGATCGTGACCACGCGCTCCGTCGTGCCAATGTGCAGCGACAGCGACTTCGTAAAGGTCGTCTTGCCTGAGCCCGTGTCTCCGACCGGCACGATGTTCTTGCGCTCGCGCACGGCTTGTATGAAAAACTCAACGAATCGCTTCGCCTCGAGCAATTCGACCAGTTCGCGATCAACCGGGCTCAGTGCGTTCCATACTCGGTCGAGGCCTGCGGGACGCCGCCATACCGTGCCCTCGAACACACCGCGCGCCTCGTACACCGGTAGTTCGATAATCGACGAGGTAGGCTTGCGGATCGTGAAAGAAATCCTGCGCGCCGGCACCGCCGGCGGCACCACGATCTGGATCCGCTCGTCATCGGGCAAGAGCGCCGACAGGATCGGCCGGTGCGCCGAGATCCCCTGACTCGTGAACGTCGCCACCGCGACTGCGATCGCCTCGAGCCGTTCGTGCGTCAGTTCCCGCACCTCATGCACCAGCCAACCCGTCTCCGTCTCCGTCAGTGCCCGTCCCGCATCGTTGATCACCAGCTCCGTGATGCCGTCCATCGCCAGCAACTGCGCGATTTCCGGCATCAGCACGCGTAGCGCGGCATCCGCCGGCAGGCGCTCGTCGACGTCGTCGAACTTCACAGGCGGCATCGGCGCGTTCATTTCGCCTCCAGCTGGTACACGCTGCTGAAGTCCAGATCGCGCGCCAGCACGATCAGGAAATCGGCCCCCTGGTTCTTCGAGATCGTCGGCGGCAGGTTGATCGTGCTGTTCAGCACCTTGCCTGCCATGTCGTTGCCGGTCTGCTGCGTGTTCTGGAACACCACCGTCCCGCTCGATCCACTACTGCTACGCGACGCCAGATAGCCAATCGAGTCCTGAACCAGCGCCAACAGGAGAGCAGCACCGATCCGCTCGCCCCAGTGGTTGTTCACATCGCCGTCGATGCCCATCCGGCCCAGTGCGTCAGCCGCCGGAGAGTCGATCTGCACCACCACACCGTGCGGCGTCTTGATGCGCGCGGACAGGATGAACACCCGTCGCTGCCCCTGCGCCGGCAGCGACCGGAACTCCGTGTTGACCGTCGAGCCGCGCTCGATCAACAGCACATGGCCCGTGTCCGAATACACGTCGGAGCTGACCGTGCACGTGCTGACGCCCGCGAACGTCGAATCGAACGCCGTATCGCCACCGCACGGAATCTTGGCGCCAGCCGACAGCAACAGGTCGCGGTTCGCGAACGTCGTTGCCTGTACCGCGTGAAGCGGCGTCGCCGTCAAGGCCGCGGCAAGGCCACCCTGCACGCTCGTGCTTGACGAAGCCGTCGTCGACAAGCCCTGGCTCTGGGATGCGCTCGGCGTTTCAAGCGTCGAACTGCCTGCGCCGATCATCAGCCCAGCGTCGTACCAGCTTGCCGTCTCGTGCGGTGCCGCCATCTGCACCGGTGCCGCAGCCGTCCCCGGTTGCGACGCGACAACCTGCCCCCCCGTCTGGCCCTGCGTCACCGGCGGTACCGGCACAGCCCCGGTCGCCGTGCCGACCGGCGCCGACGCGCCAGTCGGCGTTGCCGGGGGCGTCGGGTCGAACGAGCGGCCACCATTCGACGCGTTGGCGGTCACGTCGCGCTCGTGCTTGACGTCGGCCTGGTGCTGCGTGATCACCCGGTGCACCGACCACACTGCGCCACCTATCACAACCACCGCAAAACCCAACCACATCAGGCTACGACGCCATCCAGCGCCAGCGCCTGAAGACCTCGGGCGCGCCAGATCCGGAAATCCGTCCGGCTGATCCGGCGATGTCGGATGGTCCGGGTGAGTCGGTGCAAACTTCGCCTCGGCCGACGGCGATTCGTGGCCGCTCGCCGGGGCCGCGGCATGCGTCGTCTCGACCTGCGGCGACGGCGGCGAATCGTAGAGATCCGCATGCGCCGCTTCCCCGCGCCCGATTTCGCTTTCGTGAGATGGCGTTTCCTGAACAGGCTCGTCGTGTAGCGCGTTACTGCCTGCCTCCGGCGGGAGGCGATGGATTTCGTCACTCATGCTCGCCACCCTTCAATACGCGCGCCACGCCCGGCACCGTCGTGCCATCCACGGGCGGCACGCCGTTCAGATCGAACGCGTTGTTCCAGATCTCGATCGCTTCGTCTCCCAGACGCAGCACCCATTGCTTCGCGACCTCGTGTACGACGATCGTGTCGCCGTCCATATGCTTGTCCGGCACGTGCTCGGTGCCGTCGTCCGCGAGCCGGAACACCGTCGGGACCTTGCGGTTGTCGGGGATCGTGATGTACGTGAAGCGCCCGTCGTCCCACACCGCTGACGGCTCGATGTCATCCGAATGCGGCACCGCCTGCATCGAGTACGCTTCGTTCCGCTTCGCGGGCACTGCGGCCTCCCGCTGCGCGATGAGACGCACCGCGCCCGCGGCAGAAGCTGCCGCTGCGGCGTCGTCCGGGTACGAGAACGTCACGCGATACATCACGTCGCTGTTGCCGAATTTCGACTTCAGCGGCAGCACGACGAGATCGAATGAGTAGTCGCGGCGATCCGTGTGGACGATCAGGTTCGTATCGTGGGCGTGCAGGCCCGGTTTCAGAAAAATCACCGAGTCGCCCTTGCACGCCGCAATTCGCCAGTCAGCAACGGCCACCTGCTGACCGCCACCGTTTTGCGCGGTTTGCGTGCAGCTCGCCGCATCGGCGTTATCGCCCATCGCTGCCATCACGATCTTCTCGGCACGGCCCAGCACGATTTGCGTGCCGATCCCGCGCTGCGTATAGACCCGCACGACTTCTGCCGAGTCATAGCGCACCTGCCGCACCCGACTGTCGCCCTGGTAACCCGGCACCTGCGCTGCGAGCACATGCGCACTCGCAAGTGCTGCGACTGCCACTGCAACTGCCAGCGCCCATTCATGAACAATCCGTGCGCGCATCATGGCCGTGCCCCCTTCTGAGCCGAGACAACCGATGCCGCCGGCGACTCGATCCGAACCGATGCGCCCGCGGCGCCAGTCACGGCCGGTACCGACGATGCAACCGGCAGACTGGTAGCCACCGACGGCGATTTCGCGGGTGTCGGTGCAGGACCGTCACCGCAGAAGCCATAGTCGGCGTCGCGGCTGTACGCCGTCACCTTGAATCCGAGCGGGTTCGTCGTCGCATCCTTCTCTGAGCGAAGGATCTTCGGCTGATACCTGTATGCGATCGTCGCCACGAAACACGTCGGTTGCCCCGTTTCGCCATGATCGGTCGTCGTGCGCATGAACCGCACCACCGCGCGGCCCGGCTCGCCCGGCGGCAGCGTCGTCGCCAGGATCTTGATGCGCCGCTGCACGTCGGCGCCGAGCTGCTGATCGAGCGAGTTTGGGCCGGTGTAAATCGCGTCGTAATCCTTCAGCGCCTGGCCGTCGCTCATCGCGCGCACCGCGTCGTAGTCCATCTGCAAGAATGGCCAGTAGTACCGTTCGCGCATCTGGACATACGTCGTCAACCAATGCTTGTCGATGACCTGGGCAACCGGCACGTGCTGGGCATCCAGCACGTCGAGCACCTGGGCATCGCCCGTGAGCTTGTCGACCTCGATCGGGATCGGCACGTTGCGGTAAAACGGCGTCATGACAGCCAAAGCGGCCGCACAAGCGATCGCGACTGCACATGCGCCCACCGCGACTCGCCATGCGCGCCGTTCCGACTGGTCGCGCATCTGGACGGCCGACGCCTCCCAGTCGAGCGCCGATGGCTTGTTTTTGAATACGCTCACGACTGACCTCCGGTTTGCGTCGCGTTGACCGGCACGCGATGGTGTCCATCCGGCAGCGGCGGCGGCTTCGGCGTGCTGCTACAGCCAGGCAGCAACGCTGCAATAAGGACTACGAAAATAGAAGTTGAAATAAATCCCTTCATCACTGCCTCTGTCAGTTGAAGGTCACCGACTGCAGGCGGTCCTGGGCACGCTGCGTGCTCGACGCGCGCTTCAGGTCCAGCTCGTGCTGCTGCTCGGCGATCAGCTTGTCTTCGGTGTCGGCCATCATTCGGAACAGTTGCAGCTTGGTCGTTTCCTGTTGCACCGCTGCCTGTTCGCCCTGAATGCGCGCCTGAAGCTCCGCGATACCCTTCGGATCCTGCGTTTGCTGGATCTGCTGAACGAGATTCTGGATCTCGGTTAGCTCGCTCAGTTCGGTCTGGTATGCCTGCAATGCCAGCGCCTTGTCTTGGAACGGCTTGTTCAGCGCGCGCTGGCAAATCTGCTGATCGACACCCGACTGGTTCTCGCAGTTGTAGATCTGGCTCGCCGCCCGCAGCGCCTGCGCAGCCCCTGTCAGACCTGAGTAACCGCCATTCTGGATGGCCGTATAGATGTTCTGCCAGCCGGACGGCAGCGACTGCGCGATCACCGGGTTATTGAGCAGGCTGCCAATGAGGGCGAAGCCGCGCATGCCCGTGAGCGCGTTGTACTGCGCGATCGCTTGTTGAACCTGCTGTTGCAGGTTCTGAACAGTGAGCAGCATTTGCGCGACAGACGCCGCGTCGAACACCGGGATGCCTTGCGCGAACGTCTGCGGCACGGCCGCGAGCCCAATCGAGCACGCAATTGCCACTGCCATCGCGCTCCGTTTGATACGATTCTTGAACATGCTTACCTCCATACCCTCGACTACGAATCGGCACCGGGCCGGTTCAGGTTGTCCATCACGATGCGTTGATAGGCCGGGCGCAGTCCGGCACCTCCTCCGCCACCGCCACTCGAAACACTGCCGCCGCCACCTCCCCGATTCCACGGCAGCTTGCCGCCGAGGTTCTGGCCGAGGCCGCCGATTCCGCCTGCGATCTTGCCCACCGCTCCGGGCAGTCCGCGGCTCCCGACACCGGCCGCGAATGCGCCTATGCCTGACACGGCGCTGCCGCCGCCGAGCGCCGACGCGATCGATGGCAATTGCCAGCACAACATTGCAAGAAAGATCCCCGTCGCCAGCATCCCGAGCGCGCTGACGAAGTACTGATCGTCGGTCGTGGTCGCCGATCCCGAACTGCCAAACACCAGGTTCGAAAAACTCGCAAAGGCGTTACCACCGTTATCTGCGGCCGGTGCAGATGACAAGCCTGTCAACGATTGCACCTCACTTGAAAACACCGACAGCGCCATCCCCAGAAACGCAGCGATCAATACCTGCAGCAGGCAATACGTGACGACCTTGCCGACCCATGCGTCGAAATATCGACGTGAAGGCTCGAAGGCAGCGCACGCGATGAAGATCGGCCCCAGTCCCAGCACGAGATCGAGAAAAACGCGCGCGAGCACTGTTTCGAATGAGCACACGACTAGAAAGACACCACCACCGATGCTTACGATGACGGCGCTCATCAAGTAGCCCAGCGCCGCACCGAACTGCGTTGCACCTGCCTGTGTGGCGCGCGTAATATCCTGGCTCGCGATCGCGCCTATCGCTGCGTCATAACAATCAAGTGCTGTATAGACACTGCTGGCCGACGATCCGGATACATTCGCGCTCGTCGCGCACATGCCACCGCCGGCTTGCGAGATCGTCTGCGCCAGCGCAGCCGTGCCAGTCTGGACGTCATTCAGAACCGTGCTTTGATAGATGCCGCTACCGAGCGCAACGGCGAGGAACATCGCGATCTTTGCCGCCCGCCACGAGAACGTTGGGATCGACTCCGACGCGTCGCCGCGCATCACCGCAAATCCATACGCCATGATCCACAGCGTCACCGCCGTGGTCACGACTGGCACCAACGCGCTCGACAGCGCCGCCGACGTCGACGTGACGTAAGCCCCAATGCCGCTCTCGATCCCGGTTCCGATCATCGAGAACACACCTGTCGTTGTCGCCATCACGCCCTCCTCGTCGCAGGTGACACCTGTTCGGCACGGCCCAGATACTTCTCGCGACGCTCCATCGCACGCCGCTCTGCGAGCCTCCGTTGAAACACAGGAAGCCAGGTCTGCGGGTCATCGCCGACTTCCTGCCGGACGTCGTCGAGCAGCTCGACGTTGTCCTTCGAGCCCGACAGGATGTCGATTGCGTCACCGTCGCCCGCTCTCAGACCAGACAGGTCGAGCGTGGCGACGAACGAGCGCGAGCCCTGCTTCACGAGGAAACGCCGGCTGTTCTCGCCCAGGCTGCGCACGATGTCGAACTCGGCACGCGTCAGCTTGAAACCGTCGATGTAGTCCTTTTCGTCCGCTTTCGGGTTCGGCAGGTAGATTTCCGTCGCCATTTGGCCGATCAGGGCCTTCGCCGCACGGCTTGCGATCACTTCGGACGGCGACTGCGTGTCGTAGATCGCGAAAGTGTTTTCCTTTCGGCCCGTGCGTTGCATGTCTTCCGCGAATGCCGTGTACACATCGCTCTGCAGCCGTTTCCAGAACTCAGCCAACACCACCACGAACCGGTTGCCGTCGATCTTCAGATCCGTGTAATGCAGCATCGTCATCGTCACGATCGGCGCAATCTCCGGATCGTCGATCAGATCGGTGTCGTCGAACCCGAAGATCTTGCAGTTCGCGATCGACGCCGCGACCTTGTCCGTCGCGTTGTCCAGTACCCAGCCGAGCTTGCCCGGCCGGCACCATTTCGCCAGGCGCTCGTGCAGGCTGTCCTCGCCGTCCTTCGGCAACAATTGCCACACCATCGACAGGCGCCGAACCTCACGCGGCATCCCAGCCACTGCCGATACCGCCGTCCAGATATCCGTCTCATCCTTCGTCCTGAGCGGCCGATTCGGGCGCTCGACCAGCTTCGTCACGAGGCGTGCCCAGAAGTCGACGTTCTGAGGTGTCGGATCGAGCCAGAACGGGTTCAGCTCGGTCGAATCGCCACGCTTCATCACCAGATACGTGCCGCCCATCCAGCGAATCGCGATCTCGCAGCCACGGTCCTTGTCGTACAGTGCGATCGACGCGCCGTACTTCGTGAGCATGATGAGGATGAACATCTCGAGCGCGGTCTTGCCCGAGCCCGCCTGGCCGATCAGCACTGTGTGCGCGAGCGCCATCCGGTCAAACGAATCCTGATCTTCCGGCGTCACGTGGCAGTTCAGATACACCGGCTGCCCGCTCGGCGACTTGAGAATCGCGATCGCCTCCCCCCACGGGTTTCCGTTGCGCTTGCCCGACGGGAAGTTGTGGAAGCAGGACAGCCCGCAGAAATTGCGCGAACTGAGCTTCGCCTCGCGCGGCCGGTACCGCCAGTTCGCCGGCAGTTGCGCGAACCACGCCGAATCTGCGACGAGATCGACCATTGCCGCCTGGAATCCGGCCTCCTGCAAAATCGCCCGCGCGGTCGACGCGGCCCGCTCCGCCTCCGCCGGCGTATCGCCGAACACCGCCAGCGAGTAGTGGTACTCGCCCAGCACGAACGTGCCGTTGATCAGGTCGTTGAGCGCCTGGTGCATCGCTGCGATCTGCGAACTCGCCGCATCCTCGCTCGCGATCAGGTGGCCGCGCTGGCGTTCCAGCGCATCCTTCGCACTCGCCCGGTCCAGGATCGAAAAACTCTGTGTTTCGATGTAGTCGAACTGGCCGTACAGCAGGCCGTTGAGCATACCGGGCTCCGAATTCTCCGGGTAATCCTTCAGGTCCAGCATTACGCCGTACCGGCGGCGGCCGTCGGACGTCCGGATTTCCAGCTTCTCGCCCCCGAAGAACAGGCGAGAGGTCGGCAACGCGTCCGAGATCTTTCCGCTCGGCACCGGCACGCGCTCCCATACCCCGTTCACGAGATACCCGAGGAACTCCAGCGCCCGTGAAAACGTGCGCCCGTTGTGCTGGTACGTCGCGAGCGGCTCGGGCTTGTAGCGCTTCAGGCTGGCCATCACGTCGCGACCGACGTCGTCCAGCACCTTGATCGCCGCGCGCTCGTCCTCGCGAATCGTCTCCAGCGTGCGCAACCCTCCGCGCTTAAGCGCGCGACCGACTTTCGAACGTACTGGCCGGTAGATCACCGCCAGATACTGGTCGCGCGCCATCATCCGGTATTGCTCGAGCCCGTCGTAGTAGTTCCGTGCGACCTCGTCGATCCGTTCGTTCGCGTACTGCGAGTCAAAGCGGTCTGCAACCTGGCGGCCGATACGATGTGACCACAGCGCGACGTTGCCCGTCGCGAAGCTGCGCACCAGGCTATTGAAACCTTCATGACGCGCGAGGAGCTCCATCGGGTCGGCGGATTCGAACGGAATCCCCTCGAGCCGGAACAGCCGCAGGTAGTCGCCTTCGCGCGTCCGAATAACCGTGTCCGTCAGATGTGACGAGTACGGTACAAAATCGGCGACCATCACTTCGCGCGCGGCTTCGGCTTCGAACTTCGAAGCCGGTTCGCCGCTCTTACGCTTCTTCGTCCGGGTCGGCGAGTACGAACTCGCCCCCCAGAACTTTCCGTTACGCTGTGATAGACGCATCCGCAAGGCCATGAAACGCTGCCGAAGCCGTTGGTCGTCACTACGCGTCACCATGCGCATCGCGAACAGCGCCGGAATCATCAGCGACAGCACGATCATCGCCGCAGCAGACGACACGATAAACGTCCACATGCCGGCGATGAGAATCGCGCCGACCGTGACGACAAACGGCACGATCGGAACCCCAAACAACATCGCCGGGCGCGTGCAGCCCTTGAAGATTTCGTCACGCAGGTTCGGTGCATTCATGGCCTCGACTCCCTTTCATTAGCCCGATCAGGAGAGCAGGACGCCGGCCATCGTGCTGGCGCCACCGATCAGAATGGCACCGATGAAAATCTTCGCGATGTCCCCGAATTGCACGTGCTGGAACAGCATCTTGAAGCCTGCCCACATGATCGCGATCGTGCAGGTGACTACCCCGATCGCCGTCAGCGCGGCGGATACCTGGTTCAGGATCGTGCTCGCCTGCGATGACAGTTGCGCGAATGCCGGGTTTGCCAGCAGCATCCCCAACATCACGGCGCCGAGTGCCGCGAACAATCGTTCGCTAATATTTCGTTTCTTCATGTTTCTCTCCGTCAGTACTCCTAAAATCGATGCGCAGTGCTTCCCTGCCACAGTCTTCACTGCCCACCCCTCACTGCTCTTCACTGCTCCCAAAATCCTGCCGTGCCGCCTTGATTCCTTCCGTTCTGTCGACACGCGTGCTTCTCAGTTAGCTACCGGCTCACTCTTTCATGATGCGTCACACCTCCTTGTCGATTTCGCGTCAAACCGGCCGATCCGCATAGTCCGGCTGGCCGCCCTTGTCGTTGTACGATCGCGTGCATTTTGGATACTGGCTGCAGGACCATAGGCTGTACGGCTTGCCGGACTTCTTCGCGATCCCGGTGCGATTGATCAAGCCCGCGCCACATGCACACTTGTGCTGACTCACCTGCGCCTTCGGTTTCGGCTTACCCGGCCGCCCGTTCTCGTCCGGAAGCGTCGCCGTGCAATGTGGATACGCCGAGCAGCTCCAGAACGGTCCCTTTGAACCCGACACGCGGCGCAGCGGTTGGCCGCACGTCGGACACGGCGGATTGCCCGCAAGCTGCGCGGCCTCAGCCACCTTCGTGCGTTGTGCGAACTCCCGCACGAACGCGACGATCGGCGGCCGGAAGCCCTCGACCGACATCTCGCCGCGCTCGATCGCCTTCAGGCGCGCCTCCCATTCGCCGGTCAGCGCAGGCGACAGCAGCGCCTCGGCCCGCAGCTTCGAGAGCAACGCCTTCAACGCGAAGGCGCGTGCCGTCGGCACCAGTTGCTTCTTCTGGCGCTCGAGGTAACCATCCGCGATGAGCCCCTCAATGTGTGCGGCCCGCGTGGCCGGCGTCCCGAGGCCGCGCTCAGACATCGCCTCGCGCAATGCTTCGTCCGCAACCTCTTCTCCAGCGTGCTCCATCGCTGACAGCAGCGTGGCCTCGTTGTAGCGCGCAGGCGCCCGCGTCTCGCCCTGCGCAATCGACACCCCTGCGTGACGCCCGGCCTCGCCAGGTTGTAGCACCGGCAGCGACGCGCTGTCTTCCTTGCGATCGCTCTTCCCGTCGCTCGTCTCGCCCTTGTAGACCGCAAGCCAACCCGGCGTCACCAGCACTTTCCCGCGTGCGACAAAACGATCGTCACCGAGCTGAACCGTGCGTGTCGTAACCGCAAACTCCGCGTCCGGGTAAAACGCGGCGAGCATGCGTCGTACAACCAGGTCATAGATCGCCTGCTCGGCCTGCGACAGGCCGCTCGGCGTGTCGCCCGTCGGAATGATCGCGAAGTGGTCCGAGATCTTGCTGTTGTCGAAGATGCGCTTTGTTGGACGGATCCAGTTCTGCTCGAGGATCGGGTTCGCTTCCTTCGCGTAACCGCTCTCGGTCAATGCACCCATGATCTGCGTCACCGTCGGCAGATAATCCTCAGGGAGTGCCTTCGCGTCGGTACGCGGATAGGTCAATACCTTGTGCGTCTGGTACAGCAGCTGCGCGAGGTCGCTCGTGTCCTTCGCCGACAGGCCATAGAGCCGGTTCGCCTCGCGCTGCAGCGTCGTCAGATCGAACAACGTCGGCGCGACGCGCTTCGACGGCTGCGTCTCGTCAGCCACGCTGTCGAGCCCACGAATGCCACAGCGTTTCGCGATCGCTTGCGCTAGCGTTGCGTCCCAGATGCGCTCGAGCGGGTCGCCCTCGGCACGATTTACCTCGGGGTTCTGCCAGCGCGCGACGAACTCGCCCGCCTGCAACCCGACCTTCAGGTGCACCTCGTGGAACGTGCGCGCCTGGAAGCGCCGGATCGCCTCCTCCCGTGCCACGACGATCATCAGCGTCGGCGTCTGCACTCGGCCGACCGGCGTCTGATCACCAGTCAGAAGCTTGCACAGACGCGAGCCGTTGATGCCCACGATCCAGTCCGCCTCGGCACGCGCGCGTGCAGCAGCAGCCAGCGGCTGCATCTGCGCGTCCGTGCGCATCACCGCGAAGCCGTCGCGGATCGCCTGCGGCGTCATCGATTGCAACCACATGCGACTGATCGGTTTGCGGCTTTGCGCAAACTCGACGATCAACCGGAAAATCAGCTCGCCTTCGCGGCCCGCGTCGCACGCGTTGATCAGCATGCCGACGTCCTTCCGGCGGATTTGCTTGAGCACTGCCTTCAGCCGATCTTCGGCCTTCTCGCGCACCACCAGATCGAACTGCTCCGGAATGACCGGCACCTGACGAGCGATCGATTCCGGCGCGGCGATGCCCACCAGGTGACCCGCCGCACACGACACGATCAGGTCGTCGCGCTCGAACACGTTCCGCTCGGCTTCCCGGAAACCACCGAGCGCCGCGGCAATATCCTTCGCCACGGACGGCTTCTCGGCCAGAATGAGCGCTTTTTCCATCAGAACACCACCGCACTGTTGGATTGAACCGGTGCCGTCGGCAACGCCGGCTCCGATTGCGCCCCGTCCGGTTGAACGCGTTCGACACGTACTCGATTCGGGGCGCGATTCGCGCTGGCCCGCTTCGACGGCACCACCGGGATCACTGAGCTGCCATCAATCGCCGGCACGACCTCACCGTCCCCGCCCTGCGAGGCGTTCATCACCACACGCTGGACATAGCCCGTCCGATACCCCGTCTGGAAATTGCCGCTGTAGTAGCACGACAGCCCATCGCGCAACGCAGTCTGGGGCTGGCGCGTGCGGCCCGTGGCCTGCGCGTAGCAGCGCGAAAGGATGTCCGCCCCGGCCTGCAGATTGCGGCATACGTCGAACGCCGTCGTGCTCGACAGTCCGTAGCGTGCGAAGTGCTGCCGGTTGACCTGCGACAACCCAACGCTGTAGTTCCAACCGCCACGCTCGAGCGCATCCACGGTCGCCGTGGCTTCCGCGAGCGTGCGAGGCTGACGCACGAGGCGCCCGTTCACGACGCCGATCGCGTATGGGTTGAAGCCCGACTCGGTGCGCACGATCGCCGCCATCGTCGCTGGCGCGACGTGCGGGGCGCATTGCTGCGCGAGCGTCATGAAATCGATCACGCCCATCAATTGCCGCCTCCGCCCGACTGCGTACCGTTCTGCTGCTGTTGCTGCTGCTGGAGGAACTGCGCGCCGGCCTGCGTCGGGTCGTACGGCTTCTGCGTGCTGCCCGAGCCGTAAAACTCCGTGATCGTCGAACTGGTCGAGCCATTAAGGCTGAGCCCGGCAAGCGATCCCGGGTAGCTCACGCCCCACCACACTCGCGTGTACAGCGTCCCGTCGATTATCACGTTGATTGCACCCGATGCGCCGCACATCAGCACGCTTTGCTCCGGCCCGCCCCAGTACACGAGGTCTTCGCGACAGTAGCCGCCGCCCGCCCATGTGTTCGACGCGCCCGTGCCCGCGCCGAGATTGGCGAGCAGGGAGGCCGGGATAGCAGCACGAATCGCTGGTGCAAGGTTTGCGAGGCCCGCGCTGAAATCGCACGACGGGAACGGATCGCCGTGGCTCAGGGCCGACCACAACTTCTCGATCGGCGGAACGCACTGTGCGTATTGCTCAGGGCCACCGGGATTCGCC